>CAYXKC010000026.1:10825-19559 GCA_964465295.1 uncultured Methanomicrobiaceae archaeon | reverse complement strand
ACCGGAAGGCGTCGAAGTTACATAGATAGAACCTGTCTTCTGTGCCGGATCTTCGCCCATCACCGCATCTATCTCGACGGCAGGTCCGCCCTGGACTATAGAAACGCTTGTCCTGTAATCAGGGTACCCGTCAAGTTCAAGGACCAGGGAATGAATTCCGGGCGAGACATCATTTATCGGAAACGCCTGGCCGCTCATCGTCTCCCCCTTGTACACGCCGTCGAGGTAGATCTTAGCTCCCGACGGCCCGGATGTAACAAGGATCGACTGGGTCTGGTCTATTGATTGCAGGGTGGCGTATATTGATTTTTGCTGCCCTTCGACGACGTTCACCGTCTTCTTCCAGTTGTAATAACCATTCTTCGTCACCATGAACTCATGATCGCCTCCCGAAAGCCCTGTGACCACATAAGGGGTCTTTCCGACCATATTCCCGTTTACGTATACGTAAGCATCAGCCGGGTTGGATTCCACAGAGACCGACCCGGGGGATTCAAGCGCAAGGTAGACGTTCTTTGTCGTTCCTTCCGAGACTGTGACAGTCTTTTCTGCATTCTCATATCCGTTCATCTCCGCATCTATGGAGTATGATCCTGGCCGGAGACCGCTTATTGTAATCGGCGATAAGCCCTGGTACTGGTCGTTTAGATGAATCCTCGCACCGGAGGGGCTGGTCGATACATAGATCGAGCCGTACCCGGATTCCGTCTGGGTGGGCTGCGGATTCAGCGTTACATAGACATTGGAGGTCTCTCCTGCAGCAGGTGCCGACGGAAGCTGCGTGGTTGCGGTGTAATAACCGTCCTTCTGAACGGATACTGTGCTGTACGGCGAACCGGTGGTATATACTCCCACGGACAATACGCCGCTGTGTATCTGGCCTTTATACATTCCGTCAAAATAGACATCTGCACCGTCAACGTTGCAATGGATTTCATACCATCCGACATCCCCGCCGACGGCGGACGCAGTGTGGCAGAAAAAGAGAACAGTCACGAGAAAGACTGCAGCCACCATCCTGCTGTTCATAATATATTTCATAAAAAATGATTGCTTTTCATGCGTTTAACCTTTTTCAGGGTCAATTGATCCCGGTATTTTGGGATGTTTATGGGCAAATCATTTCTATATAAAGCACATATATTTCAAAATAAAGATATAGGTGATTGCAACGCCAGCTCCGGTACTGGGAAATAATGAGAAAATAATTTTCGAAATTCCAAATATTGAGATAAAAACAGTCGAATTCAGGATGTACCTGACAAACAGGAGAGTTTTTCTTTCGGAGGACAATACAAAAGCGTCCACACCGATTGAGATCCCTCTTCCTGTTATCGGTTCTGTTAAGACAGGCCAGACCATCTCAGACGAGCCTACCCTGGTCCTCTCGATAAAGGCGCCTGATGGTTCGCAGAAGAAGATGACGCTCATCTTCTCACAGGATTTTTCGGGGATGCGGAACATGGAGAGGGATTACCTTAAAAAGGAGCTTGAAGGATTGATCTCCGAGTTCGTTCCGGCAAATATCCCGGAGACACCCGCTCCTTCCCCGGCACAATATCAGACCCCTTTCTCTGAAGGTCCTTCCATGCAGATGTCGCCCGGGAGGCCTGTTGCACCCGGCGCCACCGGACCGGGGGGGGTTGTACTTCAGGCCCACAATATTGTTGTTAAATCACAGGAATTTACATTAAAACTTACCGGAAAAGAGCTTTCACTCACGGACCCCAACCACCCGAACAAACCGGCATCGATATCTCTCAGTTCTGTCCGGAACGTGGATATCGAGACTAATTCCCAGAAAGAGCCGGTTATTGCCCTAAATGTCGAATCTCCCAATGGAGACATCAGGACGATGAGGCTAACCTTCTCGCACTGGCATACGGGAAACAGGTGGCAGGAGAGGGATACGTGGGCAGGAGCAATAAGGGATATAATATCCACCGGAGGTAGTGTCGCACACATCCCCGGCCTTGGAGCACAGAGAGCTCCCGCTTATCAGGCGCCGCCACAGCAGCCCGCATCTCAGCCGGCAGGTCAGGGAAGCGGATTCTCTGCAAAGCCGCCGGAGACGGCATTCTGCCCGCAGTGCGGGTGGCAGAATGCTCCGGGCGCCAGGTTCTGTTCGTCATGCGGGGCAACAATTGGAGGAGGTGCAGGCGGAAGCGGTTTTAATGCCGCACCTAAACAGGGAACGGGAATAATCGATGCCGACAGGGCCGATGATGACGATTTCTTCTCTGCAAAACCTGCACCAAGAGTAAAAACAGCAAAACCCCCAAGACGGAGAAAACCTGCGAAAAAGAAGATCAGCAGGAAAGATTCAAGGGACCCTCTCGGGCTTGGAGTCAGAAGTTCATATTCCCCTGATGATTCAATTGTCGGAAGACTGATAGGCTTCATAAGGGCACCTGTTGAGACCTTCAGGATGACGAAGGGGCAGGACCCGCTGGAGGCGCTTCCGGTTCTCGTCATCGCACTTGCCGTGTTCGGGTTTGTGACAGGAATAATAATCCAGTTCTTCGCAGGATCGCTCGACCCTTCAACCTACCCCGAGATGACCTCGCTTAAGGACGGAGGCGCATTGATCTTCCTGGTAATCGAGATTGTAGTCCTGGGGATAATATACGCGATATTCAACGGAGCACTCCTCTATCTCGGGCTGCTTATAACCGGAAATGCAGAGGACATTCTGGACGACATAAGAATTGCTGCTTATTCCATGTGCCCCTTCGCGGTTGCAGGCCTTATACCACTCTTCGGTATTTTTATCGCTCCTTTATGGGCCTTCTTCCTCCAGTTCACCGGCTTAAAGGAGACATACAATCTTGACGACCGCCAGGCGGCGATTGCAGCTGCAATCCCGGTCCTGGTCATTCTTATGCTCTTCCTCTTTTTTATCGGGGAAGGAGAGAGAGGATTCCAGATCTTCGGAGGTGCATAAATTTCCGGATATGTAAATTCCCGGAGATTCAGGCTAATTACCCTTTTTGCAGTTCTTTTATTCATCATTATAGTTCCGGCATCGGCACTTACCACAACCTTTACATATGAACAGGGGGAGGAAGCGGATTATCTAAAGGTTTTTTTTAAAGGGAAAGTCGGATCGGGAACGGTAACCACCTGGAAATGGGATTTTGACTCCGACGGTGAAATTGACAGCACGCAGCAAAATCCTGTGTACATCTACCCTGAAGTTGCCACCTACACAGTAAACCTGACAACTGTCTTTGATAACGGTATCACAGAGTCCAGCGTGAAGAATGTCGTAATGAAAGAGCCCGAACTTGAGGCATGCTTCTCTGCATCTGTTACAGAGGGAGATGCACCCCTCGAGGTTACGTTTACCGACCTCACTTACGGGGTGCATGACACGTCATGGAATTTCAACGATGGACAGCCCGAGGATTCCACAAAGAACCCGGTTCATACATTCACAATCCCTAATACCTACACGGTGGTCCTGACGGTCACAGGCATCAACGGGAAAATCGACAAATACCAGACAGATATAAAAGTAAGCAACCCTACACCCGTCGCCCTCTTTACTGCAGATATCAAATCAGGAAAACCGCCGCTCAAGGTGAAGTTCACAGACCAGTCGACGATATCATTCGGAGAGATAACCACATGGTACTGGAAGTTTGGCGACGGAAAATCCTCCACAGAGAGAAACCCGGTACATGAATATTCAAAGATCGGGAATTATACTGTGGAGCTTATGGTTACATCGGACAAATCAAGGTCTAACACGTACACCCGAAATGGGTATATCTCTGTAACAAGTGGTCTTGCCGCATCTTTTACTGCAGATAAAAAGACAGGCGAGACCCCGCTGACCGTTAAATTCACGAGCAAGACTCCTACAGGTATGGAGATCAAATCGTATTTCTGGGATTTTGAGGACGGGACGTCTTCAGATCCAAACCCGGTTCACATATACAATTTCCCGGGGGACTATGACGTTTCGCTCACGGTTACGAATGGCGAAGGAGAATCCTATACCGCTACAGAGAAGGACTATATTTCGGTCATTAACCCCGCAGAAGAAACCCCGGCAACAGGGACGCAAACGACTGGATTGCCGACTTATTCGGAGACGCAGGAACCTGTTGTTACGGAGCATACTCCCGAAAAGAACGGGACCAGGGTCTTTGGCATACCTGGAACGGAATTCTTCAGGAGCGAGACCGTCCGTATCCACGGGCTTTACAGCGAATGGCTGCTCCTGCTAAAAGGTCTCTTCGGGATGGGGTGAAATCCATTGTCATATAATTCCCCTGAATTACTCTCTTGACTGACTCCCGGGAATTAAAACTCACAATCGGTATAAAAAATAAGAATGGATTATTTCGACTTGCCCTGGCCTTCGACAGACTTTATTGCGGCCTCGATCTCGGCCTGATCTCCGAGGTAGTAATGGCGCAGGGCCCTGAGGTTATCGTCGAGTTCATAGACCAGAGGAACACCGGTGGGTATGTTGAGCTCCGATATCTCATCGTCCGATATATTGTCGAGATGCTTGATGAGAGCACGGAGACTGTTTCCATGGGCGGCGATAAGGACTCTTTTTCCTGATCTTATCTCAGGGGCAATCTCTTCGTTCCAGTAAGGAAGAAACCTTGCGACGGTATCCTTCAGGCATTCGGTAAGTGGATATTCCGCAGGCGAAAGTCCGGCATATCTTGGATCGTTTCGCGGGTTCCTCTCATCGGTCTCTTCAAGTGCCGGGGGAGGGATCTCATAGCTCCTCCTCCAGGTAAAGACCTGTTCGTCGCCGTACTTTGCCGCGGTCTCCGCCTTGTTCAGCCCCTGAAGGGCGCCGTAATGGCGTTCATTAAGCCTCCACGAGCGGGTTACCGGAATCCACATCAGATCCATCTCATCGAGGGTGATCCACAGCGTCCTAATCGCCCTCTTGAGGACCGAGGTGTACGCGATATCGAAGAGATATCCCTCATCCATCAGGAGTTTTCCCGCTTTATGCGCCTCTGCCAGCCCTTTTTCAGACAGGTCGACATCGGTCCAGCCCGTGAAGCGGTTCTCCTTGTTCCAGACGCTCTCACCGTGACGGAGCAGTACGAGTTTATACATTTTTCACTCCTCCTGCCTATGGATATGTCAATGTCACAGTATTACTGGATCCTGACGATATTTCTTTGGCAACTTCCTTACCCTTTTCATCATAGAGAGAGATCTCAAGATTTCCACCCGCTCCTTCATCAAGAATATTAGCAGTCACCACAACTGTTCCACTGAAAGTTCCAAGCTGCTGGTTCGGTTTTGCACCATATAATGGTGATTCTCCAAAATCATCGGTTATGGTTTTTGTTGCCCCGTTTACTGTATAACTTCCAGACCATTCTCCAGGATAGAATATACTGAAATACCAGTTACCATAAGTATCAGATGTACTCGCCGACCCGAGGGGATTTGTCGGGTTCGTGGTCACATCCGTATTGCCGGGGGTCTGGGCCGGGGAAGACGGATCGCCGCCACCGCCACCGCCGAGCATCCCGCTTGTAAATGCGTAGCCGGCAAACGCGATCACCGCAATCACCGCGACTATCATTATCAGGACCTTCGGCTCCGGCATACGGCTCTCACTGTAACCATAAGGATCGTAGCCTGCGGACTTTTGAGCCTTTTTATGCTCCTTTAAACGCGCCTTTTCAGCCTTTGCCTGCTGCTTCATCATCACCTTGTGATCCTTTTGAGACATACTTGCTCCATCGTATGCCCTATCGTCTGCCATCGAGATCCCGCCGTCACGCGGATTATAGCCCGGCTGACGTCCGAACCCCGCCTGACCGGGTGGGGGAGGAGGGGGAGGGGCAACGAATCCACCGCCACCGGACTGTACAGGTGGTGGAGGAGGAGAGACTGGCGGCTGACCTGCCGGTGGCCTGTATACCGGCTCCCGTGAAACGGCAGGCGGCTGCATTCCGGCCTGTTGTTCAAGTTTACCGCCGCATGACGGGCAGAAGGCAGATCCCTGCGGGACCTTTGCTCCGCAGAACCTGCAGAACACCGGAGCCTGGGGGTCCGGCCCTGGACCGGGTCGCGGTGCATATGGATCCTGTACCGGAGGCGGAGGGGGTGCAAAACCGCCCGCAGCAGTGCCGAAACCAGGATCTGCTGGCATACTGACTCCATAAACAGGATCTGGATCATAACCTCCGGGTGCTCCCCCATCATCGTAAAGCCCTGTCGGTTTCTGGGAAATGGCCCCGGGAGCCGGGTCGACCGAGAAGAGATCCTGTCCACCGGATGAACCGCGGGGAGTGATCCCGCGGGAGAGATTTTTGAGATTTTCAATCCAGTCGTCCCTTTCTGCGTAGCGGTAATCGCCCGTCTGGACAAATCTTAGTACCAGGTCGCCCACCTCACCCGAAGGCTTTTCAATAGAGAACCTGATATCCGGGGTCCCGGATTGATCTGAAGAAGGTTTGAAATCCTTAACCAGGTTTAAGGGAAAGACGAGCTCCTTTCTCTCCTGGAGGTCATCAGTTTTTTTAACGAAAATTATCCTTTTGCTGGTTAAAAAAGCATCAAAAAGCACATTTTTAACTGTTACACCGGGGGAGGTCTTTATCAGGTTCTCACCCGGCCTGAGACTTGGTCTGTACATATTATGAATTTATAATTGTATCCCGTCATTCATTAATCTAATTCAAAAACAGGAGTTTGAAGAAATATTCAATGATAAACCATTATCCAATTCCGGGAATTTTCTCCAGTAACATAAAAATAATAACGATTAAATATAAGCCTTTAATAGCAACCCGGGTTCAGTTATTCATTGTGAAGAGAGGCAGGGGATGATGGATCAAAGAGAGAGATCCGGCCGTATTATGCCTGCGGCCGATAAAAACGAGGAGCGGCTTTCAAATGGTGATCCGGATCACATGAAAGTGATAAACGCCTCCATAATAATCTCATCTGCAATTGTATTCTCCATAATTGGAATCTGCTATTATCTTGGTTATACGGTAGTCTTCCCGCATTTAATCGACATCCCGATAATACTCTGCGCCTTTTTTCACCCCAGGCGCGGCCCTGCATTTGCCATTGCACTATCAGCCCTCTATATCCTCATGTCTGCAGTCCTGACCGGTTTTTCAGAGATCGAGATATTATACGCCTTAGGGAGGGCTGCCGTCTTCATAATGATAGGAACTGCCGTTTCATATGTCTCAATAAAAACCGGCAATGAAAAGAAGAGATACTCAGATCTCTTCAACAGCCTCTCGGATATCACCTATATCACCTCCTGCACCGAAGACTGGGAACCGCACCTGATAACAGAGTGCAATGAAACTACACTGGTCAACACCGGGTACAGCCGGGGAGAACTTATAGGAAAACAGGTTTCGGTTCTTGCTTCGCCGGTCCCGAAGCTGAAGGAGATCCGGGATAACGGTAAGACAGAATCCGGGGAGTACGGCAGCATTTATGTCTTTGAAACCGGGCACAGGAGAAAAGACAATACAGAATACCCGGTGGAGATGAAGATCAGGCTGACGACCATTAATAATAAGCCGGCCTGCTTAATCACCGCAAGAGATATAACACGCAGAAAGGAGACTGAACGCGAGATCATTAACCAGGCGGCTTATCTCGAATCGCTCATCAGGACAATTCCCCTGCCTTTCATCTACAAAGACAGCGACCTCTGCTACAGGATGTGCAATGACCCCTTTCTCGAATTCGCAGGTATGAAAAATGAAGACTTTATCGGAAAAACAATCCATGACCTTCTTCCCCGGGAATTTGCAGACAGGATCCATGAGATGGATCTTGAGACAATGAAAACGCATAAACCGGTCTCAGGGACGATCTGCCTTCCGGGAAATAACGGAGAAGGCCGCCCGACAATTATGACGAAGATGGCTGTGTTCTCCGGAGACGGAAGGTTCGACGGGATTATTACAATAAACCAGGATATCACCGATCTCAAGAGTGCAAAAGAGGAGCTGAGAAGATCACTCGAGGAGAAAACCGTTCTCCTTCAGGAGGTACATCACAGGGTAAAGAACAATCTTGCGATAATAATCGGCTTCCTTGTCATGCAGAAGCACCATATGAAAGATAAACAGTGTATGGCGGCTCTTACCGAAGCGGAAAACCGGATCCACTCGCTCGCCATAGTCCACGAATCGATATACCTTTCTGAAAATATATCCGAGATCGACGCCGGACAGCATTTTGAGTCACTGATAAGCAGTATTCTTACATCTTTCTCCGATGGGTCAATAATTACATACTCTATCGATGCCGGAGGCTGTAAACTCGGTATAAAACATGCAATACCTGCAAGCCTGATAGTAAACGAGATAATTACCAACTCTGTGAAATACGCCTTTAAAGGCAGGGAATCCGGAGAGATCTCATTCAGGCTTTACATAGATGAAGATGAAACATTCAGGATGAGCATCGCGGATGACGGTGTCGGCTTTCCGGAGGGTTTCGATGCGTCGGGGCAGAAGACTCTCGGCATGAAGGTCATAAACAGTATAGTCCGTCTCCAGCTGAAGGGAGAAGTATCAATGGACTCCGGGCCAAAAGGAACTACGTGGAATATCAGATGGAAATAAAAAAAATTAATGAATTCTTTTTGAAACCAGGCAGAATGTTGCAAATATTGCAGACATTGCACATAAGGCTGTAAATCCGGGTGTTTCCGGGGTTGCCGCAACGGGTGAAGTCGCAGTTACTGTGGAGGTCATTTCCG
>CAYXKC010000026.1:9661-10725 GCA_964465295.1 uncultured Methanomicrobiaceae archaeon | reverse complement strand
GACAGTAACAGATGCGGATGAAGCGGTGCAAGTCGTTCCTTCACAAAGTGCACAGTCGGGTTCGGTCTCAAAGGATATTGCATAATCCCTGTAAAATGTCGATATGAGCCGGGAGGGATCACCATAACAGGCGATGACCGGTTTACTCGTCGAACCGGACGACCCTATCTTTCCAATTGTAATCCATTCCCCTCCGGAACCGCCCATAATTGTGACTTCAACAGAATCTCCCTGTTTTAAGTCATTGAATACCGAAGGGTTTGTTGTTGTTCCGGGCACAATCATGTTCTTAAGACTGCTCTTTCCATAAGTCAGCCATGTACCGTCACCCTGGTAAACATCTGTGACATATATCGTAACCCTGTCCTTTGAAGGCTCGAGTTTAGAGACCCAGCCCATATATGTCTCTTCGAGCAGCACTGCCGATGCAGGCGAACAAATAATCATGGCCGCAATCACCATAACAGCAATACCGGCCAGCTTCATATTCTTCATCTTTTAATTCTCCTCTGGTAGTAAATAGCTGAAAATTATTCAGCCAAAACCATGTGTTATTCTATATAAGACCTGATAAAAAAACCTGTGGTGAAGATGATAATATTTTTATATTCTGGTTAAAAGCCAATTACCTCATGAAATTGTATAAACTATAAAAGGCAGTCCCCAGGGATATATTTGGTCGCAGGGATACAAAAAATATATATATTATGTTGAGATATATGGACATGTTAATTAAATTATGGAGGTATTATGAGCGTAATTAAACGATTTGGTGTCTTTTCCGTAGCAAAAGTTTTTGCTGCGATCAGTCTTGTCATAGGACTTATCCTCGGGGTACTCGCCCTGTTGCTCGGCGGAGTAATGGCCATGTTCATCCCTGAGGCTGCCACGTTTGTCGGTGTTGGAATCATCGGGATTATCGTAATGGCCATAGGCGGTGCAATAAGCGGTTTCATCTATGGTGCAATCGCCGCATTCATCTACAATCTTGCAGCCGGCTGGTTCGGCGGTATCGAGATGGAACTCGATTAAATCAATCAAAAACCCACTTTTTAAAACAGAAC
>CAYXKC010000026.1:0-9561 GCA_964465295.1 uncultured Methanomicrobiaceae archaeon | reverse complement strand
TAGTTCCCGGGACGTTATTTTTCAGGGATTTGGTCCTCGGAATTTCAGCCAATTACTGCGAAATGAATGCATAATTAAGCAGTAGAGATTCCAACAGGGAATTAATTCGTTATTTTCAGGTTGAAAAAAAGGGGGATTACATGCTCATGGCTGAAACCATCGCTACGACAAAGAAGGCAATAATTGCCGCAATAAGAATTATCAGGATTACAATCGGGAGTATTATCGCGAGAATTGCCTTTACTGTCGACATCTCCTGTATCTCCCTTATTGCAAGAACTTCAAGCACCAGCGCCCATAATCCTGCAAGAATGCCGATAAAGGGGATCCAGCTAAGGAGCATACTTGGAGTTGAAGAGTAGATCATCGCCATAACAGTCTTCATGAAACCCTGCTTTCCACCGAGAATGATCACGAATATATGAATTATCGCACTTCCGATGAACAGACCGATTATACTTGCAATCAGCATGAAAATGAACAGTCCGGCGACCATCGCAATACCAAATCCAGCCCCGCTGAATCCGGGAATAGTGCCCATGTATGTTCCCATACCAAGTGCTGAAACCAGTGCGGTCATAACCGAGCTGATTAACACAAGAACAAAATAATACTTGAACGCCTCACCGAAATCCTCGTTCTTGTATTTGTTAAAGCTCTCAACCGGATTTAAAAGAAATCCTTTAACCCTTTCGACAAAATCCAATGTCATATAGAATAATCGCCAGACAGGTATAAAAATATTCAGCCCTCAAAACAGGATAAATCCAGCGATAACAGTTGATATGCACAATTGAATAGCATTCCGGCGTTTAAGATCAGAAAAAACCTGAATTCTCCTGAAAACCACATGAAAGTTGTGTAAATTGAAGGAAAGGATGACCGGACCTATTTAGAATGAAACCGGTAAAAAGCTGGTGCAGAAAGGGATCACTTCTTAATCGCCTTTTCAAAGTCCCCGGCAATATCCTCTATCGTCTTCTCCATCTTTTCTTCGGCCTTCTTCACCTTCTTTGCAAGATGCTCTCTCCCCTTTTCGGTTGTAACGAGCGCCTTTCCTATTCCAAACAGGTCACTGAGGTTTTTCGATACAGATGACTTTAGTTCGGCAATCTTTTCATCAAAGTCATCGACCGACCCGCTTTTTTCCCCCGGCCCGGGGGATTCTTCCCCGGCCCCGGCAGTTTTCTCCTCAACAACATCTTTCTCCTCCACCCATCTTCCTTTCTCAAAATGTCCTTTCTCATCTGTCATGGCTGATACCTCTGTTTTATCATAGTATCCCGGGGAATATAAAAAATAATCTCTTGATCAGTCGGGGAGGACGATGTTTTCATTGTTCCCGAGAATGAATAATAACGAGCGGATCATATAGCAAAGATGTGGAATTGCAACGATGTGTGCGATAATTTTCCCGTTCTCCTCCTCTACAACCATACTCACCTTCCTGTCAAAGATATAGAAGCAACTCGAGGCTTTGTGAACACTGAATTCATCTTGAGGAATGTAATTCTTCATCCTCCCGAGAAAGTCTGTTATCCTCCCGCTGTTTTGTATTACATCAAGCTTCATCCCGGAAAAAGCATCCGTATTGAAAGTATGAACCTCGATTACGACCTTCTTTCGGACCTTCCTGAGATCGTCAAGAACCCGTTTTACAGATTTCGGGTCCTCAGACATTATTATGATCTCCTTTTCGGCGTTCTGGATGAGCGTCTTTAACCTGTTCTGGACACCGGTCTCGCTTCTTAAAGTCCACATTTTCGACGGAGGAAGTGATTCATAGTGGATTTCGGAGAGATATTCACCGGCTTCGGATAATTTCCTGTCAAGTTCGACTTTTAGCGGGTTTAGGACATCAAAGGGTTTTTCTGCATAATAATATGCAGGCGTTCCCTCTTCCACGAAGGCATAACCTTTATCGGTAAGAGACCTCAGCACAGAGTATATTCTCCCGTGAGGAACACCCGATATCTCGCTTATTTCTCTTGCAGTGGCGTTTCCAAGTCCGATAAGAGCCATGTACGCCTTCGCCTCGTACTCCTTGAACCCGATACCGGTAAGTGTTTCTACAATATCGTTACGTATCTCCATATTGCAACTCCTAAAGTTGTATTTAGTTAATAATAAAATATACCCATATCAATATGGAGCAGCCCGAGATAGAGATGATACCAGAAACCAGCCAGACTTTATCCAGTTACCCTAATCATGAAACTTCAGTCCTCTGGGATGAGGCGGGATTCATACCCCCGCCCTTCTTCAGGATGGTGATTGAATACCTCCACAGACTTAATAATGATGATTTAGAAAATATCTATGACAAGGAAATCTATCCCTGCCTTATCTGTGAAGAAGGTAAAAAAACTATCTCAGACTGCTCTGAATACATTTTTACAGACAGGGAGAGGATGTACAGTTTTGCAGGAGATATGGATATTCCTGCCGGAGAGATGAACGATACGGAGATTGCAGATCTGATCCTCTGCAGGCTGATAAATGAATATTCAGGTGAAAACCGCCTGACTTCAGGGAAAACTGAGACACAAAAGCCCTTTTAAAAATTCCGGGCGGATTGCATATTATTCAAAAAAATCTAATCAAACGGAGCGTAAAAGTTTGAAATCACCTTTTGAACTGATTGCAGATGCAATTAACAAACACACATTCATAGTTGCAGGCCTTGTACTCGGAGTGATGCTCTTTGCACTCTACGGTGCATCAATGACATCTATGAAGACAGGTACAGAGACCTATCTTTATACGGACGAGCCCGTTGGTTCACTGCTGATACATTATTCCAACCTTTTCGGTTCTGATTCGGTTATACTGATAATCGAAGGGGATGACGTCACATCTCCTGCGGTGCTGAAATACCTGGAGCTGCTCGAGGCCGATCTATCCGATGAACGATATATCGCCGGGATAACCGGCCTTCCGGATCTGCTTAAATCCGTGAACGGCGGGATACTCCCGCAGTCTCAGGCCGAGATAGATGCATGCATAGATACGCTTCCGGCGGAATATTCGGAAAGAGTGCTTCCATCGAGTACGATGACTCTCGTCTCCATCCCGCTGGAAACCGGTTATCCACAGGAGGCAGAAAGAAGCATTGTCGAGACCGTAAACACCGTGATCAGTCTCTCGGAGCCGCCGGCAGGAATAACGGTCTCTGCATCTGGATCACCTGCCTTTTCAGTAGAGATGCAGGACGATATGCAGAAGAACATGGGCAATCTCATAGGTCTTGCAATGCTGCTTATGATCGTTGCGATGGTCTTTCTCTTCGGCCATGTAAGGTACAGGATGCTCCCCGTACTTATCGTATTCTGCGGTATAATACTGACATTCGGGGTAATGGGCATAACAGGCATCCCGATAAGCTCCATTGTGATTGCGGCGTTTCCTGTGCTTATCGGTATCGGTATTGATTATGCGATCCAGTTTCATTCCAGGTTCGACGAGGAGATCCGCAGGTCTTCGATCCAGGACGCGGTAAAGACTACCATCACAAGCTCCGGGCCGGCAATCCTGATGGCGATGATTGCAACAGCCCTCGGGTTTGCAGCTCTTTCCATGCTCGCCCCATCACCGATGGTTGCGGATTTCGGGACCATATGTATAGTCGGAATCGCCTGCTGTTACCTCTCTGCAATGATCATTGTACCTACATTTGCAACGCTGATAAATTACAGGCCAAAAGATGGCGCAGGCCCTCTTGATGATGCAGAACCGTGCCTTCTTGAATGGAAAGGATGCGACCAGGCACCGGCGGTGCATGAAGGCACAAAAGGCTCGTTGATGGACAGATACGACATTGCACTCGGAAACCTGGCGGAAAAGATCGCAAAACATCCGGTTCCGGTTATTCTCATCCTTCTTATGTTTGCAATAGTCGGAATGCAGCTGGACTCGAGAGTGATTATCGATACCGACGAGGACGCGATGGTCGACCAGAATATGCCCGCCCTGATTACGATGAAGAAAGTAACAAGTGTAATGGGGTCGACAAGCACAGTCACCGCCTATATAAAAGCGGATTCGATAAAGAATTACGACACTCTGAAATGGATGGACGAATTCGGGGATTATGCAGTGTCGAAGCATAATGAACTTACAGGTGCAACGAGTATCGCATCAATAATCAAATCATACAACGGCGGCATTCTTCCCGACAACCAGTATACGATAGATGAGATCTGGAGCAGCATCCCTGAGAGCACACGCGAGAGTTATACCAACGGAAACACCGAAGCCGTAATAGAATTCTCGATGGGAGACCTGTCAATTCCCGCAACGCAGGAGCTTATCAGCCACATGGAGGACGACCTCAACTGGTATACGATGCACCCGGGAATGGACGTCAGGTATACAGGCCAGATGTACATGTTCAGTGATCTGATAAACGGCATAAAAGAGACCAAAAACCCGATGACATATCTCGGGTTCGGGATGATATTCGCATTCCTCATCCTCGTTTACAGGAAGTTTACCGCCGTATCCCCCCTTGTACCGATTGTAATGATCGTCGGGTGGAACGGCCTTATCATGTACTCTCTCGGCCTTACATACTCTCTTCTGACCGCCACACTCGGTGCAATGACTATAGGTGTCGCGTCAGAATATACTATTCTCATTATGGAGAGATTCGAGGAGGAAAGGGAGAAAGGAGAAGATACAGTCACTGCAATAAAGACCGCAATACAGAAGATCGGAACCGCTATATCGGTCTCCGGCTTAACGACGGTCTTCGGTTTCTCTGCACTTCTGCTCTCCACATCGCCGATCATCCAGAACTTTGGGACCGTTACCGTTGTCACTGTCGGTTTCTCGCTGATAGGTGCGATCATCGTTATGCCGGCTGTGATCTCTCTTATGGAGAGGTTTAGGGCAAAAGAGGCCTGATTCACCAGATATTCTTTTTTTTTACAATAAATTTTGTTATTTTTTTTTCCTGACAGCTTCCGGATCCCGATAGTCGAATCGTCCGAAAGTATATTATAGCGCTCCAGATGAATAACCGTTTTATGATATGCACGGGGGCGTAGCAGGGATGACACTGAAGAAAAAACAGCTGATGGGCGTTGTCATAATCACAGTCCTGACCATCCTTTCAACCTCCCTGATAGTGCAGTTTGTACTTCTGGACCAGATAGAGGACTACGAAAATGAGATAGCAGGGCGGGAGCTCCAGGGACTTTACTGGATTATAAACGAAAAGATCAAAAGTGAGGAGAGAACCGCAATCGACTGGGCCGAATGGGATGACACTTACGAATTCGTCAGGGACGGTAATGAAGATTACATCCGTTCCGCTCTTGTAGACGATACGTATTATGGAACCGAAACAAATGTCATGCTTTTTCTAAACGAGAGCGGGGAGATCGTCTATGAGAGGGCATTCGATCTTAAAGAAAAGAAGGAGATAGATATCCCTAGAGACCTGTATTTAAACCTTTTAAACCACGGAATTCTTTACAACGATACCGCCGAACACGAATCCTCGGCAGGTCTTATCATCCTCGATGACTCCATAATGCTAGTCTCCGCCTTTTCGATACTGACGAGCGAAGGGAAGGGCCCTGCCAGGGGAATACTTATCAGGGCGAGTTATATCGACCCGGCAGAGCTTGCAGGAGAACTCGGGTCGAATGCAGAATATTTCAGGATAGAGCACTTCTCTGCAGGTTCACACGATACAGCTCTCACTGAAACCGGCAGTATAATTTATCATATAGAAAACGAGAACCTGCCCGGGAACTGGGGAAGAATACATGCAACAACCACCTTAAACGATTTATATGGAAAACCCCTGAAAATTGAGATCGGAATGCAGAGGAGTTTATACATCCAGGGTCTGTTTGCCCTTCTTTTTATAATTATTACCATCGTTATTACAGGAATACTCTCTGCTGCCATCTATGTTTTAGTATTCCGCAGTTCAGTCATTATTCAGCTCGAAACCCTTGGTAAAGACGCAGGCGAGATCGCCGAGAGCGGGGATATCGGAAGAAGGGTCGACTTCAGGGGAGATCCCGAGTTTATGCAGCTTTCAGACGCTATAAACATGATGCTTGCCTCGCTTGATAATGCAACAAATGAAAAGCTTGAAAGCGACAGGAAATATGGTGAACTTTTCAGCTCCAGCCTGGACGGGATCGTCCTTACCGGGATGGACGGAAAGATAATCGATGCAAACCCTGCATTTACAGGGATGGGGGGTTTCAATGCAGAATTTTTCGAAGGTGATTCCGGGAAGATCTCAATTTTCACCCTGATCGATAAAAATTGCGAACCCAGGATAATCCAGAAAACAACCGAAGGCTGGGAGAAGGAAAAAAAATCCTTTAAACTGGAAGCCAGCCTGGCAGTAAGGGAGAACGGGCATCTCCCGGTAGAGCTGACCTTATGGCCGCTGACCGATGAAAATGATATAATAAGGGGAATATGGTGGCTTGTCAGGGATATCAGCGGGAAGAAGGAGAATGAAAAGATCAGGAGAGAGGCGTTGTCACGGATTGAGGACAACCTGGAGAGGATGGCGATATTAAACGACGAGATAAGGAACCCGCTCTCGATAATTGTCGGTCTCGCCGATATAAAATGCGAGGAGGCGGCGGCCGAAATCATTGAACAGGTCGAAAAAATCGACAGGATAATCAACCTTCTCGACAGGGGATGGCTGAGGTCGAAAAAAGTCCATGAATTCCTGAAAAAGCAATATAATTACGATTATGAGGATAAAAGCCGGGACGAAGCGGAAGATTGAGCCCGCCACGGGAAGCACTTTTCCTTCATCAGGCCGGCTATGACCCTGCAGGCCTTCCCGCCGCCCTGGCAACCGGATAGATACCCCTTAGAACGATCATTGACACAATCACCGCCCCGGTATAAAGTGCGAGTGAAACCAGTATGCCAAAAACGGCATTAGACGACGATATCGAGATAATATACGGGATTACCGGCGATATTTCAATACCCAGAGATTCCATTGCAACCGTGAGGAACACACGGACGGCATACACGAAAACTACGCACATGAATAAAATCCTGAAGTGGTGTTTCCTGTCGAAAAAGTTATTGATAAGAGTGAAAGATGTCAGGATTCCGGCAGTTATTAGCAGAATTACCACCAGCGGCACCGCCTCCCACAAAAATGGCGTTAAGGCCGAGACTATGACTGCAAATAGAACCGGAAGAATGCGTGCAACCCTGGGAATGAACAGGTCGATGATGCGCCACCCGATAAATGCAGCAATAGTCGTCAGCAGCAGCGGAATGATAATTAAAAATATTAACGATTCAATAGCGGGATTAGAATCCAGTCCGGGTATAATCATATTAAACCTCCAAAGGTCTCCCTTCCGGATCGGGCATGAAGGCTAAAACCGGGATTTATACAGATAATCCCAAATTTTTGATAAAATTCCATTCAGAGCCTCATACTAATTGTAGATCCTTAAAAGGAAGGGAGAGCCGGCGGATCTCTCCACCTTTCGCCTTCACGAAAAAGTCTATCCTGATCACATATAACTTCTCTTGCCGGCAGGTTGATCAACCGGGGTTTCAATTGAAGAAAAAAGTTGTCTGACAGCAGACTGACATGCCCGATCAGGTAAAAAAATAATATTCGCCGCCCGATGGAAAAAAGATTTGCAATATAGTTTTTGCGCTTCTCTCCGGGGATTAAAAGCCTTTTATTTCCGAATCGTGTAAAAATAAAAAAGATTAGAGTGAAAGGAAAAGCGGTGCAAATACAACTGCAACAATGCTCATTAGCTTGAGCAGGATGTTGATTGCAGGGCCTGATGTGTCCTTGAACGGGTCGCCGACCGTATCGCCTGTGACACCGGCCTTGTGTGCATCCGATCCCTTTCCGCCGTAGTTTCCAAGTTCAATGTACTTCTTTGCATTGTCCCATGCACCACCTGCGTTTGCCATTGTGATTGCGAGCATGAAACCAGAGACGAGCGAACCTGCGAGAAGTCCGCCGAGTGCTCCCTTACCAAGAAGGAGCCCTATGATAATTGGTGCTGCGATTGCGAGCACACCGGGAGCAATCATCTCTTTTAATGCAGAGTTTGTGGAGATTGCAATACATGAAGCGTAATCCGGTTCGGCTTCGCCCTCCATGATGCCCTTAATTTCCTTGAACTGCCTCCTTACCTCGACAACGATCCCCATTGCTGCCTTTCCGACGGCCATCATCGTCATGGATGAGAAGAGGAACGGGAGCATTGCACCGATTAAAAGACCGACAAATACGTTGGAGTCCATTACGTCGATATACTCCAGACCTACTGCTATACCATATGATGCAAAGAGTGCAAGTGCGGTAAGTGCTGCGGAACCGATTGCAAAGCCCTTTCCGATTGCGGCTGTCGTGTTTCCGACTGCATCGAGGGTATCGGTGATCTCGCGGACCTCCTTCTTCTGGTGTGACATCTCGGCAATACCGCCGGCATTGTCGGCGACAGGGCCGTATGCATCGACTGCGAGCGAGATACCGAGTGTTGCAAGCATTCCTACTGCTGATATTGCAATACCGTAGAGGCCTGCAAGCTGGAATGCGATATAGATTGCAACGCCGATTATGAGAACGGACCAGACTGTGGACTCCATTCCCTTTGCAAATCCGGTGATGATGTTTGTTGCCGCACCGGTTTCACAGGATGCTGCGATTGTGAGTGTAGGCTTCCTCTCGTATGAGGTGTAGTACTCAGTAACCTGGCCGATAAGGAAACCGGCAACGAGACCTGCAACTGTTGCAAGGAATACACCGAATCCGTACTGCCCGAGGAGCATGTTTGTAATGAAGTATGTTGCGATTACAACAAGCACGAGTGCCACAATGAGACCCATGTTGAATGCCATGTGGATTGCAGAAGACTCGGTCTTCTTTGTCCTTACAAAGAATGTTCCGATGATCGATGCAACGATTCCGAGCGCCGCAATCATGAGCGGAACGAGGACTGCATTAAGGACATCGACTCCGGGGAAGGTGATCGCTGCCGTTGATGCTGCAAGGAGCATTGTTGCAAGGATCGAACCTACGTATGATTCGTAAAGGTCGGCACCCATTCCTGCGATATCACCGACATTGTCACCAACATTGTCAGCGATAGTTGCAGGGTTCCTGGGGTCGTCCTCGGGGATTCCTGCCTCAACCTTTCCAACAAGGTCTGCACCGACGTCAGCAGCCTTTGTGAAGATACCGCCGCCAACACGGGCGAAGAGTGCAATTGAGGATGCACCGAGCGAGAATCCTGCAAGAGTATTGACGATGACGGTCATGTCAGAGCCTGCAAAGATGTTTGCAAGAGCGATGAAAGAGACCGACAGACCGAAGAGACCAAGACCTACAACGCTCATTCCCATTACGGTTCCTGATGCAAAGGATACCCTGAATGCAGGTCCTATGCCTTTTGTTGCAGCGTGGGTGGTTCTTCCGTTAGCTGATGTGGCTGTAAACATTCCGATGTATCCTGCAGTTGCGGACAGCACTGCACCGAGGACGAAACATCCGGCGGTGAGCGCTCCGTTCGGGAGCAGGACTGCAAT
>CAYXKC010000025.1:0-20383 GCA_964465295.1 uncultured Methanomicrobiaceae archaeon | reverse complement strand
CCGAAGGGGTGGCAGCTGTGGCGGAACGATAGTGACAGCGGCATCTCAAGCAAAACCTCAGGTGTTGATGATGTTGCTGGCGTTCCGAAGGGACGGCTGCAACTCTGGCAACCCGAAGGGGTGGCAGCTGTGGCGGAACGATAGTGACAGCGGCATCTCAAGCAAAAACTCAGGTGTTGATGATGTTGCCGGCACTCAAAATATAATTAGAGAATGAGGTTTTTTTAAGATCCTGGATAGGATTATTCCAGTACTTCAAAGTTTACCGGTGTTGTATTCAGAATATTATCGATAGATGCCCCGCATTCAAAAACCCTTTTCATAAATTCAGTCTTTTCAGGCGGACTTAGATTCGTATCGAAAGCTACATCAACCTTTATGGCCTTAAAACCTGCCCTTTCTTTTTCGCTGACACCCATCGCCTTTGAGAAATCGATATCCCCCTCGACACTCACATGGATATTTTTCACATCAATATTCCTCTGTATCGCAATGAATTGTATTGTCGAAACAAAACAGCTTCCAAGAGCTATTGCCAGCATTTCAGGGGGATTTGGTGCAGTATTATCCGCCCCGAATTCCACCGGCTGATCGACACTTACTACGTGATCCCTGACCCTGCATTCAACAAGACGGTTTTTTATCTCTTTGACATCGACCCTGACATTATAGATCATTATTTCCTCCTCTCTGCTGTTGGAATTGTCTCCTCAACCTTTTCGACCTTTAATTTCATAAAGTAAGCAGACGGAAAAATGTAATACTGTTTCAAAAAAATAACTATTGGAAAAATAATGTCAGAATCAAAAATAAAGTCTAAATGCCCTGTAGAACTATACACGGAGGTTATGGGAAGTAAATGGAAGATCCTTATCATATGGCACCTGAGAGACGGGCCGCTCCGGTTCTCTGCGCTACGAAATAAGCTGCACGGGGTAAACTCAAAGACCCTCACTACACATCTCAGGGAACTGGAAGAACTTAAGATCCTTTCGCGAACCGTGTTCGCAGAGGTTCCTCCCCGCGTTGATTATTCCCTGACATCTTACGGCCGTAAACTGTCCCCGGTATTTGATGCAATGTGGGAGTGGGCCAGGCAGTACCTGGAATCAGAAGGAATTAAAGCAGAGAGCTGCTAAAGATATCAGTTGAGATCAGGTTTTTAATGAGCCCGATGAAAAAATCAGGGCCAAATGGAGGCAATTCTCTCCATCTCGCCATGGACATTTGAGATCCTTCTTTATATCCTGGCCGGCTGAAAGTGTAGCATATGAAGAGATTCCCTAACTGTTACCGATGAGATATTTGACAAACGACCTGTTCGTCGTATCGGCCTCCGAATCCCTGTAAAACATCATATAGTACTCCTTCCTCTCCCTTTCAAGATCGAATGAGAACATATCCGGGTGCAGTATGTTTGCCAGGTGCATAAGCCCGAGAATCCACCGCGGGCTACCGAAGTCCCACCCGGGAACCATATTGAATATCCGGCCTTTTTCAACCGCCCCGGCCTTCACACCTTCCCGACTGCAGAAATCCTTATAATCCGATGCAGGAGAAGAGAATAGACCCGAGATGATGATATAATCCGGGTTCAGGCACTCAAACTCCTCCTTTGTCAGGGTTACCCCGGGCTTTCCCTGCCGGGTGATCCTCCTGTTGAGGCTCACTCCCCCTGCGGCCTCCACCATACTGTTCTCAAAACGCGTATGCATCAGTCCGAAAAGAGGCGTTCCCATCGAATAATAGACCGGGGGCTTTTCAGATAACGGGATCTTTGCTGTCTTTTCAATCACGGGCCCGCTCTTTGACTCCAGGTATCCTATAAGCCTCTCCCCTTCGGCGGTCTTCCCGGTCCTCCTTGAAAGATCCCTGACCATCTCATAATATGTCTCAAAAGATGCCAGCTTCTCGTGGACATATGCAAGATAGTTCTCCTTTATGAGATCCTTCCAGAGCCAGTCGAGTTTTATACCGTCCGTAACCCCCAGACACTCGAGTATGGCGAGCACCATCTCGAACCCTCTCGTCGGGCGGTAGCCACCCATCATCCCCTCCTCATGGAATACGGCCTCCCTGAAACCGCCTTTAAGAGGCAGGGTATACCCGCAGGTGCACTTTCCTTCCGGCGCAAAAGAGAGGGTTTTGCAGCCCATAGGGCCGTAGAACTCGCGTTCTGCGATAACTGAGCCACATTGTGGGCATACGCTGTTCAGCAGGGGAGTTCCCGGGGAGTTGAAGAGATAGACATGATCGAGTCTTCTCTTCAGGTCACTGCAGAGCGATTCGGAACAGCTTACAGCCGGCTCAAGATCGATTGCGGCATCCCCGAAGGGAACAAACCTCATTAACTGGAGGGGTATCTTCCGGGAGACGGAGGCGATCCTGTCGGCAGTCTCCCTCACCTCATACTCCATCCCGCAAAGATGCATAACCGAAGCCTCAACATGAACGCCTTCGTCATGAAATGTCTTCATGTTCCTGAATACAGGTTCAGAATAAGGCACCCCGCATTCCCTGTATCTTGCATCCGACGCCCCCTTAAAGCCGATGTTGATGAAATCGATCTCTTGCGCGAGGATATGTGCCGCACTTTCCGTAAAATATGAATTTGACGATATCCCGGTGAAAAGGCCCTCCTTTGCCGCCTCTTCCGCAACCCTCATAACCGTGTAATAGGAGACCAGCGGCTCGTTGAGGCAGAAGGCAATACCTTCGCAGCCTTCATCGATCGCCTTTGATACCAGCTTTTCCGGGGGAACTCTCTTCAGTGCACCGGAGACGGATCTCGAACTGAAGGTGAATATCCCGGATATACATCCCCTGCAGGAGAAGTTGCAGCCGACCCCCGATACCTGGAGAACCTTCGCGTTCGGGATATAGTGCAGGATGGGTACAGTCTCCAGGGAGACCGGCATCATCGCCATATAAGAATCGGCATGGATCTCGGCAATTCCCTTCCCGAGGCTCGTATACATCCCACACCTTCCTGTACCACCCTCCGGGATGTCGCATCCGATCTCGCAGACGGGACATTTCATTGCGTAGACACCTTCTTTTCAAGAACAATCCAGAAACCCGTATCGTCATCGATATATCGCACACTGCACTCTCTAAGCTTTGAAACAGCGTTCCTGAACTTCTGCCTCATCTCATCCGACATGTTCCTCCTGTACTTTTCCTCCCATTCGGGGTTTCTTCTTATCATCTCCGAGACTATCCCGTCCCTGAGGTTAGCATTGCCGAATCCCCCGCCGATGTATGTCTTTCCACCGGGCTTTAACACCCGCTCGATCTCTGAAAATGCCTTCACGTGATCTTCCCAAAAGAAGATTGAACCGCGGCTCACGACAAGATCAACTGTTTCCGATTCAAGGGGAATATCCTCCACCGCCCCTTCGATGACCGTTATCCTCCCAAAAAACCCTGCATCCCGGACATTCATCTCTGCGATTTCGTTTGAAACCGGGGAGTGATCGAGTGCAAATATCCTGAAGGGATACTCCGCCATTGCAATCGCAAGCGATGCGGGTCCGCTGCCGGCATCAAGGCAGACGCCCTCCCTGATTCCTGTTTCATCCACGGCATTTCCGGCGATTACAGGATATATCGGTTTGAAAATCGTTTTTGCTATCCTGTCCATACCCTCTGCTGCTTCCCTCTCGTCGGCTTCTCTCTTTATTGCTAACACTCTCCGTCATATTCCTTTATAATTTAATTTACTTATTATGTTTGTTAAAAATAAATACTTGATTTATTGAGTCGTCCACCGGCAAATCTTTGATAATGATGATAATCCTTTCCTGATCGGGGCCGATAAGCAAGATATATATTGATAATTTTCCATTATTCAAATATGAAAAAAATAATTGCCGCAATTTTCAGCATATTTCTCCTTGCAGGATTCGCATCCGCATACGTCATAAATTTCGAGGCGCCGAAAACGGTTGAATCCGGCTCGCTTCTGGTCATAACCGGAACGAGCACGCTTCCCGCAGGTTTTTCAACCCAGATGGAATTTTACCAGAAGGCAAAGATCGGGAACAAAGTGGTGGCGACAGTCCCATTCACAATACAGGACGAAGGATACTGGCAGATCGAGGTCGATACGTCCACGTGGACTGACGGCGAATACACGATGAGCATCCCGCCAAACTCCGAATACTCATATGGTGGTTCTTCAAACCTGCTTCATGCCTTCTCAGTAACCGGAAACCCGCCGACAAAGATCCCGACCACAGCGCCATCCCAGGCAGCAACAGCATCGCAGGAGACATCTTCGAATACTGAGACAGTACCGCTGATGACTTCGACTCCCGTTCCGGTCTGGATCGTCGTCGCCGGACTTTTCTGTGCTCTGGCGGTTTTCGGGAGAAAATTCTAACTTTTTTTACTTTCTTTTTATTTGAGCTGATACAAAAAAGACACCCTCTACATAACCGGATTTAAAAATTTATACTTTTTTATAGCCTCGTAATAATTAATCGTATACTTACTCCAATTTCAATTATCTCCTGTCATATGGCTTAATTATTTAAACATCCGGGGTATATTCCCCCATAACCGGCGAAAAGAAAAACACCGCTGAAAGGAGGAAGATAGATGGATGTCCAGAATATTTTTCCGGGCTACAGGCCCCCCGGGCAGGAAGACCTGTTATACCTCTGGTACGGTATATTCACGCTCTGGGCTCTCTTTATGATGGACGTAATCACCACCGAGATAATCCTCTCCTTCGGAGGGCACGAGATGAACGGGATTATGACAAACGTCGTAGAATACCCCATACTTCACACCATCCTCAAGATGGCAGTACTTGCAATGCTGGCCGCAATTGCATATCTCTCCGACAGGCTGACCGACAGGTACGGGACCATCGCCATAATGGCAGTCTCGGCATGGTATATCCTTGTTATATCCCACAATATTATCCAGATCGCCCCGGCTGTCCCCTGATCACCTCAGCCCGACTGTAATATCGACAAATTTCACGAGGAAAGGAACGTCTTCCCTGCATTCTATACTGCACCAGCCGTCGCCACAGCCGGTCCCGAAGATATTTTCAAAAGACTCCGATTTCAGCCTGCAGAGATCGGATTCGATGTTCTTTAGTAGCGCTCTCTTCATGAAACCGCCCTCTCCGTTTATATCCGTTATTGTAAAATTCAGGCGGCTGCCTGTCATATTGACAACCGGGGAGGTGGAGGTGTCGACCGAGATTACCGCATCGCCGTTGCCCGAAACATAATTGTTCCCGGGATCGCCTTTTAATCTGACGATATCCACATATACGGCAGTGCAGTTATAGGAGGTTCCGGTAAAATTTCCATATGCATCGAACCTGGGTACATATCCCCCCCTGAAGCTGATATCCACGAGCGAGCCGGGAAACCCGGAGACGTTTTCGATATAATCAGAGGCATCATCCATTCCTGCAAAGCTTAATGGAGTGCTTTTCGAAAATTCTGTAATATTGACAATTCCGTAATTCCATGAATATCCCCTCTCGTGCCAGAAATTTCCCACGGTTCCAAAATCAAGGGAGCAGACGGTCCCGTTCATCATCGTATTGTTCTCGTTTTGAACTGAAATGACGGTGGTACAGTCCCCGACGTAAAGAGCTCCTCCGGATTTTCCAGGCGAGAGAAAGACATCGCCGCCCCCGAGCTTCACCGGGATCGATATGGTTCCCTCCTTCTTCTCCCTCGCAGAGTTCTCGATATACGTGACATAATTCTTAAAAGAGGAGCTTACCTCTTCGAGATGGGTTATCTCGGCCTTCTCCTTCAACTGGGGCATATAACTGGAATTGTAAACCGAAAGGAGGGTCACGACTGCAGCGAGGATTAAAAGCATCGCCACCAGTGGTGCGATTGCATCCTCATCGCCTCTCATTTCACCTTCCCCGTAAATATTACCGCATTTGATGTCGAGATCCTGACACTGCACCCTGAAACATTGATCCCCGGATCCACCTCGAGCCTGTCGCCCGGCAAAAACGCCTTTTTATTATCATCACCGTTTACAGTCATGTTTTTGCCGTAACCGGTATCCGAAAAGACCTTCCCCGGCCCGCCGGAAAAGATCACCCGTATATCGGTTATATGGACCGGATCCCCTCCTTTGTGCCAGATCGTTACATTTCTCTCATCTGCAAAGCTGTAATCCCCGTATATCGCCAGGTCAACCGACTGGGGCCTGTCTTCAGGGATGAAACCCGATAATGAGGACGAGAATACCGCTGCGAGGATTAGCACCATCGTTAAAACAAGCATCTCTCCTACAACAGGTGATACGGCATCATCACCGGTTTTATTTCCTGATCCTGAATTCATCAAAATACCTCCTATAATATGTATACAAAAAGAACGACCGATACCGCAAGGAAAACTATCGTATGCTTTAATCCGGCAAGTACGGTGTTCGCGCTCAGCTGCCCTGCCATTATCCCGGAGAAGAACCCGAGAATGAGCGATATCCTGAACATATCCTGAATATTGGATACCGTATCGAACTGGACGTCGAAATCCTGGAAACTGGTGATAAACGAGATGTTCAGTTCGTATGCCGAATAGAGGAATATGCCGAAAGAAAGGTATATTATCGCGACATAGACGAATGAGACCCCGAAGCGCTCGTTCTTCATCTTCAGGTAATGCTCGATATCGCCTATCGCTATAGCAAGAATCTCCCTGATATAATCCGTGATCTCGCTTGCCTTTATTATAAGCGATATAGCCCTCTTGACGGATACCAGACCGATCCTCTCTTCCATCCTCGACAGCGCTCCGGATACGCTCGTTCCCATCCTGATCTCGTCGGATGCCACCTTTATCTCGGACGACAGGATGCCTATCTTACTGTTTGCTATCAGGTGGATGGCGCTCTGTAGGGTCATTCCCATATCCTTCATATCGGATATCTCGCGCAGAAATTCGGGAAGCTGTGATTCGAACTGGTTGAGATACCATTTTCTGGCTTCGTATGCAAAAGCGACAGGGACAAGGTAAGCGATTATCCCCAGGGAGACGAAGACCTCAAAGGTGTACTGCGGGAAATATTCGCCGAGCATTCCGTTCATATATAAAAGAGAGACGATACAGAGCGCAAGCATCCCGAAAACAAGGCCGAACTGGTAATCGGAGATATAGTAACGCAGGGGATTTTTCAGGATATCCTTCATCTTAAGGCTCTGCCTGCTCGTCTCTATCTTCCTGAGGAACGCATCATCCGGATCACCTTCCCCGCCGCCAATACAGACGGTGTCGTCGTATTCGCTGCCGGACACCTCCTTTTTGGATATTTTGAGCGTGTCAGGCGGCATTATGACATAGAGAAGAAAGACCATCGCCGCCGCACCCACCGGAAGGCCGAAGTACATCAGCGGCATCAGGTAATCCACAGAATTCGACCCCGAAAGGTTCTGGGCGACGAGCATTATCATGATTGCTATAGGGCCCGCTACAAAGGCGGTAACGTATATCTCGGCCATTATCTCGATGGTCTTTAAGGTATTCTCCATCTCCTGCTGGGCTACCTGCCTGTAATGAGCCGATTTCGAAGCAAAGAAATCCGTAAGGCTTCCACCGGTCCGGAATACCATTGCAACGTCGTTTAAAAGATCTCCAAATGTCTTTGATGGGGAGATATTCTGGGTATTCTTCATTGCGGTCAAGAGATCTTCGCCGAAGAGATCGACGTCCCTTACAATCATTCCGCATTCCCTTGAGACCTCGCCATAGAGATCTTCGTTTAGGTATATGCTCTTAAATATCCCGTAAAGCGTCATCGTCGAGGACATCGCCTGCATATAGGTGATCGCATAGGGAAGTTCGAGGTTGATCCTGGTCTTTCTTCCCTGCGCCAGCAGGGCAGGATAATAGTAGGCGAGCGTGAATACGAGAAGGCTTACAACGACAACGATGACCGCCAGTGAGAGCTCCTGCGAAAGAGACGGAAAGATATTGATCTCGACCTCGAGCAGCTGCAGGAATATTGCGCCTGTAAGCCCAAAGAGAGAGGCAAGTATCGTCGCCAGGAATGTCAGCACAAGATACTGGGACCCGGTTACAGGGAGATGGGAGCCCTGAAGGGATTTCCGGAACTCCGCGGTATCGAGGGTTTCAATGAAGGATCTAATTATGCTGTCAGTAAACATACTCCCGCCTGAATTCCTCGATCTTCTCCGAGATCTCCATAAAATGACGGACATCTTCAGAGATCATCTTCTCTAGGACCTCTTTTCTAACCTCGATCTCTTCAAGCGCTTCTTCATAGGACCACCCGTGCATATACGCTATGCCTTCAATTACCAGAGAACGGTTACCGGTTCTTTTGAAAGAATCGGATACGGGATCCCATTCATACAGCTTGTTCCACCGGATCGTATTCTTCTCGACGATAACCTCGTTTAAGGAGGTGCATCTCCTGACCATCCGCCCCCGGACATACTGGAGCTGCTGTATTACGATCAGGTCGAGCGCCCCGAACATCGCCACCGGGACGTTTATCGGGTCCGTGGTAAGCCTGTTTATGGCCTGGTCGACACTGCCGGCATGGAGGGTTGAGTAGGTCGTGTGGCCGGTGTTCATCGCCTGAAAAAGAGTCTGCGCCTCCCTGCCCCTGACCTCGCCCACGATGATATACTCGGGCCTCTGCCTGAGTGCAGATCGAAGAAGAGAGAACATATCGACGTTTCCTTTCCCTGATTCGGTGGCGCTCTCCCTCGTCTTCATCGGAAGCCAGTTCTCGTGGGGCATATACAGCTCGCGGGTATCCTCTATCGAGACGATCTTCGAATGCCTCGGGATGAAGAGCGATACCGCGTTCATTGTTGAGGTCTTTCCGCTTGCGGTTCCTCCAACCACGATCATGCTCTTACGATTCTCGACCGCTAGCCAGATGAGCGCCATTATACCCGTGTCGTAAGTTCCGTAATATACCAGGTCGGCCGGGGTCATCGGCTCGGAGCGGAACTTCCTGATCGTAAACGAACTGCCTTTAGAGGAAACCACGTCCGTATAGGTGATCTGGGCCCTTGCACCCCCGGGAAGGGCGGCATCGATGAGAGGGCTTGTAAGTGATAGCTGCTTGTCGGCTTTCTGGGCGAGTTTGAGGACGAACCTGTTGATCTCTGAAGGTTCGAAGACCAGATTCGTCGGGAGATTGGCATACTTCCTGTGGTAAAGATATACCGGGATTCCCGACCCGTTGCAGGTGATGTCCTCGATATTCTCGTCCCTCATCAGCGGGTCGAGCTTACCGTATCCCTGGAAGTTTCTCCTCAAATAGTATTCAATGACTGCAACCCTTCCGGGCGATATCTTCTCATCGAAATTCCTTGCAATATTGTATATCAGCCCGCTGTCAATCTCCTCCGGAATGCGATCTTTCGGGCTGTCGTAGATTAAAATGCTCTTCAGATGAGAATCGGTCTCTTCGAGAATTATGCGTTCTTTAATCGTTATTTCTGGCTCGAATACCGAATAATAGAGATTTTTGATGTTGTCTTCGTATATAACTGCATATGAATGGGGAGCGAGAAGCCAGTGCCTCTCGAGCTCCCTGTACCCGTTCTCACAGATAAATGCAGGTTCGGGAGGAAGGTTGCAGACAGGCTCCGGTTCGTATACAGGCGGTTCATCAGGAATCCCGCCTTTTCCGAATATTGCACGGGCCTGCAACGATACAATATCCTTCAGGAAAGCTCCTGCCGCCTGTTTCTTTACAGGGGTTCCCGCTGATTCAAGGGATGATTCGGATTCGTCAGGATTCGTTACTGCCCCTGGCTTACCGTCCCTTTTTAATGAAAGCGATGATTTTACCGATAAGATCCTTTTCAATGAGTTCTTCTCTTCTTTCCGCCCGTTCCCAGGAGCAGTCTCTTCAGTTTTCCCGGCAACCACTTCACCAGGCTCGTTTTCTGCCCCCTTTCCATGGCGAAGGGATATCGCGGACAATGATGTTTTAAGATCGGATATCTTCTCTTTTACCTGCATGATACTCAGGCTCCCGTTGATATGGCAAAATCGATGGTGACCTTCCGCCCGTATATATCTATCCTGAAATCGCCCTCCCTGTAGATCATAATCTCCTTCTCGGTATCAGAACTGTACTGTTTCAGGTAGCCTTCGTCAGCAACGAGCTCCCCGGTCTCGAGATCGTAGACGTTCATGTACATGTATGTAAAATAGGCATCGGGCCTGTCTTCATCGGAATCCCACGAATATTCGATATCCGGATAGACCTTGAAGCAGATATAGAGGGGCCCTTTAGGTACTTCCACATTGTAGCTTAATGCCGTATAATTGAGCAGCACTCCGTTTTTATGAAATATCGTCCTTAATTTCTCTATTGACGGTTCATCCGCTGGGCTGCCTGACGAAGTGATCTCAGGCCCGTAATAGTCGGGATCGTCCGGCATAAAAGAGTTCACCCTTGTAACTGTACCGGAGACGGAAGATGCAGATCCGGTGGAAGAGGTGACGCCTTTACCCGTTGTCCTCGGTGCAGATATACCGCTGTCCGTTGCCTGTGGCATTCCGGTATCAGCAGTCCGATAGTCCTCCTGAAAACCGCTCTCCTCCATCATGGGTTTTATAAAAAGAAGATAGACTCCTGCAACAGCTGCGATTACTATCATGACAACTATCATGACGCCCGCCAGGCTTATCAGCCTGTTAAAATCCATGCCCCCTGTAACTCCGGCCATAATCTTAAACAAAGTTTATTTTACATAACTAAATTAATTTTTGTTAATACTTTTTAATTGTATGATAATAATTAGTATGTAATATGTTTACTTTAATAATTGTCATTCGGTTTTCGGCCCGGCATAAGGATCACTGACCCAAAGAATATAAAAACCGCAGCTGGTATTCCCATAAATAATTAATTGATTTAGGTGTAAAAAATAGATTTGTTAAATTAATTTACTTGATAAATGTGATTATGACCCGACACCCGGAATAAGCCTCACCCGGCCAGCCGCCACTTCCCCGCCGGAACCAGGATCTCAAACCTTGCACCCTTCCCCGGCTCGCCTGTCTCCGAGATCTCCATTCCGGTAATCCCGAGGATCTCCCTGACAAGAAAGAGCCCGTAACCGTGCTCTCTTCCATAGCCCGGTTTGAATATGCCTTTCTTTTTATCTTCAGCAATCCCGGGGCCGTCATCTTCGAATATTATGCGGAGATCGCCATCCTCCTCTCTTTCATATATCCTCAGGGTCTTCATCCCCTCCGCGTGCTTATACGCATTCGTGATGATATTGCAAAGAGCCTTTTCAAACATGAGGTCTGCAAAGATCTCGATCTCGCGGATATCGGCGATAAACTCTGCACCTTCAGGAGGACCTCCGCCCTGGTACCTGCATATACCGATATGAGGGGTGATCTTCTGCCATTCCGGGGGGGATACGCCCATATCCTGGTAGTCCCTGGTGAACTCTATCTGGCGCTTAATAGTGTCTATCGAATCAGAAAGCCTTGAGAAGTATTCCCCGGACACGGGCCCCGGCCCCGGCCCCGGCTCTTCATTCAGCAGGTTGATATAGCCAATCGATATTGTAAGGGAATTAAGGATGTCATGGCGGGTAATTTGGGAGAGAAGATTCAGCTTACGGTTCGCTTCTTCAATTGCAGACCCGTACTCCTTCATCTCGGTTATATCCCTGCCGGAGAGAACGGCAAGGATAAGCCTGCCTTCGATATTGAAGATCGGGGAGCCGAGCATATCATAGCATCTTAACCCCTTTTCCGGCACGTTTATCGACATCTCTTCCCGGAACGGTTTTCCTGTCTCAAACACCTTTTTTTCCGGGCAATTCTCACAAGGCTGACTTATCCCCTGAACGATTTCATAGCATTTTTTCCCGACCACTCTGCTTCTTTCAAGCCCGATCAACTCCAAAAACGCCCTGTTGATATTTACAATCCTGAACTCTTTATCAACGATATAGAGAATATCCTGTATCGAATTGAAAGTATTTTTAAATTTTTCAGACGAGATTTTAAGTTTTTTCTCGTACTTCCTCCTCTCGGTTACATCGTGTATTATTGTCAGGGCGCATCTGTCTTCGCCAATCTCGACCAGACTTCCGGACATCTCTGCATAGATCGTTCTGCCGCCCTCCCCGGAAAGTTCGATATCGTATGAGACAACCGAGCCTTTCTCAAGCAGCTTTGCAATGTATGCCTCCCTGTCTTCCGGGTGTCTGTAGAATGATATATCGAAGATTCTTTTTCCAGGAAGCGATTTCCCGGGGACTCCGGTAAGCTCAACAAATCCTTCATTCACCTCGAGGATAGTCCCGTCGTCGATCCTGCTGAGTATTATCGCATCCGGGTTCATTGCAAATATCGTCGAGTATTTCTCGTTCGAGAGCTGAAGCTCCTCTTCAAGATGCTTGCTCCCGGTGATATCCATGATCACGCCTTCGTACATGTACGCCCTGCCCGTATTGTCCCGGTGCACGATCGTCCTGTCGTCAACCCAGCGGACTTCGCCGGAGGCTGTTACTATCCTGTACTCCTGGTTATACTCGATCCTTCCCTCGCCGATATATCTCTCCACCTCTTCGCTAACCCTTTTAAGGTCATCGGGATGGATAATATCGGAAAAAACCATCTTCCCGGTATAGAAGTCTGAAGGGTTGTAGCCGAAATTTGAGATGTTCTGGGAGACGAAGATGACAGGCCATCCTTCAGACGGCTCCCAAAGTATTGCCATTGCCGGACTGTTATTGACGATCTCCTTAAGCCTTCTTAGTTCGGGAAGGAGGTGGTCGATCTCCCTCTTTCTCTCTTCCAAAAGATGGATCTTGTTCCTGAGGTCCTTCTCGTTCTCGTTGTAGACGAGAATGTTTTTCAGCATGAAATCGATCCTTGCAGAGGGCCGGTTCTTTTTCGATACGACTTTTGGCGGGATATAACAGGGATTTTTCTGCAGATTGTCGTCAATTATTATTTTTTCCGTAGCCTCGATTATATGCAGTAAGGAGGGAGTGGAGTTTTTGTTCCTGTTTACTGAGAGGATAAATATACAATCGGTTTTTTCGATAAATTTGTCCAGTGAGGATTTGAGTTCAAGAAATTCTTCCTCGGATGGTGATTCTCCAAGCAGACACTTACTATCTGCAATTATTATCAGCGAGTGGTAACCGCTTTTCTTAGCTTCTGCTGTCTCGTGCTCAAGCAGCCTTACAATCTCCTCCTTCCCGGGTATATCACCGTTACACCTGGAGAATCCTGCGGGGCTGATAATCCTTCCTTCAGAAACCTCCCTGCTGAAGTCTGTCTCTTCCTCTTTTAAAAATGAGATGAGGGCATCCTTTTGCCTGGAATCCTGGATATAGAGTACTCTTAGACCCTCACTGAAGACATCATGAAGAACCTGTCTGACGAAGCTGAAATGCTCTTCATCCTCACCGTATACCCTGCAGGCGATATCGCCCGGATTCAGGATACAGTTCCCTTTCTTATCCAGCCACTTCTTCAACCCTAAACCTCCGGAAGATAAGTGGAGATATTGGTGAATAATAATTAAACCTTTTCTATGGTTCATACGGAATTATCGGAAATTTCCGGCAACATTTTTTGCCTTAAGACAACCAGGTAACATAATGCCTGAAGAAAAGTCCGGCCTCTCTGCACATATATTCACCAGGGACCTGAGAACAGACGACAACCCTGCATTAATGGCAGCTCTCGGAAGTTCGGAGAGCGTTGTCACATGTTTTGCAGCGGAGAGAGAGCTCATGCGGGGGGATAAAAAATACAGGCTATCTTTTTTATCCCAAAGTCTCGGGGAGCTTTCGGCAGATATCTCAAAAAGAGGCGGATCACTCAGGTTTTATGAAGGGGGAGCTGCAGAACTTGCTGAAGAGCTCTGCAAAGCCGGGGCAAATGCCATATTCTGTACCCGCGACTATACCCCGTATGCAGTAATGCGGGAGAAGCGGCTGGAGAAGATCTGCAGGGATAACGGATGCAGTTTCTACGCCATCCCGGGATCCCTGCTAAACGAGCCGGAAGATGTCCGCAAAAACGACGGCGGCAGTTACAGGGTGTTTACCCCTTTCTTCTGGAAGGCCGCACAGATTCCGGTGCCGGAACCTGAAGGCTGCGGTTTTACGAACTTTTCGGATGAAGATTTATTTGAAGAGAGTCCGCCGGCCGGGTTGTCAGGATCCAATCCCCGTCTTTTCGACGGCGGGGAGATTCCGGCATTTACAGGGGGGAGATCCGAAGGATTAAGACTCCTTGAACGTATCGGAAAACTTGAGAATTACAATAAGGATAGGGATTTCCCGGCAAAGGCGGGCACCTCCATGCTCTCTGCACACCTGAGATTCGGAACAGTCTCAGCCAGGGAGGCCTTTTATGCAGTCTCGACCAGCCTTGGACCGGAACACGCCTTAATCAGGCAGCTCTACTGGAGGGATTTTTTTACGCATATCGCATTCCTGCACCCTTATGTATTCACAGGACCCTTCGACAGGCGGTTTGAATCACTTCCCTGGAACAGCAGTGTTGAGCTTTTCGAACGCTGGTGTGAGGGCAGGACCGGTTTTCCGCTGGTCGACGCCGGCATGAGGGAGATGAATGAAACCGGCTATATGCACAACCGCGTCAGGATGGTTGCAGCCTCTTTTCTTGTAAAGGATCTCCATATCGACTGGAGACGCGGGGAGAGGTACTTTGCATCCAGGCTTGCCGACTACGATCCCGGGGTCAATAACGGGAACTGGCAGTGGGCTGCATCGACAGGATGCGACGCACAGCCTTACTTCCGGATCTTCAATCCCTGGGTCCAGCAGAAGAAGTTTGACCCCGAATGCCTGTATATCAGGAGATGGATTCCCGAGATCGCCGGACTTGAGCCCGGGGAGATTCACGGGCTCAGGATGCCGGATTCGGTGCCTCCTCCAGGATATCCTGTCCCGATTATCGATCATAAAAAGGAAGCCGCCGCTGCCAAAGGGATATACTCGGCAATTGCACAAAAAAAGATAGTTCAGAAGAACCTGAAGTAGAACATCAGCGATCCGACTGTTATTGAAAGGACGATAAATAAGAAAAGAGCGGCCCCTGCCTCTTGAGAGATCTTTCCATCCATTATCTAATTAATAAACAGGAGATAAGGATAACTCTTTCCCATCGCTCTTTTCCCGGGCCTTCTGCCGGGGCTTTGCAGGATCCTTACAGGGTTCCTTACAGGGTTTCCTTACAGGGTTTCCTTACAGGACCCTTACAGAGGGCATTGAAAAAGGAGAGATTGCAGAGAGGAACGTCCCGCATTCATAAATCCCCGGAAATCAGCCCTTGATAAACCCGATTATATCCGAAAGCCCGGCCTTTTTGCCGGTAAGAAGCATCCCCATCCTGAAGATCCTTGCTGAAAGCCTTACGGCGACAAAGATCGAGATTATGAGTATTGCAAGGCTCGCCGCGATCTCGAACGCAGGGACATCCCCTGCAGCAAGCCTGAATATCGTTACAAACGGACTCGTGTAAGGGAAATATGTCAGGACTGTAAATACAGGAGATTCCGGGACGGTTATTATGAACTGGAAGAGTATAAGCGGGATTATAGAAAACATCGTAAATATCATCGAATTCTGCTGGGCCTCGGCCGTCGTCGTCGAGATGGCGGCAGTGCATGCGACCGATATCGAATATAGGAAGTAGCCGAGGATGAAGTAGATAACTACAAGCAGAATTACCCACGAAAGGCCTATGCCAGTCAGTATACCGGAGAACGGCGATAACATAAGAATGACGAAGGTCATCGCAATCCAGACTCCCATCTGCAAAAGGCCAACTCCGCCGTAGCCGAGAATCTTTCCCCTGAGAAGCTGGTCGGCAGAGACCGAGGATAAAAGCATCTCCCCGCTCCTGCTCTCCTTCTCCTCGCCTATGCCCTGCATGAGGTATCCCGAGGAGGTCATTATGGAAAAGACCAGCATGAATGCGAGGACAACCGGTATAAGGAAGGTTCCGAGTGGCTTTTCTTCGGCGATGTTTCCATCATCATCGAGCTCTATGGTTTCGGTCTTTTCTACAGGATTCATTATTCTCGCTGCCGTTTCCTGCGAAAGACCTGCACCATCTACAAGGTGTTCACGGATGAATACGCCAAAATCCCCGGAACCCCCGGATGAAAGCTGGCTTTTCTTTGTATACAGCGTGACCACCCCGGTATCGCGGTAATCGGCCCCAAGAACAAAGAACGAAGATATATCCCCGGTTCCAACAGCAGATCGTGCAGAGGCCTCATCGGGATATTCGATATACCCGTTGGCCGGCAAAAGAAAATCCGAATAGTCCACAAAGCCCGTATCCTCCTCCATTCCCTCGATCAATGCAGGCATTTGCGAGAAGGCGATGCCGAATACAATCATAAAGATAACAGGAAGCCCGAAGGTGCCGAAGAGAAATCCCTTTCTCCTGACGGTCTTTTTGAACTCGTGGGATGCGATTATAAAAGTCTTAGATGCCATTTTCGGCCACCTCGATGAATATATCGTTCAGGGACCTCATGTCGACCTCGAACTTTTTTATCTTCACGCAGTCTGCAAGCTCCCTTAAAATCTCCTGTGTGTCGGCGCCGGAGGCGAGCACGAGTTCCGCCTGGCTGCCGTAGTCCTCAACAGAGACTACCCTTCCGCCATCGAGACGGGGCAGTTTTCCCTCATAGGATATGCTTACAGAGTAGCCGAAGCTCTCCCTGACCTCGTTGATTCCCCCGTACAGGACGTTTTTGCCCCTGCTGAGCATTAAAAGACGGTCGCACATTCTCTCGACCTCGTCCATCTGGTGGGTACTCATGATAACCGTCATTCCGCCTTCGTTCAACTCAAGAAGGGTGTCTTTTATCAGCTTCTTGTTCACGGGGTCGAGACCGTAGAAGGGCTCGTCGAGGATTAGAATCTCGGGGGAGTGTATTACAGATATTATAAACTGCAGCCTCCTGGACATCCCCTTGCTCAGCTCTTCGACTTTTTTATCCCTGTAATCAAGCAGGTTCATCCTTGAAAGCCATTTATCGGCCGCAGGACCGGGATCCTGCATGCCCCTTAAGTTTGCAAAGAAATTTATGCACTCCGATACCTTCAGCTTCTTATCGATCCCGCCTTCTTCCGGCAGATACCCTATCCTGTTCTTGGTCTCTTCGGAAAATGGCCCGCCGAGAACAGAGACGCTTCCTGAATCAGGCCTGAATATATCGAGTATTATCCTGATCATTGTGGTCTTTCCGGCACCGTTTGGGCCAAGAAGTGCGAAAATCTCACCCTTCCGGACTTCAAAAGATATATTGTCAAGAACAGGTTTATTATCGAATGATTTGGAAAGACCGGATATCCCGAGGACGAAGGACCCCGCACTCTCCCCCATTGCAATTGTCATATTAATGAAAATATTTGACTGGAGGAGAGATAATGGCACTGGCAGTATTTGCCGGAGGATTTATAGACAAAATGGAGTTGGAGATGGTAATGGCGGGTTATTCCATCATTCTTCTTTTCCTTCGATATATCTCCACGCCTCTTCTATCCCGGAGAGATCGAAGTATTTTTCACCGAATACGAGCCCGTCTATCATTATTAGCAGCCCTTCTTCCTTTGATTCGCCTACAATCGCCATGCGGTCGAAATTCTTTATATCCTTAAGAAGCCACATGATGTCCTCGTAAAGCTCCCTGACAGTCTTGTACCTTCCTGTTTTAATAATAAAAAGCCAGTTTATCTTTCCGTATTTATCTATCAGCTCTTCGATCTGCGGTGTTATCTCATCAATGTCCTCTCCGGTTATATCCCCGAAAGCCTCTATCCCGATTATATTTCCATGGCTCCTCTCAAGTACCTTCAGCATCCTTTCTCCTCCGTTTAATCCATAATGGCATTACATTATAATAATCGTTTTGAAGCACGGGAATGATCGGTGACGTCCTGTTTTGCGAGAGATTTAAACCCGGGAATGACAATATTTACCCCTACGCAGGTCCCTGTAATCGTCCTTGCAGCCGTGCTGATTCTTATTGCGGTCAGGAATGTACTGCCGGTGCGGCTGAGAATATGGCAGATAATGTCAGGTGGAGCCCTGGCGGTCCTTATCACGGGCTCAATTTCGCCTGAAGCGGCAGGCGGGGCGGTAAACACGGACGTGATGATCTTTCTGTTCGGCACGTTCGTTGTCGGGGAGGCTCTTTCACGAAGCGGTATTCTCGTCAGGGCATCGGACAGGATATTCAGGGGCATAACAAACCCTTCCATAATTGTTCTTCTTCTGGTATTCTCCGCAGGGATACTCTCCGCACTGCTGATGAACGACACTGTGGCGATCATCGGGACCCCTTTCGTCCTCTCGCTTGCGATGAGGACACGCCTTTCACCAGGGATGCTGTTGATGGCACTTGCATTCTCGGTTACGACAGGCAGCGTCATGAGCCCGGTGGGAAACCCACAAAACCTGCTCATCGCGGTCGAATCAGGGATCGACAACCCATTCGCGGTCTTCGCGGTCTATCTTGCACTGCCGACCCTGATATGCCTGCTTCTTGCATTCGCGGCGATCCGGCTCTTCTTCAGGGACGAATTCGGGGGAGGATGTTCGTTTGATAAACCAGATTCCGTCTGCGACGAAAAAGAGGGGAATATTGCTCTTCTGGGGTTCTTCATCCTCGCAGGCCTTATTGCAGCGAGGATTGTTGCAGGCTTCCTCGGAGCGGGCTCTCTCTTTCCGCTGACGCTGATTGCACTTGCATCAGCAGTTCCGGTGATCGTCCTTTCCAGGGGGAGGATTGCCATAATGAAGAATATCGACTGGCAGACCCTCGTATTCTTCGCGGCAATGTTCGTCCTGATGCAGAGTGTCTGGGATACGGGGATACCGGAGAGCCTCGCAGAGGGAGCACCGGGGATCTTTTCGTCCGTTCCTCTCGTAATGGCGCTCGGGATTCTGGCATCCCAGCTGATATCGAACGTGCCTTTTACGGCCCTCTTCCTCCCGATGATTACAGCCGCAGGAGCCGGGGAGAACGTAATGATGGCCCTTGCCGCAGGCAGCACACTCGCCGGAAACCTGCTCATCTTCGGGGCGGCGAGCAATATAATAATCATCGAAAAAGCCGAGAAGTGCGGTCATACCATCGGATTTTTGAAGTTTGCCATGATCGGGATTCCGCTGACGGTTGTACAGGCGGCTGTTTATCTTGTTTTTCTGGGGGGGGTTTGAGAAAAATAGATGTATTAAAAACCCTTTAAAGAATTTTTGATGCTATTATTTATATCGTTAATTTTTTTATCATCAGCTGAAAGCCAGTTAATGCAAACACATTGTGCAATGGATCTCATTTTTTCATAGTCCGGGCAATAATCTTCTTTTCCTGCATAAAAATCACAATCAAGAATCAGATCATGTCTTATGATATCTCCATGAGCTGGGTCACTACGAATCTTCCATAATTTTTCTATAAATTTAATTTCGTCTTCTTTCCAATCAGATATACCAGAAAATGCCTTAATATATCCTTTAAACCGTTTTCCTGCAGATTTATTAGAAGGAGTTAGTGCATCAATTGCACATGCAAATAATAGATATTTTATTCCTGGAGAAAGATTGATTGCACGTTCTGCCTGATAAAAATAATGTGACGCAGAGAATAATCGCGTCTTTCTTTCTTTACTTAATGAGAAATATCGATCAAAAAAATACTCCATAGTATCTGGCAAAAAGAGACGGTTCCTATCTTTACCAACTGAAAGATCGACAGTATATCGGAAATTAGGTTTAAAATAATCATTAAATGGAATATAGTTTTCATTGTGAGACTCAATTATCTCAAATTCATCAATTGATCTTGGAAGTACACCTTCATCATACCATATATTATGCGACAAAAATAAATTCAATATATAAGTTATTTCTCTGCAAATATTCCTCGGGCGAATTTCTTTCATACAATTAAAAAAGGCTAGATCTGTACCTTTTGAGAAATCAATCTCATCTAAGGCCTTTTCAGAATATTCTTTAAGTCTCTTGTTTTCAAAGAAATCAACAAACCATAACTCTTCACCTGATTTTGTGGAAAAAGGTTCTGGACTGTATTTATAATCAAGAACCATGGCATATTTATCTTTGAAAATATTTTCAGAGTTTATCTCTGAATTTTCAAGAGGATAAATCTGAAATATATCCTTATATCGAAATGAATCTGTTAAAACAAAGCGACCATATATATTCCAAAATTTGCTGATCTGGTCTTCCATATAATATCAACCTATCCGTACGGTTATGAAATTATCCCCCTCACCACTACAATTATCCACACGGGAAACGAAATTATAACGAATGGACTCATTCGAGCTTGCAGTAAGAAATAC
>CAYXKC010000024.1:595-20782 GCA_964465295.1 uncultured Methanomicrobiaceae archaeon | reverse complement strand
AGATGGTTCCTCCCGGCTTCAGGACCCTGAAAGACTCCCTGAGCATCGATTCGGGATCCTGGAAGTACGAGAACGCGAGAAGGGATGAAACCCCGTCGAAGGTCTCATCCATGAAAGGGAGAACCTCTGCAGTACCGAGCGCGACATCGGATACGTTCCTCGTCCTGGCCCTTTTGATCATCCCGAGGCTGATATCGACCCCGATCGCAACACCGCCGTTTTTCAGGTAGCGCTGCATGAAGAGACCTGTTCCGCATCCCAGGTCGAGAAGCCTTCCGTTTTCAGGAAGTGCGGTTATCACACCTTCGCATATATGGCTGTAATAATCCCGCCCGTTTCTGGCATCATAATGGTTGTCATAATTGTCGGCAACCTTGTCATAGTGGACTGATACTTTATTCAAGGAACACCTCCGTAATGATCTGCGCCAGTGCAGCATTCACCTGGACGAATTCGCTGCCTGCATGGCAGAGTCTGCTGTCAGCATCCGCCAGTGCGGTTGCTATCTTCATGTCGTTGTATTCCCGTTTTGCCGTCTTTGAGATCTCTTCAATGACCTCCCTGCCCGACAGCCCGTATTCGATCATGAGCATCTCTGCAATCTCTTTTGATTTTGTGAAATTACCTTCCTGCAGGGATGAAAAGAGAGAGTTTGCAACCATCCCCGTCTCCGATCCAAAAACCCCGGCAAGATCGAGATCCCCTTTCTTCAGGTAATAGAGCTGGAGATACATGACAGCCTTCCTGCAGTCGCCCCTGGCCGATCCTGCGATGAATGCCAGTTCGTCATCAGGGATTGTCATTCCTGAAAGACCGTTTTTGACTGAAATCTCCTTAAGCACCTGGACGATCTCTTCATCATCTAGCGGCCTGAAGAACAGCGGAAGGCATCTCGATGCGATTGCCGGGATTACCGCGTTCTGCTGCTGCGTCATAAGGACGAACCTGCAGGTTGTGCTGTATTTCTCCATGATCCTGCGAAGAGCCGCCTGTGCGTCAAACGGCAGAAGGTGCGCTTCTTCAAAGGCAATTATCTTGAACTCCGCGTTGAAGGGCTTCATGGAGGCGTACCACCTGACTATATGCTTGAAGTTGGAGAGCACGCTCTCTTCCTTCTTGTAGAGGTGGGAGAATCTCTCCTCTTTTTCAAGCCACGATCTCCCGTGGCGGAAGAGCGCCCCCGACTCGATAATGGTGAGATTCTCCTTCCAGTAGTCGCCGTATAAACCTTTGGCAAGGCATTCGAGCGCACAACTTTTCCCTGTTCCGTGAGGCCCGAATAACAGGAGATGAGGTATGCCCCGGCTTCCGACAAAGCCCTCCAGGTGGCTGATTACCTTATCCTGTCCTCTTATCTCCGAAAATGTATCCGGCCTGTATCTTTCAATCCATAGCATCTGTAAGATTCCCCATAATCTCCTTCAGGGCTGAACTGAGGAAATATTTGTTATCGATATCCCTTATTAACTTCTTAATATCATCGTCGCAAAGCGTCCTGCACTCGCCCGTGATGTTGGGAAGGGCGCGGGTGAGTTCGTCGACTATGGTCAGGGTGGCGCTCTGTGAGGTTCGCGAGAGGGGATTTAAGTCGATTGCGATAACCGTCTTCCCCATGGCAGAGAGCGCGGCGCACCGATCACCGTCTTCGAGAGGCACAAGTATTACATCGCAGCTGTAGATGCCCTCGCGGAGGCACAGCGCCCTGTCGTGTGAAAGCGGAAGGAGCCTCTCGAATTTTCCTTTTAGAACCGAGACTCCTTCATCCTCCAGGAGACGGGTAATCTTCTCCACCCTTTTATCAGTCCTGTGAAAGAGATTGACCTCCACCGCGGCGCCGGTTGCCTCCTGAAGGTCCGCAATCTCCCCCGGGGCGAGTGCGGCAGTATTCCCGTTAACCGATATTACCGGCCTTTCAGCCGATAAAAAGAGTGCAGCAGCAGTTCTTTCAGCCAGCAGCGCACTTTCGGTCGTCTTCTCCCCTAAAAGATAGTCGAATGCCTCTCCCCTCCCGTGGGCGCCGACACCTTCCATCGCCACGATCCCGTTTTTTGCCGCTTCGGCGATCTTCTCCCTCATCAAAAGGGATCTGTACCTTGGATGATCTTTTGGTATCATCTAAATCCGTCTCCTGAAAAGCCTTTATCCGCCATATGAACTTCCACCGGGTTTCCGAACTCCCCGAGGACCGGCAGCGCCTCTTCCCCGTATGCAAAGATGCCGTTTCCAAGCATAGTCATCGATGCCGGTATGCCTTCCGAATCGCAGGCCGACAGCACCTCTCCTGCCTGCGGGGTGACAAGCCCCGATCTTATGGTAAACTCTCTTGCAATACTGAAGAACTCCTCCGGGCTACCGGGGCATCTTTTCGAATAGGCGCAATTTACCTTTTCGACTGCGCTCCTGTCCCCGAGGAATCCCGAAGTCGGAAGGGGTCCGAAGTTCAGGACGAATATCGGGCGTTTCATATCATAGCGCCTGGCTATATCGCCCTTCAGCCCCGGCTCCCTCCTGCATACATATCCCCCGCCAACGACAGCCGGGACATCCCCCAGACCCGACCTGAATCCAACCTCTGTCCGGTATGCAATATCCAGGATCGTATCTGCAGGTATCTCAATTCCCGCCGCCTTCGCTCCCGCGGCAAGAGAAGAGATTATCGCCGCCGCACTGAGGCCGAAGCCCGATTCGGGCGGCAGGTCGGTACGCGTTGTAATACCTGCACAGATCCCGGCGGACTTCAGCGCGTACTCAACCGGGGCTGAGCCTTTCACGCTTTTGATCACCTCTCCGTCCCTGCCTGTGTATAGGCATTCAACCTCAGTGATCTCCGAAGAGACGGCGGTTGATTCCACCCCTTTGTCGATAACTATTCCGCCGCCGGTACTGCCTGAAGGTTCTCTATCTTCAGTGAACAGAGGCTTAAACCATGCCGAGATATGCCCCGGGCAGAATGCTACTGCATCTCTTTCCATATTGCAGCGGCAACCTCCTCCTTTCTTCCGGAAACCAGTGTCTCCCTTCCGGCAGTCAGCAGCGTGTAGTCCCCCGTATCTCCGCCCATGGATTCGGGAGTGTTCGCGGCGACAAGGGAGATCCCGGCATCGATCATCTCTTTTGCCTTCTCCACTGCATCCCACCCGAGTTTGAAAGCAATAATCTTCGTATTATAATTCCCGGCAACCTCGTCGAGAAGTTTCGGGAGGATCCTGAGCCTGATACTCGTCTCAGTCCCGCTCGGGATCTTTCCTTCGAACTTCTCGGGAGCAAAGTCCGAGATGGCGGCTGCGCTCACATAATAATCAGGGGCATCGGTCTTCATTATCCCAATGACCAAATCCCGCATCTCCGAAGCGCTCCGGATCTTTACATTCCTGACAAGCGGGATATCCTCTCCGCTGTGGACGGCGGTTACATCGGCGCCGAGCCTGAATGCGGCGATCGCCATCTCGCGCCCCATCGTCCCCGTCGAACGCGTGGTCATAACCCTGACGTCGTCGATCTCTTCTACGCAGGCCCCGGATGTAACCAGAACCTTCTCTCCTGAAAGCGGCTTTCCCGAAAGCTCCCGCTCAACTGTTAGGACGATCTCGTCCATTGAAGGGATCTTTGCCTTGTTCTCCTCCATCAGCGGCGTTAATACCGGAATCCCCCAGCTCTCAATCTTTAAAACCGCTTCTTTCACCGCAGGGTGATCGAACATGCTGGCGTGCATCGCGGGCACGATTACGACAGGCATCCCCCTTCCGATTGCGGTGGTTGCAAATGTCGTAACAGGGGTGTCGTCTATTCCGGCGGCGATCTTGCATATCGTGTTTGCCGTTGCCGGTGCGATAAGGAGAAGGTCGGCTTCTCCGCCGATCCCGCAGTATTTCACGTGCTCGATCATACCGGAGATCGATGTTATCGCCGGAAAGTCGCAGGCATATGTGAGTGAGTCCGGGTGGATGATGCCGCATGCGGCACCGCTCATTACACCCCTCACCGATGCCCCTTTTCTCCTCAGTTCGCGGGCGAGTTTCACCGTCTCGACAGCGGCTATGCTTCCCGTAACCCCGAGGACAATAGTTTTTTTCTCAAGTGTCCGGAGTTTTTCGTTCATTCAAGCATCACATCCTGGACCGTATGCCATCTTCCCGGGGAGTACTTCTTGACCCTTACCGATTCAATCTTTGCAGCGAACCCGTACTCCTTTGCGGCGGAGACGATCATCTCCTCTCCTTTGGGGCCGCAGAGATCGATTGCGTGAAGATGGATCGTTCCGCCTCTCTTCATGTGCGGTAGAATCTCGCCGAGCATTAAAGGCGCGTCAAAGTGGCCCATAACCGCCCTGTCGTACTCCCCTTCAATGAGATCGCGGCAGTCCCCCATATCGGCCCTGACGTTTCCTTCGACACCGTTTTCAACGATATTTTTCTCAAGGTAGCCGAAAGAGACGGGATTTATCTCCATCGCATGGACAGATGCTCCGGCTTTCGCCATAGGTATCGTGAAGTATCCTATTCCCGCAAACATATCTGCGACACGCTCCCTGCATGCCGCTCCGTTTACAGCCTCTGCCATTCTCTTCTTCTCACCGCGGTTTCCCTGGGCGAACATGACCTTTGCCGGGTCGAGCCTGAAGATGCATCCCTCTTCCCTGTGCAGAACCTCGCAGGACTCGCCGTAAAGCGTCTCCACCTGGGGGAGGCGCATGATATCTTCGTATCCGCTTACATACAGGATCGCCCTGGGATTCTTCCATTCGATAAGCCTCGCGAGTTCGTCTTTTTCAGGCTTTTTTCCGTGGAAGACGGCGATGTCGTCGATCATCTGGTATCCTCTTCCTGTATAGGGTCTTCTTTCGCCGATTTCGGTATCGGCAGGAAAACCGGGTTTTACCGGAACATATGCCGTATCTCCCGAGACATAGGGGCGCCTTGATTTGTCAACCCATTCGGCGGCCATTGAAGCCGCTAACGAATCCATGAGGATCTTCCTGGCACGCATCTCTTTCACTCTACCCGATCAGGATGATCGCGTCATTGTCCCGGTCGCGGATGAACCGCACCTCTCCGCCTTCAGTGATATCGAGCCAGGGTTTTGCAATACACTCGATATTCTCGTATGTCCCGGGATCGAGCATCCCGAAGGTGTCGTTCTCGCGGTAGGCGACGAGTGCAGTCTCGGAATCGAGGACATTTCCTATGAGTCTTGCAGGTTCGTTCTCGCCTACATACCTCGTCTCCCCGTTCTGGAGATCGAAGAGCCTCATATTTCCCGACTCGTTTCCGCGGACTTCAAAGTAACTCCTGTTGATCTCGATGATATCGCCCCTCCTGAACTTCGGAAGCCTTACCGGGTATGTTATCCTGTAGACGGGTTTTCCCTTCTTCTCCCCGATAAGCTTCGGGTGGCGTTCGTACCTTCCGCCGAGCCTGTTCCTGATCTCCTTCGAGATCGACTCGCCTATAGAATGGCTGCTCACGACGATGTCGACGCCGTCCCTGTTCTCTTCCATCTTCGTTATAAACGAGAGGCGGTCGCCATTGTTCTGGAAGGTTTCTTCAATGCTGCTGGCGATCTCGACCGCCTTCTCCTTCTCCCAGTCGTCCGGTTTTCTTCCCTCGGCACGAACCTGGATAATCCCTGAATAATAGTTGCCCGAGAGCCTGCTGCACCTGTCGCACTGCTCCTTAACCCAGACGATCAGGATGTTGCAGGACTGCTCAACGTGAATACCGTAGAGCGTTCCTTCAACTGAGACCTTAGCCATCGTCCTGTTCGGGCTCGGGTCGTAGTGCGAGATGTGGATCCTGTAATCAAAAACACTCTCGTGTAGCTTAATCCCGGATATCGCAAGCTCCTCAATCAGGTCCTCGCGTTCGAGTTGCGTATCTGCCCATATACTCCCGGTCTTTAGGGATCCGCAGGTAGGACAGTGCGTACAGTGGACTCTCGATTCGCAGATCATCCACTCGGTCTCTTCAACCCTGCACCGGCTGCAAAACCCGTTCTCTGTTGGTCTGCCGCATTTGGGGCAGATATTCTGCTTTATATCCATGCTATTAGAGGATCTGTATGTGCGGGATGTCCCCTATCATTAGACAGGATTCCTGCTCCGCAGCCCCGCAACCGATTGCGATGGCTACAACCTTCTTTCCTATCAGGTTGGCGTTTCCAGTTTTTTCCAGGGCCTTTTCAAGCTCTTCCCCGGTTGCCGGGGTATTCCCGTAGAATCTCTCGTCGACGAAGATCTCAATATCGCCGAAAGACAGGGTCTTATTGAGAAGTTCCTGGTCGCAGGCCGCAACTATATCTTCTTTGCCGGGCACTTTGAGTATTCGGAGATACATTGTATTATTAATCTCTTTGATTGGTTAAACCGCTTTGGGAACAGGAAAATCAGATGTGGATCTCTACACCGTAGATCCTTTCCGGATTGTCTTTATGGAGCCTGAATGCCGTTTCTATGTCTATTCTGCCGGACTCAAGCATCTTTCGGGTAAATCGTGGGACAGACCTCGGGCCGATCACCGAACCCGGTCTTGAATTGTCGTCCATGTAGTCGCTCTCCATCGTCATGAGCCGCCCGGAGTTTGCCATCTCAGGGATCGCCTCATGCTTTGCGAGCATCGAGGGGGTGAGCGGGGTTTCGGGTGCTGCGAAGTGCTTGACCACCCTCCACACAGGCATACCCGCGGCCGCCGCCATACCGGCAACATCCTCACACGGTCCGCTCTCGGCGTGAATCTGTAGTGCACAATCGCAGTCCGCCGCAAGTTCGAGGGCATGCACAAGCACCCTGTTCGATGACTGCATGATAATGTCATCAACCGGATAATGCGGCCTTCCGCTCTTCAGTGCAACGGCTCTTCCCTCTTTCACGTATCCTGAAGCGAGAGTGAGAGCGTCGCACATGATCGATTCGGCTTCTGCAAGCGGCATCTTTTCGGAGAGTCTCGTAATCTCGGCCGGGTGAACGCCGAGAACGGGGAAGGCGACGACTCCCTCATCTGCGGCCATTGCGGCGGTCCTGATCGTCGCTTCGAAGACCTCTGTGAAGTCTTCGCCTTTTACCGGCGATATCCCGTACGACCACGAGGGCTTTGTTACAAGAAATATGTGGGTCCCTCCCGACCGTTTAAAGTCCCTGACCGCCTCCATCCCCCGGCCGTTTTCAGGATCTATATGGATGTGGTCGTCGGTGACCGGGTGTTTCTGCATCTTCATTCCAGTTTCAGTATCTTCATCATTGGATAGTCGTTCTCGAGGGCGAGCCCGGCACGGCATACTGCATTGCCGACGCGGGTGGTGATCTTTACATCGAACATCCTGCCTGCAAGCTCGCTGTAACCGAATGAGTTGAGGACCATCAGCCCGGTGTCGATCCTGACATCGATCTCCTCTACAAACGGCTGAAGCCCGACCGCGTTCTCGATTGCGGTCTCGACCGAATGAGCGGTATCCGGTGAGACAGGGGTTCCCACCCACTGGTGATAGAGCGCTCCTAATTTTATTCCCGCCTCAAAGGCGGCCTTTGCTTTATCGTCCATATTATCACAATATTTGTCTTATTCTCAGATAAGCTTGATAATGCCGTGTCTCGGCTCCATCGCCTCTCCGGTTCTCAGCATGTCGTCTATCCTCTTCCTGATATCGTCCCTTTGGTGCCCCTTCTGCTCGATTATCTCGATAACTTCATCGATCTTTGCATAGCCTGATTCATCAGCACTGTTGCGGATCGTCTCCTTTATCTCCCTTATTATATCGCGCCTCTGCTTCGGGATTCCGGTGACGAGCTTGTCGATATCGAAGGTTCCGCTGTTCGGGTCGTATGCGACGTCCTTTAGGCACCTGTCGACGATCCTGACAACCCTCTCTGCATCCTCATCCTCTATAATCGGGCTGAGCCTGAGCCTTGCACTCGCCTCAGCGAGTCGGACGAGCGCCTCCAGCTGCCTTGCAGTCACCGGGACCGGTTTATTATCGTCGGCAAGGCCTCTCATGTTCAGGTAAAACGCCATGAGCTGCTCCTTCGCCTCTTCTGTCAGGACGGGGAAGCAGTTTCTCTTCGAATACGCGATATATTTCCTGAAGAGGCCCGGTTCGATCTCCGGGGTTACCGGTTTTAATGCCTGCTCGATGTAATCGGAATCGACTCCTTCGATAGGCTCCTTCTTGATATGCTCGATAAGCTCTCCGACTCTGTGCGACTTCAGGATATGCTCTCCGATTGCCCTGTCTAGCGCCTCGTTGGGCTGGTCCTTCATTACGAATATCAGGTCGAAACGGGACAGGAGCGACGGAGGCATATTGATCTGCTCTGCCATTGGTGCGTACTCGTCGAATCTCCCCATCTTCGGGTTGGCCGCACCGAGGAGTGCGCATCTCGACTTCAGGGTCGCGGTAATTCCTGCCTTTGCAATCGAGATGGACTGCTGTTCCATAGCCTCGTGGAGTGCGCTCCTGTCCTCTTTCGCCATCTTGTCCATCTCATCGACCGCCGCGATACCCATGTCCGCAAGGACGAGGGCTCCTGCCTCGAGCGTCCACCTGCCGTCGCCGAACTCGTCCTTGACCGCAGTTGCAGTAAGACCGGCAGAGGTGGAAGACTTTCCGCTCGTATATATCCCGCGTGGAGAGAGCTTTATGACGTATCTCAACATCTGCGACTTTGCTATACCCGGATCTCCCACGAGCAGCATATGGATGTCACCCCTGAGATGGCTGCCGTCCGGGAGCTCCTTCATGATCCCGCCGAAGAGGATCAGGGATATGGCCTCCTTCACCTCTTCGTTACCGTAGATCGACGGTGCGATTGAGCTTGCGAATTTGCGGTAGACCTCTTTGTCCCTGCTCAGCTCGACGATCTCCTTCTCGTCCTCTTCACTGATGTTGACCTCTTCGAACTCCTTTTCACCCATCTCGATCGAGTTCGCCTCGATATATATGTCGAACAAAGAGCTCTTGTTGCCATATGTGACTCTCTGGATCGAACGGAGTATCCCGTTGACGATTATCCTGTCGCCAGGTGCGGCAAGCGCGACAAGGTCGTCGGTAACGTCCACGTCGATCGTCTGCGGCTGCTCGCCTCCCCTCAGGCCCTCCGGCGACTCCTGGATGCGTATCTTCTGGACGTCCACGAACTTCGAGAGTGACGGGACGATCTCCATCTTGGTCGGCCGTTCGCACTGTGAGCAGGGCCTGTAAGGCTCCTGGAACTTGCCGTAACCCTGCTTAATCGGGGGCGTGAGCGTCCCGCACTGCAGGCACCTGAAGACCGCGTAGGTAAGCCTCGGCCTGACCTCGGTGACCTTCCTGACGATACCTTCGATTGAGATGTAGGTATTGATGTGATCGGCCCTGATGTCTCTTACTGCGACCTTCTTTGGAAGACCTGTGAACCTTATGTTCACGTGGTCCGCCATCTCCTCCTCGTCGCGGGTGAAGATCAGGTTGTAGTTCTTTATTGCGTCCCTGACGTCTTCGATGACCTTCCCAGGGTTTCTCAGGAGTTCGTCTGCAAGCTCGAGCCCCTTCTTGCCATGTTTCTCCAGCCTCCGGTAGTCGATTACAATTGATTTCTTATGCGGGTACTCCCTTGCGATCTCACCAAGTTCGGCCTTGTAGTGTTTCTTTAAGAACCGGTTCCAGTCCCCCGCCTTGTCGGTTATCTTCACCTCTTCTTCGGTCAACGGTCATCCCCCGGTACTATCGCCCGCCGCTTTTTTTCGCGCTAAGAATGCATCTTGCAAGCAGTGCTTCCATCTGTATATTCGGGTTCGCGCCCTCGCTGATCCTGAAGTCGGTATCCCCTATATGGCTGATCATCTCCACCTTCAGCTCCCTGTCGATATCACCGTCTGCAACAAGCGCCCTGTAGCACTGGTTGAGAAGTTCGAGGGGGGCGATGCCTCTTCCTGTAATAAGATCATTAAGTTTGTGCTCTGCGGCTTCGAAGTTTCCTTCGAGAATTATACCCAACAGCTCCTTTATCTCATCCGGCCTTGCAGTGGAGGTGATCTCGTAGATCATCTCCTCCTTTATATCGGGGCTGATGATCGCGCCTCCCTGGAGTGCGTTTATCGCCTTTCTCATATCGCCCTGTGCGATGTATATGATGGCGCTCATCGCGTCGTCCGATATACTCAGCCCCTCGGTTTTGGCGATCCTTTCAAGCTCCTCAGCAATCGCTTCCCTGTCGAGAGGCCTGAACCTGTATATCGCGCAACGGCTCTGGATAGGGTCGATGATCTTCGATGAGTAGTTGCAGGAGAGAATGAACCTGCAGGTATACGCGTAGTTCTCCATCGTCCTCCTGAGTGCCGCCTGCGCATCGTTCGTGAGTGCGTCGGCTTCATCGAGGAAGAGGATCTTGAACTCCGCCCCTCCCATAGGCGCAGTCCTTGCAAATTGTTTGATCTGGTTCCTGACGACATCAATTCCCCTCTCGTCCGATGCGTTCAGCTCCCTGAAATTGACCTGCCAGTTCTCCCCGAAGAACTCCCTTGCAAGAGCTACTGCAGAGGTGGTCTTTCCTGTTCCTGCGGGCCCTGTGAAGAGAAGATGCGGCAGGCTCCCGGTCTTCACGTACGATTTCAGGCGGGAGACGATCTCCTTCTGCCCTACAACGTCTTCAAGACTCCTGGGCCTGTATTTTTCCGTCCATATTTTATTGTTCTCGTCCATCCCATGACCTCTCAAAAGGTAATGCTGTATTATTCAGGTACTGTCTTTAGGTTTTGTTTTTGATTTCTTATGGCATCATCGATCCTATTATTGCATGACCTGCAAGAATTTATTTAGATACCGGGAGAACTTTTTCCAGAATGCCGAATCCTGCAAGAGGCATCTTTGCCTTTGAATTCAATGAATCAAAAGAGTCAGCCGGGGGGGGATTTGAATCACCGCTGGGGAGGACCTTTGATACCGTCTTCATAGCCGGGGCAGTCACTTCTGTCGGCATAAAACCTCTTACGGGAAAGGTCGTGGCAAGAGTCTCGGACCCGACAGGCGTATTCGTCATCGACGGGGGGAGGAAGGACTCTTCAACAGGAAGATGCCTTTCTTCGGCAGTTCTTCCGTCATTTGTCACAGTCACGGGAAGAGCCTGCGGAGACGGCGGGATGCATATTGAAGCTGAGGCGGTTGCCGCCATAGACCGGAGTATGAGGGATTCGTGGACCGGTGCAGTTTCACGTGAGACCGCCGGCAGGATGGAGCTTGCAGTAAAAGACGGACTACCCGGCGATCACATGGAGATCTGCAGGTATGCCGGGCTTGTCGAACGGGCCCTCGGCACAGTGGGCGCCGGAGATTCCGGCGGGGATGGAGACGGCGGTTACGATTACAAGTGCAGAATCCTGGAGATTATCGACAACCATCCCGGCGGAAAAGGGATAACCCTCACCGGACTTCTCCGCACCTGCGAATCCCTGGGGATTAAAGAGAGTGATGCAGGAGATGCGATAAATTCGCTTTTGGAGGAGGGTGAGTGCTACCTTCCGGCGGGCGGTTATATCCGGAGACTGTAAAAAAGCAATAATATTTTTGAAAAGATGAAACCTGAATTTCTCCCGCAGGGGCCTGCGCTCGTCATTGAAGATGACGGTCTCAGGATACTTGTCGTGGCCGACACCCATTTCGGGGCAGAGTCCGAGCTCTGCAGAAAAGGGGTCCATATTATGAGCAACACCCCTGACAGGCTGAACCGGCTTCTTGAATGCATCGATACGTCAGGTGCCTCTCTCCTCCTTATTTTGGGCGACGTAAAACAGTCGGTACCTGTCACTTCATGGCAGGAGAAGAAGGAGATGCCTGAGATCCTCTCCGCGATACGTTCGAAGATCGAACTTAAAGTCCTTCCCGGAAATCATGATGCGGGCATCGAACGTTTTCTCGAACCGGGAGAGCTTTTCCAAAAGACCGGTGTTGTAATCAAAAACACCGGGTATATGCACGGGCATACCTTTCCCGACCCCGGGATTACGGGGAGGCTGATCGTCGCAGGCCATCATCACCCCGTGATAAATCTCTACGACGAGGTCGGCTGTTTCCTGAGAGGGGCCCCTGCATATGTACTCGCGGAGATAGACGATGCATCCCTGAAGATGAAGGGCCTGGTTCCGGGGACAAGGGTTCTTTTTGTCCCTGCATTCTTCGAGCTTGCAGGAGGGATGGATGTTTGCGGGCTGAAGAAGAGCGGTCTTAGTCCGCTTGCAAGGAGCATCATCGAGGATACTGCCGACGTATTCCTGGCAGACGGGACGTATATCGATACAATTGGAGGAATTGCAGCTGATAAAAGCGATTGATATGCTCGAACCTGCGATCAGGACCCTTCTTGAAAAGAGAAAGTTCGACGAACTCTCCTCTACCCAGGAGGAGGCGATCCCCCCGATAATACAGGGAAGGCATACGCTCTGCATCGCACCGACCGGGACTGGCAAGACCGAGAGCGCCATGCTGCCCGTATTCGATATGCTTCTCCGCGAAAAGAATGAAGGCGGCGGGAGCGGGAAAGGTTTCCGGGCTCTATACATCACTCCACTCAGGTCTTTAAACAGGGATATTCTCTCAAGGCTGGAGTGGTGGTGCGGGGAGCTCGGACTGACTGTCGGGGTCCGCCACGGGGATACGACCACGGCGGAGAGAACCCGGCAGTCGAAGAATCCTCCCGACCTGCTTATTACAACTCCCGAGACGGTTCAGGCACTTTTTATGGGAAAGAACCTGAGGGCGCACCTGAAGAATGTAAGATATGTAGTAATCGACGAGATCCACGAACTTGCGGGGAACAAGAGGGGTGCACAGCTTTCAGTTGCGCTTGAGCGAATCGTGGAGATTGCAGGGGAGTTCCAGAGAATCGCCCTTTCAGCGACCGTAGGAAATCCCGGTGATGTCGCCTTCTTCCTCTGTGGAAACCGCCCGTGCCACCTGGTGAATATTCCCTCCGCACCAGGTCTTTTAGTCGAAGTGAAGTATGCCGGGGCGGAATTTTCCACGCAGGCGAAGTTCGTCTCAGAGATGATCGACGAAAACGAATCGCTGCTGATATTCGTAAATACCCGTACGACCGCCGAGGCCCTGGGGCGGGAGCTTTTTGACAGGGGCGATGTCGAGGTTCATCACGGTTCGCTATCGAGAGAGGTCAGGATCGAGGCGGAGGAGAAGTTCAAGGACCGCCGGATAAAGGCGCTGATATGCACGTCCTCGATGGAGCTCGGCCTCGATATCGGGCATATCGATCATGTCCTGCAGTTCGGATCCCCCCGTGAGGTCTCCCGGCTTCTCCAGCGGGTCGGGCGTGCAGGGCACCGCCTCGATACGATCTCCCGGGGCACCATCCTTGCCACAGGTTTCGACGATCTCGTAGAGTCTCTCGTCATAGTGAAGAAGGCGCTCTCGAACGAGTGCGAGGACGTTGAAATAACGAAAAATGCGGCCGATGTTCTCGCCAACCAGGTTTCAGCCATTGCGCTTGAGTACGGCGAGATCCAAACCGAAAAGATCGTCTCTATTCTTGAACGGACTGCCGTATTCGATGATTTCGAGCCTCTTCTCGATCGTGTCCTTACACAGCTTGAATATCACAGGATGATCCGCCGGGAAGGCGGCCTCGTGATCAGGACCGGCCGCTGCAGGAAGTACATGTATTCGAACCTCTCGATGATCCACGATGAGAAGAAGGTGAAGATCTTCGACATACTCACCCGGAGAACGGTGGGAACCCTCGACGAGTCCTTCGTCATCAGCTGGATAAATACCGGGGCGGTCTTTGTTACGAAAGGCCAGCTCTGGGAGGTGCTCGCAGTTGAAGACGGGATGGTCAAGGTGGAGCCCGCGGTCAGGATGAAAGGCGAGCTTCCTTCCTGGGAAGGGGAGCAGATCCCCGTTCCTTTTGGGGTTGCCATGGAGGGCGGAGCCATCCGGAGGAAGAGGAAGTTCGGAAAGTACAATGCAGACAGGGTCTCGGAGGATTATATTCTGAAGTTCCTGCAGGGCATGGATGATGCCCGTTCGCCTGTTGCCTCGGACCGGCTGATGACGATCGAGCACTACGACGATGGCGTGGTGCTCAACCTCTGCGGGGGCCACAAGGCGAACGAGGCTCTTGGGAGGCTCATCTCGATCCTGCTCAGCGCAAGGTTCGGCACTACAGTCGGGGTCGAGATCGGTGCATACCGTATTATTCTCAGGCTTCCGCGGGAGATCGGGGCCGTGGATGTGCTTGAGACGATAAATTCGATAGACCCCTGCCATATCCGCGGGCTGCTCGAGATAGCGCTTAAGAGAACCGCGATATTCCGCTGGAAGGTTGTCCAGGTCGCAAAGAAGTTCGGTGCGATCGATGCTGATGCCGATTACGAGAAGTTCAGCATGCACAGGCTTATCGATCTCTTTGAAGGGACCTCCATACAGGAGGAGGCGTTTCGTGAATTGTTTACCGGTTATATGGATGTGGCCCGTGCGGAGGAGATTGCAGGAAGAATCATATCGGGGGATATCGGGGTTCAGGTTGCCCCGCTCAGCTCTCTCGGGCGTGAAGGGCTGACTTCATCAAGGGACATGATCCCCCCTCCTGCTACAGACCAGGCAGTGATAAACGCGGTAAAACGAAGAATTGAAAACGACAACATCATCCTGTTCTGCATGAACTGCAGGAAATGGAAGAGCAGGACGGTCGTTTCAAGGGTGCCGGACGATATTGTATGCCCCGTATGCGGTGCAAGGCTCATTGCTGCATTAAAACCCTATGAGGAGCACATGATCGAGACCGCCAGGAGGAAGGACAAATCGGCAGAAGACAGGGCGATTGAGGTCCGGATGCTGAGAAATGCAAATATTGTCCTTTCAAGCGGTAAGAAGGCCGTCCGCGCATTTGCGGCAAGGGGTGTCGGCCCCGATACGGCGTCAAGGATCATCGGCACATTCGCCGACGGTGACAGGTTCTATATTGAGGTTCTCAAAGCGGAGAGAAACTATATCAGGACGCACAGGTTCTGGAACTGAACAGGGGCAGAAAATCTCAGTTCCGGCGCAAAGATTATATCTTCCGGCGGTGATAAAAGCAGGGGCAGGTTTGTGCTGACCCGGGGAATAATAACTGCCGTGTCCAATAGATAATAAATAACAGGGACACAGTTTATTTTCAATAATTTTGCCCCCCCAAAATTGTCACCCGGGTTTACGGTGCAAACCGTCCCGTCTTCGTTTTTGATCTCTTAGCCGCAAAGGACCGGGTGTAATGATCACCTTCTGTGATAATGATGACAATCAATAGATCTGCGGAATCGCCTGACCACTCCCGGAAAACCGGGCAGGGCAAAGTTAAAAAAAATGTTAGATGGGTCTATAATACATTCTCAAGTTTTTTCTCGAGTTTGTCAAGACCGGCCCTGACATCATCGAGGTTTCTGCCTCCCGTCAGGATTACCTTTCCCGACGAGAAGAGCAGAGCAACGATCTTTGGATCTTCAAGGCGGTATACAAGCCCGGGGAACTGTTCTGGTTCGTACTCTATGTTCTCAAGGTTAAGTGCGACGACGATCCTGTTGAGGTTGATCTGTTTGCCGGTGTCATATGAACAGACCATATTCGTAATGGCGACGTCGGGTTTTTTGGAAACGGATACTCCTGCCGCTTTCAGTTCTTTCATAAGGAATTTAAGGCCTGTATCGAGGTCTTCTTCCTTCCTTATGCCTGTCATAACGATCTTGCCTGAAGAAAAGACGAGTACGGCTACTTTAGGATCTTCGATCCTGAATACCGCACCGGGGAACTTCTTCTTGTTTAGCTCGCAGTTTTCAATTTTTTCTGCGATATCTTCGAGATCTATAGAATCCGCGATTACCCCTGATGCAACGATATTTTCAATCTTCAGGGTTTTGTATTTGTTATCAGACATCTCTTATTCATATTAGGGCTTTTGACCATAAGACTAACTAATCCACTCTATGCCCCGGGTTGCAGGCTTTGCGTTCACCTGTCTCTGAGAGGCAGGAATTACATTCCCCGGTTGAAGGGTTGGGAAAACCTGTATTGCGTAACCAATGTTATTTTAGATCAAAAACATTTCTTGTGATGTATGTTAAAAAAATAAACACATTCTTATACCATATTTTAACATACATTCATGTATGGATAAGTCCAAAGAAACTTTTTTCACCCCGCAGGAGGTCGCCGCCAGGCTGAGAGTAGAGACAAGGACAGTACATGCATGGCTGCGTGACGGCACCCTGAATGGCATGAAAGTCGGAAGGCTCTGGAGAATCCCCGAGAGTGAACTCAACCGCGTAAAGGAGAACATCTGCCAGGAGAACGGAGAACCGGGACGGGTTATACATAAGAAAATCCATAATATGACAGATTACGAGTATTCTTTTAAAAATTACAGGATCGAGGTTCCTGAAAAGTTCAATTTCGGCTACGACGTAATCGACCAGTGGGCCGATAAGGAGAGGAACAAACTCGCCATGATCTGGACAAATCCCCAGGGTGATGAGAAGAAATTTTCTTTCAGGGACTTAAAGAATCTTTCAAACCAGGCGGCGAATATTCTCCTTAAATACGATATCAATAAAGGTGACCGGATTCTTATCATGCTCCCGAGAATTCCGGAGTGGTGGATCTTTGTAATCGGCATCATAAAGCTCGGAGCGGTGGCATGCCCCTGCCCGGTGCTTCTTACACCAAAAGATCTCAGGTACAGGATCAATGCAGGGAAATTCAAGATGGTTATAACAGATCTTGAGAATGCCCCGAAGATAAACGAGATCTGTCGTGACTGCCCGTCGCTCAGGGCAAGGTTCGTTGTCGACGGCGAGATGGAAGGCTGGGCAAGCTATCCGCTTGAACTTCTCTATCCTGCACCTGTCTCACATAAATCTGTCAGCATGCCTGACGATTTTACGACATACGCCGACGACCCGATGATGATCTACTTCACATCGGGAACGACGGGCGAACCGAAGATGGTCCTGTTGAACAATGCATATCCGCTGGGCCATAAGGTCACTGCCGAACTATGGCATGATTTGACCCCGAACGATGTTCATTTCACATACTCGGATACCGGCTGGGCAAAATGTGCATGGGGCAAGATCTTCGGCCAGTGGATAGTTGGCGCCTGCCAGCTGATTATCGATGCCAGGGGTAAGTTTGAGTCGACACAGCTTCTTCCGCTTGTTGAAAAATACGAGGTTACAAGTTTCTGTGCGCCACCGACCGTTTACAGGATGCTAATACTCGCCGATCTCAGCAAGTTCGATCTAAGGGAGCTTCGCCACTGCACCAGTGCAGGGGAGCCGCTGAATCCTGAAGTGATAAAAGTATGGAAGGAGGGCACAGGCTGTACGATCTATGAGGGGTACGGGCAGACCGAAACCTGTTGTGCAATTGCATCGTTCCCATGCCTCCGGAACAAGCCCGGTTCGATGGGCAGGCCGTCTCCGGGGTGGAATATAGAGCTTCATGATGACGAAGGAAAACCCGTGGGAATACACGAAGAGGGAAGGATTGCAATCTCGTTAAAATCAAGGCCTGTCGGGCTGGTCGTCGAGTATCTCGACAATCCCGAGGCAAACGCCGAATCCTTCATTGGAGATTATTATTACACCGGCGACAAGGCGTACATGGACGAGGACGGCTACTTCTGGTTCGTCGGCCGCGACGATGACGTAATAAAAAGTTCGGGCTACAGGATCGGGCCTTTTGAGGTGGAATCCGCGCTTCTCGAACACCCGGCTGTCCAGGAATCGGCGGTTGTCGGCTCTCCGGACCGTATCCGTGGCCTTATTGTAAAGGCATTTGTCGTTCTTAACAAGGGTTACGAGCCGTCCGAAGATCTTGTACGGGATATACAGAGGTATGTCAAGAATACGACAGCGCCTTACAAGTACCCAAGGGCAATAGAGTTTGTCGAAGAACTGCCCAAGACCATCTCGGGAAAGATTAAGAGGGTTGAACTGAGAGAACAGGAACTTAAGGCATTCAGGAAGCACAACTGATCCTGCCTCTCATCTTTTTTTGGTGCGTCTGATTAATTAAACCTAAATACTTTACACCACAAAAATTACTGTTATGGTGCGTTTCTCCGTTACTATGGATGACGGTCTTGTGAAAAAGATAGACGGGCTGTCGGAGAAAAAAGGGATCTCGCGTTCCGAGTGGATTGGGAGGGCTTGCCTCAATTCATCTGACGAGAGCATCCTGCCGGACGGACAGGGAGTCTCTGAACTTCTTTCACTTCGCGACAGGATACCCGAAAATATCCCCAATGTATCCGATTATGATGAACTTTACGAATGTTTCCACGTTAACGTTCCGGACTTCTTCAACTTCGGGTTTGACGTGGTCGATGCATGGGCAAAGATCGACAGGAATAAAATTGCGATGATATGGGCCAACCAGGACGGAGATGAGAAGATATTCACCTTCCGAGATCTCAGAAACCGTTCGAACGAGGCGGCAAACATGCTCCTTAAGTACGGTGTAAAGAAGGGAGACCTGGTGGCGATAATGCTGCACCGCGTTCCTGAATGGTGGTTCTTTGCCATTGCATGCATAAAGCTTGGTGCGATCTTCGTCCCTTGCCCGACGATGCTGACCACAAAGGACCTGGTATACAGGATCAATGCGGCCAAAATAAAGATGGTCGTAACCGACATGGAGAACACAACGAAGGTCAACGAGGTCTGCAGCCAGTGCCAGTCATTAAAGACAAGGCTTGTCGTCGACGGGCACTGCGAGGGATGGATCAGCTATCTTGTCGAACTCGATTATCCGGCCCCCGTATCCAGCAAACTCGCAATAAGCGGTCTTGAAAGAACCAGGTCGTCGGATCCGATGGTCATATACTTTACATCCGGAACAACCGGTGAAGCCAAGATGGTTCTTCACAACCATTCACTGCCAATCGGGCACATAACCACCGGGGCGTACTGGCTTGACCTGAAGAAGAATGACATCCACCTGACACTCTCGGATACCGGCTGGGCGAAATCCTCGTGGGGAAAGTTCTTCGGCCCCTGGATCCAGGGATGCTGCAGTGTCGTATATGATTCACGCGGGAAGTTCAATGCAACCGAGATCCTTCCGGTTCTCGAGAAGTACGGGGTGACGACATTCTGCTGTCCGCCGACCATATACCGTATGCTGATTATGGCGGACCTCGACAAGTTCGACCTGACTTCCCTTCGCCACTGTGTAAGCGCCGGAGAACCCCTGAATCCCGAAGTTATCAAGATCTGGGAGGAAGGAACCGGGCTCAGCATCTATGAAGGCTACGGCCAGACTGAGCTTACGCTCGTTCTCGGGACCTTCCCGTCGATGAAGATAAAACCCGGTTCGATGGGCAAACCATCGCCCGGATGGCATATCGAACTCCACGACGAGGCTGGAAAACCCGTTCCTGCCGGGGATGTCGGAAGGATTGCAGTAAAGGCCGATCCGAAACCGATAGGGATGTTTATGGAGTACCTCGGGAGCCCGGAGACGACGGCTGAGTCTTTTATGAACGGATTCTATTACACGGGGGACAAGGCGTACATGGACGAGGACGGCTACTTCTGGTTCGTGGGCCGCGACGACGATGTCATAAAGAGTTCGGGCTACAGGATCGGACCGTTCGAGGTGGAGTCGGCACTTATCGAACACCCGGCCGTCCGGGAGTCTGCAGTAATCGGCTCTCCGGATCCGATCAGGGGTATGGTTGTCAAGGCATTTGTCATCTTAAAGGACGGTTTTGAGCCCTCTGAAAAGCTTATCCGCGATATTCAGAAGCACGTCAAGACCGTAACCGCACCATATAAGTATCCGAGGGAGATCGAGTTCGTAGAAGATCTCCCTAAAACCATCTCGGGAAAGATCCGGAGAAATGAACTCAGGGAAAAAGAGATGGAGAAATTCAATAAAACCAATAACTAAAACCAATTATTTATCTTAACGAAACTACAATAACATAGAGGAATATCCGTTGCATGAAAATTGCGATAGTATTCTCACATATTAGGCGCGAGGGTTTCCGACCGAAGGGCTGCCGCCCTTTCGAAACCCGCAAAAAAGGTTACTGGTGTTCCTTAATAACACTGAAAAGCGAATTAGTATTGGAAGCGATAGTTTCCAACCGAAGGGCTGCCGCCCTTTCGAAACCTGCAAAAAAGGTTACTGGTGTTCCTTAATAACACTGAAAAGCGAATTAGTATTGGA
>CAYXKC010000024.1:0-495 GCA_964465295.1 uncultured Methanomicrobiaceae archaeon | reverse complement strand
AGCGATAGTTTCCGACCGAAGGGCTGTCGCCCTTTCGAAACCCGCAGAGATTGAATTAAAAAAAAACATTAAGGCGCGAGGGTTGCCGAGCTTGGTCAAAGGCGCCAGGTTCAGGGCCTGGTCATGTAGATGTTCGAGGGTTCGAATCCCTTCCCTCGCATTTTTGTTTCAGTTTTACTATTTTGTTAGTTCATAGTAAATTAAATCGGTAACTTCTGAACTGAAATATTGTTCATATCGGGAATTGGAATCAGCCCCATTGATTGCTTTTGTACCAATTATGTATAGTAATCCTCTCTGAAGTTCCGGATCCATTAATTAATTCAGTCTTTTCCATCGCCGGTTAATTTTATGCACGCGGAAAGATAACCTGAATAAAAAAGGGGGCGTCAAAATCAAATCATCATATTCTGGATCAATTATCATCCCGGCCCGGGCCAGGAGTGTAAAAGATAATGATTGAAGTTATCATTCTTCTCCTGGGGCCGTCGATAT
>CAYXKC010000023.1:0-21099 GCA_964465295.1 uncultured Methanomicrobiaceae archaeon | reverse complement strand
AGATGCTCGTATCCCCGTCAGGTGATGTCGTAATCACGAACGACGGTGCAACAATACTTCACGAGATATCGGTCGAACACCCTGCAGCCAAGATGATGATCTCGGTCGCAGAGGCTCAGGACGACGAGGTGGGAGACGGTACAACCACATCCTGCATCCTTATCGGCGAACTTATGGAGGAGGCGAACAGGCTCCTTGCAAAGGGAATCCACCCGACGATCATCGCAAAGGGATATAACCTTGCGATGGAGAAGGCCCTTGAGATACTCAACGAAAACGCGATCTTATCGAAGGGGGATGACAAAGATCTCCTCATCAAGGTCGCAAACACCGCCGTTACAGGAAAGTCCATCGAGATGATGAAGGACCGCATCTCAAATATCGTCGTCGATGCAGTAATGGCGATAGCGGAGAAGGACAAGAAGGGCAATTATTCGATCGACGAGGACGATGTCAGGATCAAGACCGTCGTGGGCGACAGCCTCGAAGAGGCCGAGCTCCTGTCAGGTTTCATGATCGACAAGACCCGCTGCGATGAGGGTATGCCTAAGAAGGTTTCCAAGGCAAAGATCGCTCTCCTCGCCCAGCCTCTCGAGATTAAGAAGACCGAGACCAAGGCGAAGATCAAGATCACGACCTCCGAGCAGATGGAGGCGTTCTCCGATTCAGAGAAAGAGAAGTTAAAGGAGCTCGCCGGGAAGATCATCGCATCCGGAGCAAACGTGGTTCTCTGCCAGAAGGGAATCGCGGATGCGGTGCAGTACCACCTTGCCCATGCAGGAATACTTGCAATCCAGGATGTCCCTGAGAAGGACATGAAGGCGTTCTCGCGTGCACTAAACGGCACAATTGTCAACTCGGTAAACGATCTCGACAAGTCGGTCTTCGGAAACGCCGACAATGTCGAGGAGATGAAGGACATCAAGGCGACGAAGTTCACCGGCTGCAAGAAGGGTAAGATCGTCACGATCCTTCTCAAAGGCTCAAACCAGATCTACGTCGACGAGCTCGAACGTGCGGCATATGACGCGGCACGTGTGGTCATGGACGCACTTGAGGACGGAAAGTTCGTCGTAGGCGCAGCTGCAATCGATACCGAACTCTACCTCGGGCTTCGTGCATATGCGGCGACTGTCGGCGGAAGGATTCAGCTTGCAATCGAAGGGTTCGCGAACATCTTCGAGGCGATCCCGAACACTCTTGCAGAGAACGCGGGACTCGACCCGATCGACATCATCGTCGACCTCAAGTCCGCCCATTCAAACGGCGAGAAGCACGCAGGAATCAACGTGTTCACCGGAAAGATCCAGAACATGTATGAAGACGGCGTAATCGAGCCGATGCGTGTCAAGAGGCAGGCAATCCAGAGTGCGGCAGAGACGGCGGCGCTTCTCATCAGGGTCGACGACATGATGGTTTCAAAGTCGGCAGCCCAGATGAACAGATAAACTCAACTTTTTTTTGGATTTTTAAAAGAGATTTTTCAGGAGAGATTCATCTCTTCCCGTGGTCCCACCATTCGGGGTACTTTCCGCTTTTCCTGCGGGTGATCAAACCGACGGCGATTATCGCAATGAGAAGAATCACGAGCCCGGAGATTATCAGCGATGACAGCGATGAACCGTTGTCAGGAGAGGCTGCAGCTGCCTGTGTTTCCAATGCGGCTGGAGCGGCTGTGTTAACAGGGGTGCTCTCAGCCATAACGGCAGCGGGTGTCGCGGTGGCGGTCTCTTCCGAAACTATCGTAGAACCTTTCGAGTACGCTATTGCAAAATAGGAGAACGACGGGGTTTCCGCAGTGTAATAGTAATACGTCCCGTCCCCACCGGTGAATGTCGTTTCAAGGTCCTCCCATTCGCCTGTTTCTTCGTTGTAGTGAAGGAGAACGATGTCGCCGAGATCAAACCCGTTGGACTTAAACCAGCTCTTCGGGACTTTGAAATAGAAAGTCCCTCCGGAAAGGTCCCCGTTGTCCGCGTAGTAGATCGTCACGTCCTCGAATTCGTAGACTGTGCCGTCGGGAAGAACGATCGACGACGGAAGCGATCCTTCGCTTAAAACGGTGATCATCAGCTTGTGAATGTTTGTTCCGGCGACGATTACGACCCTGTATACCGCTCCCTTACCCATATTGAAGGAGGCGCTTTCGCCGGCTTTAAGATCCTCAACATAGCCGATCCCTGTGTCGGTGTTAGATCCGCCGCCGGAGGAGCCACCGCCGCCACCGCCACCCGGCGGATAAGTTGGTGTCGGAGTTGCGGCGGATACAACAATATAATTCGCACGGGAAAGAGTGTCGCTTCCTCCCGCATTGCTGACGGTCAGGTCCACAGTGTACGTTCCGGCTGTATCGTATATGTGGACGGGATTCGAGGATACGGTGGTATTGAACCATTCACCGTCGCCGAAAGACCAGTTCCATGCAGTCGGAGAACCGGTCGAAGAATCGGTAAATGTGACGGTCAGCGGGGAGGTCCCCGTAAGGGGGGTGCCGGTAAAACCGGGAACAGGCGGCGGGACTGTAATTACAACCGGAACATCGACAGTCACCCCGTCGATGGTAGCGTCTATTGTTGCCGATCCGGTGGCGGCAGGTGTGTAAATTGTTGTGCTCAGACCGGAGGCTATGTTTCCTGCCAGGGATGAGAGGGTGCCGGTCCCCGAAATAATACTGAAGGCAACCGGGATTCCGTCGGGAACGTGCCCGCCGGCGGAGGTATCAGCACCATCACTGTTAGATGTAAGGTTTGCCTTTATCAGGGATGTTCCGGCGGTCGTGATCGAAGACGGCTGTGCGGTTATTCCAAGGACCAGCCACGGGTCGCAATCGACACTTATGGTATATCCTGAAGGATTGTCGTTCGTGCACCACCAGTTGTTCTCCGCATTGACTGTTCCTCCGTCATTGTAAATCGCATTGGGGTTGCAGTTACAGAACCGGCAGTAGTGGATGGCGGAGTTGTCCAAACCGGAATAGAGGGCTCCTCCTCCGGAAGTGTCAGCAGTAGTGCAGTCCGTGAAATTGCAGGAGGTCGCGGTTACACTGCCGCCTGTGGAATAAATTCCGCCGCCATAACCCTCCGCAATAGTACTACAGCTGCTGAAAGTACAGGAGGTCGCGGTTATAATGCTGTCAGTGGAGCAGATACCGCCGCCAGTTACAGCAGTACAGGTATCGAAGGTGCAGGAGGTCAGATCAATACTCCCGCCAGTAGACCAGATGCCGCCGCCAACATCCGCAGTGCACCCTGTCAAATTGCAGGAGGTCAGATCAATACTCCCGCCAGTAGACCAGATGCCGCCGCCAAAACCCGCAGTGCACCCCGTCAAATTGCAGGAGGTCAGATCAATAATGCCGCCGCCACTGGAACAAATGCCGCCGCCACGAACTCCCGCAGTGCAGCCGGTGAATACACAGGAGGTCAAATCAGCATCACCGCCATTGGAAAAGATACCGCCGCCATAATTCGCAGTGCAGCTGGTGAAATTACAGGAGGTCGCGGTTATAATGCCGCCTAAGGAATAAATTCCGCCGCCATTATCAGCTGCCCCGTGTATCAGTGTCAGGTTGTCGATGGTTAGAGTATTTCCACCTGCGTTAAAAATCCCGCCCGTGTAGAGCCCATCGATTATCGTGTTGGCAAAGGTGCCGCCGAGGGATTCGTTCGCTTTGATTATGAGATTGTTCTTCGTGATAGTGATATCATGCTCGCTGTACGTCCCCGGGTTGAGGATGAGCGTGTCACCGGCGAAGGCAGCGATGATTCCGGCCTGAATATTATCCCCGGGATTGAGCGTATGAACAGCAGCCGAAACCGGTGATACTGCAAGAACTAATCCAAAAAATAGAACGGATATGATTAAAAGTCTGTACTTGCAATGCCTGCCCGAAGACGCGGACAGGCGGCAGGCAACGGGTGTCCCGGTGGCGTTAGTAAATATATCTTTCATACAACCCCATTGAAAAATTTAAACGGGTTGCCAGCAAGGTACAGCCCTCATTTGTGTTCAAGTATTAAGCAAAATATATTCTGTAAGAAGAATATATAATTTTCTTTTTTATCTGGCAGACTTAAACCCGGTTTACCGGAATTAAAAAGCAAATAATGATTTTTTTGTTAAAAATACGACCCGCCTTTTTCAAACGCCTCCCTTCTCTGCCGGGCCATCTTATGGAGCTCGTCTTCCACGGCCTTTTCCCCGAGGACGTAGCCCTTCCACATATCCGTGTACGGCTCTTCGGGGACGACGATTATCCCCTTGTTCTCCGAGACCCGGTCAAGGATCAGCGATGCAGCCTTATCAGCCGGGTATGCGTCGTCAGGTATCCTGAGCTCGCCGTGTGCCTCGCCGTCGATGCCCTTGTTGAAGATCGGGGTCGCGATGTTTGCAGGGCATATGGTCGAGAAACGAAGACCCTTCTCCGCGTACTCGTACTTCAGGCACTCGGTCATACCCGTGACACCATATTTTGTGAGTGAATACAGCGCCTGAAACGGCGGTGGAACTATCCCGGCGATGGAGGATGTGTTTACGATATGGCCCGATCCCTGCTCAAGCATAACCGGAACGGCGGCCGAAACACCGTAGATGACACTCCAGATGTTCGTATCGATGATATTCTTCCAGTCGTCGATTGTCGCCTTTTCGAAGGGAATCGTTCCCCCAACACCGGCGTTGTTGAAGAGGAGATCGATTCTTCCGGCTTCGGCTGCGACATCTTTTATTCCCCTTTGAACATCTTCCTCTTTTGTGACGTCCATTACCAGCTTCCGGACATTTTCGCCGTAAGATGAGAAGTCCCCGGCGGCCTTTGAAACCTTTGCGGGGTTCCTTCCGGCCATATAGACTGTCGCCCCCCTCTTTAGAAGTTCTGCCGAGATCGCATATCCTATGCCTGAATTTGCACCTGTAACGATGCAGACTTTGTTCCTGTAATAATCCGAACCTGTCATAATTTCACCTTTTAAAATATTCATCTTTTATTCGATTACCCTTGCCCCCATTGCATGCAGGAAGGTCTCTCCCTGAAACATTACCGATTGTGTAATCTTTTCAACCGGCAGCTCTGCAAGGCTGTTTACGATATAGTACTGGGCAGGATTCTGCATCGGGGTTAAATTCGTCCATTTCAGGCTACCTTTCCCCGCCACCGCACGTTCGACCTTCATGCCCTGCGGGTACAGGACGAACTGGCTCAGTTCGGCGCCCGGAGCCCCGACCTTCGGGATATACCTCCACCCGATCGTGTTCACAGACGAGAAGCCCGACCGGATCGCATCCAGTTCAACACCGTTTATCTCCTCTCCTGCCTCAAATTCAATGTTTAGGAATGTGCTCCCTTCATAGCTGGCATTTGTCATGTAATGCGGCTTTAGGATATGCAGGTCCTCGATATCGGCATAGATCTTCGGAATCCCGGTCTGTTCGCGTCCGCCGAGGATAGGTGCGGTCCTGTTCTCCCATACGACAAGGGTGTACGATCCTTCAAGTTCATCCTTTTTGCCGCAGAAACGGACAGGGGATGCCACATTGACGAGGTTGTACTGACCGCCCTGCATCCAGTCGATCTCCGTAAACTTACTGAAGATTACCTGAACTTCAGGCGAAATCAGTTCAAAACCTTCGGGAATATACTGTTCGAGAAGATCCCTTTCGGTCTCATAGCTTACTGCAATCGTGGTAGTTCTCTGGCTTACAACCCTGTCGGGATTGAACCTGCCACCTCCGAAATGAACGGGCATAAGGTATGTGAAATCGTCCTGCAACCGAAACATAACAATTCATTATTTTTTTAACAGAAAAAACCGATTCCTTCCACCTGGTTTTCTTCCGCAGGACATGGCCTGCAACCAAAAAACCACAGGAAATCGACGTTATCCGGCATCTCCGCAAAAATAAATCAAAAATTATAACTCTTCAGTAAAATTATGATAGATAATATAAAAAGACAGGATTCAGAGGAGCAGAGACGAATGGTTGATAACGACAGGAAAGGGAGCGGTGCGGGAGTTAAGAAGGAGTATTTCGGGGATCTTTCGTTTGAGGTCGTAATCCTGTTCATCTTCGGAATATTCATGCTGATCTTCGGATCTCTTCTGTTTAAGATACAGACCGGGGAATTGCCATATACCCCGGACAGCACATACGGCCTCTTCCTGGTGATTATCTCGCTGCAGATAATTGCACTGGGAAGAACACCTTTCGGCGATCTCAGGCGGTCCTGGCTGGTCATTGCCGCCGGGGTCTGCACCACCGCCGCCGGAATGACGGCCTGTTTCATCCCCGGATTTCTATCTGATTTTGTGAGGATTCTTGCAGGACTTATGCTCCTGGCGGGCGGTATCACACTACTTGTTCAGCTGTTTTTTTCAGGGGATAAGGCTAAGCATTGGATGAGGATTCCGGGAATTCTCCGCCACCTGACCGCTGCATGCGCACTTGTATATTCAATATCGGCATTACTCGGGATTGTGACCCTTCTCCCGGGAATCGTCCCGGACGTGGCAACAGCAGTTGTCCTTCCCGCCTACGGCATATCCATATTCTACCTTTCATACTGTATCCATAAGACGAACATAATCTACACGCAGGAGGAAGAGATCCTCCCCAGGGCGGCGGATAAGAGATCACCGGTTTTCTCCAGAGTTGAGATCCCAATCCAGGTTGCAATAATAATTCCTGTCGGATTTCTGCTTCTACTGCTTGGATTCCTTCTCGTCCCTGTAAACCTGGGAATGATCCCCTTCTCTCCCGACGGCCAGCTGGGTCTTTTGATGGTGATAATGGCGGTGCAGATGATGGCGCTCGGCGAGACCCCGGCAGGGGAATGGAGCCGTTCGTGGATCCTTATGGCAATTGGAGTCGCTTTCGCAGGTGCCGGGATTTTTTCATGCGTCGTCCCGGGGATTATTACAGGTTTCCTGACCGTTCTCCTGGGTTCCCTGAACATTGCAGGGGGTGTTATACTTCTCCTGAAACGCTTCGGGCCGGCATTGCTCAACCGCAGGAGTGCCGGGGCGGATGAGGCCCCCCTCCCGCCTGTTCTTAAAAAGCTCTTCACTACACAGACTGTCCTGAATTTCGTATCGATCGGTTTTGGAGCCTCGATGCTCCTGCCGGGAGTGGTCCCGGGCATGGCAATCGCAGTAATCCTGGTCATTAACGGAGTTTTGATCTTTGCAGTGGCATCGATTGTCCTTGAGCTGGAAAAGATGCAGAAGGCAGCGATTGCAGGATAAATACTTCACTTTTCAACCACCATCCTCCGCGTTCCCCCGACCAATACATTCATTATAGAGGATTCCCTCATTGGGTATTATGACAGAGGAGACTGCAGTATTTGCCGGGGGATGCTTCTGGCATATCGAGGAGGCCTTCGGAAAGGTTAAAGGAGTGGTTAAAACCCGTGTCGGTTATACCGGCGGAATTACAAAAAACCCGACATACGAAGAGGTCTGTTCCGGCCTGACCGCCCATGCCGAGGCTGTCGAGGTCACGTTCGCACCGGCGGTTGTATCGTACAGGGAGCTATTGGAGGAGTTCTTCAGGATGCACGACCCTACAACCCCCGACAGGCAGGGGCCGGATGTAGGAACACAGTATCGGTCTGAGATATTCTATAAGGACGAAGGCCAGAGAAGGGAGGCCGAAGATTTCATCAGGGAGCTTGAAGAGTCCGGAAGGTTCGGGGTAAAGAAGATCGTAACCGCCGTCTCCCCGCCTGAAACATTCTTTGAGGCAGAGGAGTATCACCAAAAGTATCTCTTTAAGCTGAGAAAACAGGGAGTAAACCCGGAATGCAGGATTGATACCGGTACGTAGATGAAGATCTCCCGAAAATCCGGTTCCGGGGAGATATATATAAATAATTTTTTATACAAACCTGCTCTTTTTTTCAGGATTTGTCCTGACTATGAGGACTAATCAGGGATTAAAAGACATAATTCTCCCATATTCTTCAATAAAGGAGACTGTATCTCTTATATCCATACAATCAGCCGGAGAAGATTTATCAAAATTGATAAATAAAATATTTTAGAACACTTTTTGAGAAACTGACAGAATAAACTGGGATTTTGCAAACAGTTACTAAAGATAAAGCATATATACTATCAGCAGATATTGCCAATTATATCCGGCTGGTGGAAAATATGGAAGATACAGATAACGATAATAAAAAGATCAAACTGGAGGTCCGAAACCTTGTAAAGATCTTCGGCCCGAAGCCCGAAAAGGCGTTAGCACTTTTGGAGGAGGGCAAATCCAAAACAGAGATACTTGAGGCCACACAGCAGAATGTGGCCCTGAACAAAGTCTCATTCGACGTATATGAAGGAGAGATCTTCGTCCTCATGGGCCTTTCGGGCTGCGGCAAATCGACTCTTTTAAGGTGCCTAAACCGCCTCGTCGAGCCGACGTCCGGTAGCATCCTTGTGGATGGGGACGACATTCCGGAGATGGACGAGGAGGAACTTCTGAATTTCAGGAGGCACAGGGTGGGGATGGTATTCCAGAGTTTCGCCCTCCTTCCCCACAGGAGCATCCTCGACAATGTGGCATTCCCTCTTGAGATCCAGGGCATCTCCCAGGAAGAGAGGCATGAGAAGGCGGAGAAGGCCATCGGGCTCGTAGGCCTTGCCGGATATGAAAACAGCCTGCCTTCCGAGCTTTCCGGCGGAATGCAGCAGCGGGTAGGTCTTGCAAGAGCCCTTGCGGGGGACAACGACATCCTGTTAATGGACGAGGCGTTCAGCGCTCTTGACCCGCTTATCAGAAGGGAGATGCAGGACGAGCTTCTCGAACTCCAGGAGAGGGTAAACAAGACGATAATCTTCGTAAGCCACGACCTGGATGAAGCCTTAAAGCTCGGTGATCGGATCGCACTGATGAAGGACGGCTGTGTCGTCCAGGTGGGAACGGCCGAGGATATTCTCACCAACCCGGAGACGAAATATGTCGAAAAGTTCGTCGAGGACGTCGACATGGCGAAGGTGCTCTCTGCAAAGGATGTGATGAAGCGGCCAGAACCGCTCGTCTCAGTCACTTCGGGGCCGAACAACGCCCTGCACCTTATGGAGGAATACGGTATCTCAAGCGTCTTTGCAGTTTCGAAGCACAGGAAATATGAAGGCCTGGTACTTGTCGATGACGCAACAGAGGCAAAAAAGAATGGCCGGGGTCTTGATTCCATAATCAAAAGGGACATCCCTTCGGTTTCGCCCGACACCCCTGTTGCAGAGATAATGCCCCTTGTCGCCGATTCAGGGATCCCTATCCCGGTTCTCGATGATGAGGGTAAGATCAAGGGGATAATCATCAAGGGTTCGGTTCTTGCGGCCCTTTCAAGGATGGAGGTGTAACCATGGCTGATAAATCGTATGCAATGTTTCCAAAGATTCCACTGGGAGACGGAGTTGAATATATCGTCGACTGGATCGACAACTGGTTCGGCTGGCTGCTCGACGCGATAAGCTATATACTCGACATCTTCGTCTCGGGCATACAGGATATACTGCTCTTCATCCCGTCGCTCATCATCATCCTGCTCTTCGCTGCGGCAGGCTGGTATGTAACGAACAGGGACTGGAAGATGCCGGTTCTAATCGCTTTGGGACTTCTTTTAATCCAGAACATGCGACTGTGGCCCGAAGCGATGGAGACGCTTGCACTCGTGATAACAGCCGCGTTCGTCGCACTGATAATCGCCATACCGACAGGAATTGCAGCATCGAGGAACGAGACCATAGAACAGGTCGTAAAACCTGTCCTGGACTTTATGCAGACAATGCCTTCTTTCGTCTACCTCATACCTGCCGTGATATTCTTCGGTCTTGGGGATGTCCCGGGGATCATTGCAACGGTCATCTTCGCGATGCCGCCTGCAATAAGGCTTACAAACCTTGGGATCAGGCAGGTGCCAAGGGAGCTCAACGAAGTGGCCGATTCGTTTGGTGCAACCCCGAACCAGAAGCTCTTCAAGGTTCAGCTGCCTGTAGCACTCCCGACCATCATGGCCGGCATTAACCAGTGCATCATGCTCGCACTGTCGATGACCGTCATCGCCTCGATGATCGGCGCCGGCGGGCTGGGACTGAACGTGCTGATAGGAATCCAGAGGGTTGATATCGGCATGGGATTTGAGGCGGGTCTTGCAATCGTCATAATCGCGATAATTCTCGACCGGCTCTCACAGAACCTTGTTAAAACAGGGGGGTAAAACCCCACATATTTATATGGTGAAAAAGATAATTAACCCGAAAGGCTATTTTACCTTTTTTTGCCATAATCGGGCTTTTTTTAAGGGGCAGAACGCCCGCAGGAACGCCCGGTAAAGGAGGAATGGAAATGAATGGGAAATTAAAAACAATTACACTGGTGATTTCAATAATGCTCGCCTTTACACTCTTTGCAGGATGTACTGGGAGCGAATCTGGACCGGAAGGAGGACAGGCGGCGCCGACACAGGCTGCAGAGAGCAAAGGCGAGGTCAGCATCGGGTATGTTCTCTGGGATTCGGAGATCGCAAGCACGAACGTGCTGAAACAGGTCTTCGAGAAGGCCGGATATGAGGTTGAACTCGTAGCTGTGGATGCAGGGCCGCTTTACCAGGCTCTTGCAGACGGTCAGGTCGACTGCTCGGTATCTGCATGGCTTCCGGGGACCCACAAGAACTACTGGGATACATACGGGGATGACATCAACCTCGTCGGAAAGAGTATGGAAGGAACGAGGATAGGCCTCGTTGTCCCGAAATATGTCACAATCGACTCGATAGAGGAGCTTAACGGCGTTTCCGACAAGTTCGACGGAAAGATCACCGGAATCGAACCCGGTGCCGGAATCATGCAGGCAACAGAACAGGCGATAGAGGACTACGGTCTCGACTACAAGCTTGTATCATCCAGCAGTGCCGGAATGGCAGCTGAACTTGCAAAGGCATACAAGGACGAGGAATGGATAGTGGTTACAGGCTGGACACCTCACTGGAAGTTTGCACGCTACGATCTCAAGTACCTCGAGGACCCGAAGGGGATCTACGGTGGCGAGGAGTATATCGCAACACTTGCCCGCCAGGGTCTTGAAGAGGAAAAGCCGGGTGCCTATGCAATTTTAGAGAAGTTCGCATGGACTGCTGACGACATGTCAAGTGTAATGCTCGAGATTGAAGGCGGAGAAACAGAGGATGATGCGGCTGCGGCATGGATCGAGGCAAACTCCGATACAGTAAACAGCTGGATCTCCTAAATCAAACTTTTTTTCAGCCTCTCGAGGCTGTTTCGGCAATAACATAGTTATCTTCGGTTATGTACTCATCCTCCGGGACAGGGACGCCGTCTCTAAAGACGATGACGGTGTCAGGAATCAGGCCTATTGAAAGCAGCATATCCGAGAGTTTTTCACCCTCCTCAAATTCGTATTCGATATCCTTTAAACCCCGCTTAAGTTGAATCCTGCACTTCATCAGGATTCCTCCCTGCTTAACCCGAATCTCTTTTTTTCAGGCATGTTATCACTATTCTATATCCTGTTCTTCATATAACAATGCCCGAAAAGATCCTTTCGGGGGAGGATAGCGGCATGCTTATCTGATTTCATCGCCAATAAATAGATCCGGCATTGCGCAGGAAACGGAATGCGGTTTAATTCCCTGCCGAGATAGTCTAGTCCGGGAAGGCGGTAGCCTCGAAAGCTACTGGTGTCCGCACCTCGGGAGTTCAAATCTCCCTCTCGGCGTTCTTTTTTGTTTATGCTCTATCCGGCGACAGTCGTGTGCGGTTTAGCCCGTAGATATCCTGGATTATCCTCTTTGCCGGGACAGAAAGATGATAGCTGATAATCCTGCCGTTTTTGGTCGTGGACACGACCCCTGAATCGATAAGTTTCTTCATATGCCAGGAGAGGGTCGAGCTTGTCGTCTTTATCAGGGATACAATCTCGGTCCTTGATGCGCCCGGGGATTCAAGCAGGAACTCGCATATCGCAAATCCGGTGTCGTTCTGCATCGCCGATAGCATCTCCATCTCGTCCTGCGTGTACCGCCCGGAATTTTCAAAATAGAAGCTTCGCCCGTTTTTGTTAAGTACCGCGATCCTGTGTTCGCGCCTGAGAACCTTCAGGTGATAGTCGAGAGTGCCCCTGTTGACTGAAAGACCCTTCTCTATATCTGTAAAACAGACTCCCGGGTTTCCGAGGATATATTCGTGGATCCCGTTTCTCAGTTCATGCTCAAGGACAGTCTTTACCTCGATTCGCCTGAAGTTGAGCGCGACTATGCTTAATCCGGCCAGTATGACCTCGGCAGGGAATGCCAGGGCGGGAGATATAAGAGCGAGGGTTACTGCCAGCAGGACTGCAGGACGGACCTGCCAGGCGGAGATCGGTTCTGGCGCCTTGGAATCGCTGACGGGAGGGGCTTCATCCCAGTTCTGAACCGAATAATGCAGCGGAGCCGCGATTACGGGAGTTATTAATGATGAAATTAATATCAGCAGGACTGCTGTATAAAAAAAATTTGATATACGATTATTTTTTCTTCCTCTCATGCCCCTTACCTTCTGAATTTTTCACCCGCATTTAATATTAATTTTCTGTGAGAAGATTCAACACATGGATCTGTTTCACCCGGATTTTCGGTTGATAGAAGTACCCGGGGTTATATAATTCCTGTACGCTGACAATAATACGACAGTTCTCACAGAAATCATTTACATAAGTCTTTAAAAACAACTCCTATAAAAATGGTGATTATATGCAGGAAAAACCGGAAAAACGGCTCCGGATAAGTGCCCGGAGAGGGAGAATGAATGAGCCGGGACAGGATAATTAACGCACTCGCCTGCGTATTTGCCGGTCTCTTTCTCATCTGCATCCCGGCGGCGGGGAGCGGCGTCATGATAGATCCCCTTCCGGACCAGGTTATCCTTACCGACGAGCTGAAGGTTACAGGAACAGCTCCGGCAGGAAAAGAGTTTATTATCGAAAATTACCTGCGAAAAGGCTACTGCTCCGGTGCTGAGGATGAAGCGGCAGATCCGGGCTATTATGAAAGACTGAAGGGCATGGGAGGGGCTTTTTTTACTATAAAGGCAAAAGAAGATTCGACATGGGAGTTTACAACCGGGATCGCAATCAGCGCCCCGGGCGATTACACCTTTGTCGCCCGTGCTGAAGGAGACGAAGATAACAGGATCGTTAAAAATGTCCGTATTTCATACGCACCAGCAGGCGTCAGGACGATAGAGGTCTACGAACCGGGGGCGGACGGGCCTGTATTTGACACTGCTTCTGCGGAAGAGAGCAACCACTATACCCAAAATACCTACACCACACCCGGCTCAGGCATGAACCTGATCTTTACCCCGGACCTCCCGACGACCGGCGGAACAATCTCAAAAGGAAAATCCCTTGCAATAGGCGGGCAGGCGGTCGCCGGAAAAGATCTGCTCGTATGGATTTACAGGATAAGCGATTCTGGCTCCTATGTATACAGCAGGATAAAAACCCCTGAAACGGATGATAAAGGAATAATAATTGCAGACGGGCAACTCCTGTCCGGAAACGAGACGAAGGAACTCCTTTCAGGCAAGTACTTTATAATCGCCGTTAGCGGAACAAAAGACGAGCTTTCAGGTATTGAGGATCGGATCATGCTCCGGGGGCCGTCTTACTTCTTTGCAAACGAGGATAAAAATCCGTTCCAGAGGTTTGTATTTATCCTTGAAGAACCATGGATCGGTTTTTCAGGAACCAGCGACGGTAAACTGCCGGATACGGCCGGCGGATCGACATTAAGCCTTGAAGGAACCACGAACCTGAGGCCGGGATCGGATCTGGTCCTGACCGTAAAGCCCCCGGGGGTTTCAAACCCGGGGAATTTTACCGGAGTTGTCACCGGTATCCATGTAAAGGCAGGCGAACCCTGCAGGTGGAGTGCAGAATACGAGACCCCTGCCGGCGGGGGTACCGGGTGGTTTATCGTTACAGTATCCAACCCGCAGGGGACAGCAGGTGCATCCGCCCTGGTCAACATATACGATCCCGTATTTGGCACCGGGGATGCGGATGAGAGTTCACTCCTTGTAAGGTCTTTTAGTATCGACCCGGAAACAAAGGATATAAGAACCAAAAGTCCACCTTTAAATACAGCAGGTGCAGTGCCGGTGGCGGTCATATTATTTGAAACCGGCCTGGTTTTCGCCATTTCCGTCTGTGCGGTTGTAATCTATAAGAAGCGATGATTCATGTTGAAACGGGGGTTTATTATATGTCTGATATTTCTACTTCTTGCTGCATATCCGTGTGCAGCGATTAAAACCCCTGAACCGGTTGTAATCGCCAAGAGCGACTCGGCGAAGTTCAATTCGGTTGCATTCGACAACAACACGGTCGCGTGGATTGAGTACGGGGCAAATGAAAACGGCAAAACACGGAGTTCAATCCACAAATTCGATATATCGACAGGGCGCCAGGAGATGGTGATCGCCGATCCTTCGGGAAAGTCCGGCCTTGATATCTCAGGGCCGAGGTACGTATGGTCCGACCAGAGGGGGATCTTCCTGTACGACGAGCAGGAATATGAACTGAAATTTCTTTATTCGCATAACAAACAGGACAATCCTGTTATCGACGGGGAGACTGTAATCTGGGAGGAGAATACCGCCGGCCGGTCCTTTTTGCGGATGTACGACATATCCACGGGGAAGTCGGGGGAGGCTGTTGATGGAATCGGGGAAAATACCAGTTGCCTTCTCCCGGATCTCTCGGGCGACCGGCTCGTCTTTATCAGCAGGGAGGCGGAGTCGTCTGCGGTCTATCTTGTATTATACAATATGACGACATGCGAGATGACGAATGTCGCCCGCCTGCCCACAATGTACCAGCCGCCGGCAATCGAGGGTGATCTTATAATCTGGGCCGAGAGTTACGACGATTATTATTCGGTCTATATGTACAGCATCAAAGAGAAGATCACCTCCGTTATCTCGCCGAAGACCGGTTACCAGATGTACCCGGATACGTCCGGGGGCAGGGTTGTCTGGGTCTATTACGGGCAGAGAGGTGAGGATGTAGAGAATGGCGGAGATATTTACCTCTACGAATCCCAGACCGGCAACTCGACGGTTATCTCGCGGGAGGGGGAGGACCTGGATTTCCCAAGAATCTCGGGAGACTACGTTGTATGGACGGACAAGTGTAAAGACATGAATGATATCTATCTTTTCGGGATTCCGCGGGAAGGAGAGCCTGTCTCCGGCGGAACGCACAGCAGCGCCTTTCTCTCCGGCCCCACCCCTTTTCCGACCCCCGATACGAAGGTAAGGTTTTACAGCAGCATAGGAAAAGGAGGGGTGCAGTGGTACTCTCTTTCGCCGTCCGGGGATGAATCCCAGATCTCCTTTGAACTCCGCTGGGACAATCCAGAAGACGAGCTTTCCCTCTCCATAGCGGCCCCGGACGGATCGATCCGGTGCTTCTCGGATGAGGACGACGGGGCCGGCGACTCCTCGATCAGGATAACGATTACAGGCATTAATTCGGCATACAGCCTGAATTCAAAATGGACTGTCGCGGTCTCGGGCGATTCCGTCTCCGGCGAGAGCTCTTTTTATGATATCTGCTGGTATTGATCATTCTTTTACCTGTAATATTAAGCAATAATTTATCTGATTAAGCACCATACTAAAATCAGGAATGAAATTCAACGTAGTCATCGAGAGAGACGAAGACGGGATTTATATCGCAGAAATTCCCGGGCTTCCGGGATGTCATACGCAGGCGAAAGATGTCCCGACCCTGATGGAGAGGATCAGGGAAGCGGCTGAACTCTATACCGGAGAATGTGGAGAACTTCCAAAAATGGAGTTTATCGGCCTTCAGCTGATAGAGATAAATGTTTGAAACGTTTAGATGAGCCACATCACACCACAGCCGCCTGAAAAAGTCTGTAAAGCCATAGAAAAACTGGGTTTTATTCAGGTACGGCAAAAAGGAAGCCATATATTTTACCGGCACCCTGACGGAAGAACTACAGTTGTTCCGTTCCACAAAGGTGAGGATATCTCAAAAGGTCTTTTGGTAAAGATTATCCGGGACTGCGTTATATCAAAAGAAGAATTTTTTATGTTAATATGATTGATTTTTTTAAAAATTTATATAGAACCGTATTCAGGAAGACTGAATAGGTCCTGGAAGATTTCGGGCTTGCTAAATATATCACCGAAGCTGACTAAGAAGAGCCCCTGAACCGCTCCAATACTCTCAAATATTACAGGGAATTAAAGGAATCCCCCTGAAATACAGGAATCATGAGATATCTTTTTTAAAAATTGATATTGCCGGGTTAACAGGGAGCTACAGACAGTAATTGAACTAACCGGAAAAAATGATTTTACCGTGTGAAAAGTGGGGAAGAATCATTTTGATCTTTCAGTGAATTTTTAAAATTATTTGGATGACTGTCATTACCGGTTGACAAAAACCCGAAGATGTGGTTTTTTGTCAGGTTTTGTTGACAAAAACAGGTTTGAATTAATTTCCGTCAGGTGAGCCTGACAGACATCTGTCCGTAATCCTGCAAAAAAATAGTTATAATTGTGTCCCTTTCTGGATAATAGCGACATAATCCACGAATATATACTTTTTATGACTCTTCTTTCCGGTGATCTCTGCGAGTATCCCAATCTCTTCAAACCTGTTCACAAGGAGATTGGCGGTCTGCCTGCTTGTGCCGAGAAGGCCTGCGGCCTGTGTTGCGGTGATCAGCGGATAGTCGAAGAGGGTGTCGATCAGTTTTACCGCATGAACCCCGCCGATATTGTTCTCGATAAGCCTTGAGACGAGAGTGTTCTTCAGGCCGATTATCTCCTTTGCGGTCTCGATCGAGTTTTCCGAGACTTCGATTATTCCCCTGAGGAAGAACTCTGTCCATGACTCCCAGTCGCCGCTGAATCTCACCTCATTTAAGAGCCGGTAGTATTCGTCGCGGTTCTTTTTTAGGTAGACGCTCAGGTACAGCAGGGGTTTTGAGAGGATATTCTTCCAGTAGAGGTAGTATGTTATAAGAAGGCGGCCCATTCTGCCGTTTCCGTCCAGGTACGGGTGTATGGATTCGAACTGGGCGTGGATTAATGCGATCTTTATCAGCGGGGGCAGCCTGTCCTTTTCGAGGATGAATCTTACGAGGTCTTCCAGCAGATTCATTACCTCATCGGGCGGCGGAGGGACGTAGACAGCATCGAATATGGTTCCGCCCTGCATCCCGATCCAATTCTGGACGTCCCTGATCCTCCCGGGGTGCATGTGCGTCCCCCGGCCTCCCTTTATCAGGAATTTATGGATTTCATTCAGTAATTCGAGTGAAAAATCTGCAAACCCGAGTTTTTCGATACCGTGATGCATCGCTTTGATATAGTTCATGACCTCGGCGACCTCGTTGATGTCGTCCCCGGGCTCGATCTTCGCCTCGAACTCGAGGACGCCCTGGAGCGAGGCCTGGGTACCCTCGATCTGGGAGCTTAAAAGCGCCTCCTTCTTGATGTACATCGCGACGAAGAGGTCGGGATTCGGAAGGACGTACGTCACCCCGTCGAGCCGTGCCAGGGCCCCGTCGGCCTTTGAAAGCAGGACCTGCAGGTTTTCATCAAGCTCCAGACAGGCAGGAGGGAGCGGGTTTGGGACGAATGCCAGGTACCCCTCTTTCTGGAGAACAAGCCTCCCGGCCCGTTCGCTCTTCAGCGTCTTCACAACAGGTAATAGATCTTCATGATAGATAAATCCATTTTTTGTCAGGCTTTGTTGACGAATTTCGGGGACGACGGGGATTTGTCAGGGGCGGTTGACGGTTTTTTTTGATGGGGGTTTCATAGATCAAATTCATGTATTATTCCAGCAAATTGTGATTAATGAACCTCATCCCCGGCATATATGAGCAATTAATAAATGAATATCTAAAATTAAAACTCTCAACTGAAGAAAAACTGAGATCTCAAACTGATAAAATTTCAAATTATGACCCTCAATCGATCCTCTCTCACTACATGTATAGATTGTTTGAAAAAGCTCTCCGAAATACTGATGACAGGAAAATTCCATTAGAAGAGCAAATCGAGATCTGCAACAATATAATCATTCAACTTGCAGAAGAGACAAATGATGACCTAATAAATCAATGTAAGATTACAAAGGATGCAGAATTATTGCTTGCAATAATTGATAATGAACAATCCAGATTAATAAAAAGAGAAACAATAACCCGTCCTGAAACATCAATTGCTCATAGTAGTCTATTCACAGGTTCACCATTTGAACCGGGATTAATTCATGAAATTAAGAGAGAGATTCATAGTGCTGATAGAGTAGATCTACTTATCTCTTTTATTAAATGGAGCGGAATCCGATTAATCTTGGAAGATTTGGAAGAATTTGTCAAAAAAGGGCAATTAAGAATAATTACTACTTCATATACAGGTGCAACGGACATAAAAGCAATTGAATCACTCTCTAAACTCCCAAATACCACAATTAAAATTTCGTATGATACTGAAAGAACTCGACTACATGCCAAATCATACATATTTCATAGAAATAATGGATTTTCAACTGCATATATCGGGTCATCTAATCTCTCAAACCCCGCTGTTACAAGCGGACTTGAATGGAATCTAAAAGTAACCGAACAGGATTCAAGAGATATTATAAAGAAAGTCGATGCGACCTTTGATACATATTGGAACGATTCTGAGTTCGTGGAATATTCCGAAGAGAACAATGAAAGACTCAGGGTAGCACTTTCAAAAGAGAGGAAAAAAGAGAATGAAATAATTCCAATATTCAATATTAAGCCATTTCACTATCAAGAAGAGATCCTCGATAAATTAAAAGCTGAAAGAGAACTTCACGACAATTATAAAAATCTGATTGTGGCGGCGACAGGGACGGGTAAAACTGTCATATCTGCGTTTGATTACAAATCAATTGTGTTAAACTCTAAAGGATATCCCAATCTTTTATTCGTCGCCCATCGTGAAGAGATACTAAATCAAAGTATTCAAACATTTAGAGGAATATTGAAAGACCCAAATTTTGGAGACCTTTTAGTAGGTGGGAATGAGCCTTCTCAAATCAATCATCTTTTCACATCAATACAGAGTTTCAATAGTAAAAAATTGACAGAGATCACTAAAAAAGATACATATGATATGATTATTGTTGATGAATTCCATCATGCAGCAGCTCCATCATATCAAGATCTTCTATCATATTACGAACCACAAATTCTCATCGGACTTACAGCAACTCCGGAGAGAATGGATAATCTCGACATTTTAAAATATTTTAACAATAAGATCACCGCAGAGATTAGGTTGCCTGAAGCAATAAATCGAAAGTTACTCTCTCCTTTCCATTATTTTGGAGTAACTGACATTGTAAATTTAGATTCAGTTGAATGGACTCGGGGGAGATATGATCCTACCCAATTAAGTGAACTATATACTGGAAACAAAGAGAGGGTTGAGAATATCATTCAGGCACTAAAGAGATATTCAACAGATATTGGAGAGATAATTGGACTTGGGTTTTGTGTGTCGATAGAGCATGCAAAATTTATGGCAGAATCATTTAATGATGCAGGGATTCCATCCACATTCCTATATGCTAATAGTCCTCGAAGTGAACGATATTCTATTCAAAAAGATTTGGTTAATAAAAAATACAATTTCATCTTTGTTATCGATCTTTACAACGAAGGGGTTGACATTCCTGAGATTAACACAATACTATTCCTCCGACCGACCGAGAGTCTAACAATTTTCATTCAACAATTGGGAAGAGGTCTAAGACTTGCAGATGGCAAAGAATGCTTAACAGTTCTTGATTTTGTTGGACGACATAATACAAATTATCAATTTGGAAAATACATCAATGCATTACTCTCAGAAAATAAGAGACCTCTAATATCTCAAATTGAAGAAAACTCTTATTCTCTTCCTAAGGGTTGCCATATACATCTTGAAAAAGTGGCACAAGAGAGAGTTCTTGAAAACATCAAGGCCAATATAACAACAAGAAGAACATTGATTGAAAATATAAAAACATTTGAAGAAAGAACTGGAGAAAAGATATCATTTAAGGCCTTTTTAAACTATTATTCCCTCAAACCAATTGACATATATCGCAAAAATACGTTCTATGGATTATGTTGTGAAGCAGGAATATATCCAGAAAACAAGAATGATAATTCTATATTCACAAGCAAATCAGGTATCAGACTTAGTACAATAGATTCACCAAAATTCATCAGATTCATTAAATCATTCTTGGATCTGCCTGAAAAATATTCATTTGATACCCTCTCTGAATCTGAAAAGAATATTATATCAATGTTTTACTATTCTTTAACTGAGAATCCTATTTCTCATTTAAAGAGAGATTTGAAAGAGATATTCTCAGACATATTTGAAAGTGAAACAATTAAAGAAGAGATCTATGATCTTTTAGACTACAACTTTGATAATATTGAATTCATACCAGAATCCATTGATCTTGGTTTTGAATCGCCAATTGAATTACATTGTTCTTATACTCGCGATCAACTTTTCGCCGGAATTGGACATTACACAATGACAGAAAAACCTTCTAAAGGAAGTCGTGAAGGAGTGCTATTCCTCGAAGATAAAAAGGCCGATATATTTCTAATTACATTGAACAAGACAGAGGAGCTCTATTCTCCAACCACAATGTATATGGATTACGCAATCTCCGAAAAAATATTCCATTGGCAATCTCAGAGCACCACATCTGAAACATCACCAACTGGGATACGATACATCAATCACGAAAAGAATGGTAGTAAGATACTATTATTCGTCCGTGAATTCAAGAAAGTCGATAATAATGCTCAGCCCTACACCTTCCTTGGATCGGCACGATATATCTCACATGAAGGAAGCAGGCCTATGAGTATCATCTGGAAACTCGATTATGAGATGCCCCCGAATCTTTTCGTTAAAGCAAATAAGACCGTAATAGGTTAAATAAATCAAAAATTCAGCCTTTTAGAAATCCCATGAATGTGCGTCTTTAAAGCCGGTTTTTTTT
>CAYXKC010000022.1:0-22063 GCA_964465295.1 uncultured Methanomicrobiaceae archaeon | reverse complement strand
TTCGCGGGGACCAAAGCTTCTGCGCTGGCCACCATAATTTCTATCATTCATTTTTTATTATCCAACAGAAGAATCTGTTATATAGTAATAAGCTGAGGTAGTAAATAAAATACTGTATTGTGCATGGATTTTTACTTTTTTTGTTGGTTTGCAATTAACTGGCTTTTATCCGCCATTTTCGAATTTTAGCCGGAATATGGGCCTGATGTTGAGCAGAAGAGATCATTCCCTTCAATAGCCCCTGGCGAGTGTGCGGATTATGGGAAATGGGAAACAAAAAAGTTCTCCTTCTTAAACCGAATTGGTTATGGTGGTTGAAAATTGTTCCGGCAGTTGAATAAATGAAAAAAGATTCAAAAAAATACGAGTCTAATATAAAAAACTTAAAAAATAAAAATAAGCCTCCGGCGGGATTCGAACCCGCGACCTCTACCTTACCAAGGTAGCGCGATACCACTATGCCACGGAGGCAGAAATTGCTCTAATAAAATGGATTGAAAACCTATAAAATTGTAACTGATTTGATTCCCGTAAAACCAGAAACATTTATTTAATAAACCAGTATCTTTCAGGAGATGAGGGTTGGACGCACATTTTTGATAAATTCCAGACTGTTTTTTGCACTTTCAAGACTGTTTACCTCAATGATCCCCGGAGCGCCGTTTCGCTCTATTGCATCGAAGACCGGGCCGAAATCGATATTACCTTTTCCTGGCTGAAGATGAGAGTCCTCCTTTCCGTTATTATCATGGATATGGAAATGCGAGACCGGCACCTGTAAAAATTCCTTGAGGCACGAGCAGGTATTTGCATGCCCTACATCCAGGACAAAACCAAAACCATCGATCAGGGGCAGCTCTTCCGGTTTTTGAAGCAGAAAATAATTCCATTCCGGCATATTTTCGACAAGAAATCTGATAGAATGCTCCCCGGCGATATTATTCAGTTCAAGAAGGGATCTTTCAAGCTGGAAGATACCGATATCCCTTTGCAGAACATGGGAGAAATAGCCGGGATGGATAATTACTGCACCGGCATCTATCTCCGATGCAATACCTGCACAATGTGCAATAACCTCAACGCTTGCCTTTCTAATAATTTCAAGCTGTGAAGCGATGTTCACCCCTCTTGAAGGGGCATGGATAAAATAGCGGAGATCAAAGCAGCCGGCAATATCTGCATTGTCCATATAATGAAGGCCGTCATCCACAATCTCCACCGTATCCGTGATATCATACAGCACATCAAGTGCATACTCAAGAGGTACGTCGGCAAGACAGCTTGTGGATATACCAATCATAATTCAGTATTACTACAGGGTTCAACAAATAATTTCTGTTTATACCCCTTTCTAAAAGCAATATATGCAGAAAGGCTTTATTTATTGAACTTTTTATATATTAGAATAGTAGAGCCATAACCGGACAAATACTTCGAAGTGATGGAATTGGTCAGCATAGACAATCTCTCCCCGGATTACAGGATCTTTCTTGTTCGATCAGGGGCTATGGATATCAAAAAAAGAAGCCTTGAGATAGTATCTGCTCTTAAGGATATGGATTATTCAATAGCGATAGTCTCGACCAACATGCCTTCGAAACTCATTATCGAATCTTTTGAAAAGGCAGGTGTTGATATTTCCGGGGTCTTCTTCATCGATATGGTTACATCCTATGCTACAGGAAAAAGACAGGAGAATACCGACCAGGTCCTGTTCGTCGAGCGCCCGGGCGATCTGACGAAGGCCGGCATCTTAATCACCAATAAAATAAAGGAAAGTGAAGGAGAGAAGATAGCGTTTATTTTTGACACTATCAACACGATGCTGATCTATTCTCCTCAGTCATCGGTTACCCGCTTTATTCATTTTATTATAAACAAGCTCAGGATAAACGACGCCATGGGATTCTTCATGGTCGTTGAAAAAGGTATTGAAAGCGATATGGTAACCGATTTCGAGATGCTTGCGGATATTTCGATACCGAGAGATGAGCCGATAACACTCATTAAATCCGAATTGGAAAGAGAAAAAAGAGGTACAGAAGAAGGATTACCTGAAGAATCCGATCTCAGGTAGAATCTTTTTTCAGGTGGATATCCATCTGCGGGAACGGGATCTCGATTCCTTCTTCCCTGAATCTTTCATCAATAAGGAAGTTGATCTTGTCTTTTACCTCCCATGACATATTGAATCTGCCTGCCCAAACGACCATCATATAATTCAGGCTCGACTCCCCGAACTCGAGGAAATATACGCCGGGGGCAGGGTCTTTGAGGATATAATCCTCTTCTTCTGAAGCCCGGTTTGCAATCTCAAGCAGGATCTCTTTGACTCTCTTTACATCGCTGCCGTATGCGACCGAAACCGGCATCTTAACTTTAAGCTTTACATCAGGCATTGCATAGTTGGTCACCATGGAACTGCTGAACACGGAATTGGGTATAGTCAGCAGCTGGTGATCCAGAGTCTTTATTCTGGTACTCCTGACTCCGAGACTTACGACATCGCCAAGTTCGCCGTTTATCTTAACCCTGTCACCAATCTGAAAAGGTCTGTCGGCCAGGATCATCGCACCGCCGAAGAAGTTGGCAATAATATCCTGTGCTGCAAAACTGATTGCGATTCCAAAAACTCCGGCACTTGCAACAATAGGTGTTATTTCTACTCCCAGATAGTTCAGGACGTAAATGAAACCCAGGAACCAGATTATGTATTTTATTGACGATTCAAGGATCCCGAAGAGTTTGTCGTCAAGTTCGGATTTTGTCTTTGAAGCAAGCGTCTTCCCGTAATTTGAGATGAAGTTGTGGAAGAAGCATGAGACAATCCATGTTACAGTCAGGATGATGACGATGTCGAGCATCTTTCCGTCAATGAGCCACATGTAGTCCCCGGGGATCGGGATATTTAAAAGTGCATAGTATGCAGATATCAGTATAACCGATAATGCCAGCGGTTTTCCTATCGAGGCAAGAAGAATATCGTCCATTATATTTTTGGTTGCGGCTGCCTTCTTTTCAAGATAAGAAAAAAGCTTCAGTAGCGCTATACCCGCCATTATTCCAATGAATAAAATAGCACCCGCATTCAGGTATTCAATCATTGCAATATATTTGTGAAAAATATGAATTATAATTATCCTGCGGATCAAAATGGGATATCTAATTACTATTTAGTACACAATTTTATTGATATGATAAATCAGCCGGATATAAAAAAAGCGCTTGAGGATATCGTCGACAGGGACTATAACTTCATGCATATCTGCGGAACTCATGAGGCTGCAATCGCAAAATCCGGGTTAAGAAGTGTCCTGCCGGAAGGACTGAAGATTGTAATGGGGCCGGGATGTCCTGTCTGCATCACCCCGCAGGGAGAGATCGACGCTGCAATAGAACTGTCGGAAAAGGACTGTATAATCGCGACATACGGTGATCTCATACGCGTCCCCGGGACTAAAGGGGCCCTTGAATCATGCAGCGGCGATGTAAGAATAGTACAGGGCGTCCACAAAGCGGTAGAGATCGCAAAGGAGACCGACAAGGAGGTTGTATTCATCTCTGTCGGATTTGAGACTACCGCCCCTACAGTTGCGGCTACGCTTCTCACTAACCCTCCGGACAACTTCAGCATCATGTGCTGCCACCGCTTCGTTCCGCCGGCGATGAAGTTCCTGCTGGAACAGGGGGAGGCGTCCCTCGACGGATTCATGCTTCCGGGACATGTGTGTGTCGTTACAGGTTACCAGGAATATGAGATATTCCCTGTTCCGCAGGTGGTTGCAGGTTTCGAACCCGAAGACATTCTCCTCGGCCTCTACATGCTGGTAAAGCAGATCCGGGAAGGAAGGGCTGAGGTTGAAAACGCCTACCCGAGAGCGGTTACAAGAGAAGGGAACCAGAAGGCAATTGAGATAATGAACAGTGTCTTTGAACCCTGCGATATCGAATGGAGAGGATTCCCTGTCATACCCGGATCGGGCCTTAGGCTGAAGAAGGAATTTGAGAAATATGACGCCTTAAAGAAGTTCGGTGTTGAAATAAAGCACGTCGAGAAACACTCCGCATGTATCTGCGACAAGGTCCTGAGGGGAATAGCCGATCCCGCCGACTGCAAACTGTTCGGAAAAGCATGCACCCCGAGAAACCCTGTCGGCCCCTGCATGGTCAGCCATGAGGGAGCATGCAAAATCTGGGCGCTTTACAACCAGAAGAAGCACTAATCTATTATATCCGGCAGACACAATCTATATTGAATTTTTTCCGGTCCCGGTAGGGTAGAGGATATCCTGAGAGCCTCCGGAGCTTTCGACCCGGGTTCAAGTCCCGGCCGGGACGTATATTTTAGTGGGTTTATAGCAATAATTTATCATTTATAAAGTATACATCATAAATTTACAAAGTATGTAACGGGGGAATTATGGATATCCAGTCATATATCACAGAGGGTATGGATTTTTTAATAGAGCTGCCCTCGAAGATGCAGTCGGGCGACCTTTTTGCAATTATGGTAGGCCTTATAATACTCTACTGTATTGTCAAACTGCTTAAAAAATTCACGCGCCTTGTTGCCCCGGGAGCAAAAAAAATCTTTATATTCCTGATTATAGCAATTGCCGCATATATATTCCTCGAGGATTTCCTGATGAGGCTGATTACCGAAGGCTTTACACCGGATAATACGATATTCGGTTTCATCGGCCTCCTGTGCGGAATTCTTGCAGTAGGCATAGCACTGGAAAAAGCAATAAAATCATATAAAAAAGGGAGGGAAGAGAGATCGACTAAGGAAGATTCCGGAGCCGATCCCGAAGTCCGTTACAGGGCCCCGCCGTCCAGTTACTGGGAGGAGCCGCCTGTTCCTCCACAGGCTTCCCCCGCTCCCCGGCCTGTAGAGGCAGAACAGCAGTCGATAATTCCATTCCTCAATATCCATAAGGACAACTCAGTAGGGATGGTGATAATCTACCTGATAATCGCGGAATTTGGAATCTTTTCATCCAAAACCATTGCAGCAGCCTCAGCAGAGACAGGCTTTTACTTCTTTGTGATATTTATGGCTGCTGCATTCATATTCATCAGGCTTACATACCACAGCTATTTAAGAGGCCTGCGTCACCTTGCTGTTGTAGCCATGCTTGGTTTTGGACTTTCAATCATCCTCGGACATTTCTGGGGAGGAATCCCGGTTGAGACTCTTCTCTCGATGCAGTACTTTGGATCAGATGCGCTCGTTGCATTGATTACAGGTATCTCCCTTAGCCTCTTCATGTCGGGCAAGGGATAAAATCAGTAGGGATAAAAGATGAAGAACAACAGACACATTAAAAACAATATCCATGAATAAGGATTTATCTCATCTTTTTTCCCGGAAATTATTTTAAAGAGCGGATAAAGCACGAAACCGCTGCATATTCCAACTCCGATATTATAAGTAAAGCTCATCAGTATTATTACCGCAAAAGCAGGAATCATCTCACTTAAATCGGAGAAGTTGATCTTCACAACCGGCTGCATCATGATCAGACCCACCATTATCATCGCCGGTCCCGTTGCAGCCGCCGGGATAGCTGCAAATAGCGGTGTCAGGAAGAGAGACATTGCAAAAAGCAGCGCGACAAAGAGAGCGGTAAGTCCTGTTCGTCCTCCTGAGAGAACTCCTGTTGCAGATTCCATAAAGGCACCGCTGGTTGTCGTTCCTGCAAGACCTGCGAAGATATTGGAGAGGGCATCTGCGAGGAACGGTTTTTCAATCTCCGGCAGATTCCCTTCGTCATCTAAAAATCCTGCCTGTGCAGATACACCGATCAGGCCTCCCATTGTATCGAGGAATGCCATAGTAAATATCGTCAGAATCACGGCAAACATCCCCCAGGAAAGAGCACCCATAATATCTAGCTGGAGGAATACCGGGGAGATGTCCGGCGGAAGACTGAATATCGCCGTTGGATATGTTGCCAGTCCTGAAATGAATCCGATAATGGATACGATAATTATCCCGAAAAGAATGGCCCCCTTAATCTTACGGAGCTCCATTATTGATATTATAAGAAAACCCGATATTGCAAGCATCACTTCCGGACTGTTGAGAGTGCCGACATGAACCGGTGCGCCTTCAGTACCTAAAACGACGATACCTGAATTTACAAGACCGACGAATGTAATGAAGAGGCCGATACCCGCCGCAAAACTGTACTTGAGGGTTTCCGGAACTGCTTCGCACATGATGGTCCTTCCCCGTGCGACGGTCAGTATCGTGAGCATTATTCCGCTGATAAAAACTGCTCCAAGTGCAGTCTGCCATGAATATCCAAGGACACCGCAGACAGTATAGGCGATGAATGCATTTTCCCCCATATATGGAGCGATTGCAAAGGGGCGGTTGGCATAGACGCCCATGATGACAGTCCCGAATATTGCAGTGATTATTGTTGCAGCAACAGAGGCTTCAAACGGTATTCCGGCTGAAAGAAGAATTGCAGGATTAACGACAACAATGTATGCCATTGTCATAAAGGTGACAGCACCTGCTGAAAATTCTGTTTTAATCGTCGTGTTATTTTCTTTTAATCTGAAAAACCTGTAGACAAGATCCCTGCAACTGCCCATTCCCAAATATTTTTGATATAAATAAATAATTGTTGCTAAATTGAACCGGTATTAAAAAAAGTTCAATTATTCAATTATTCCGATAATCTCCGCACATGTACAGTGATTGCCGAGGCGGCATATTGCAATACGCCTGCAGTCAAAATATTCGGGAAATATTCCCTGAACCGGGATTTCATTGACATTTCCGTTCCCAAGGGTAATATGCGGTGAAAAATTCCCCCCGGTCTGTTTCTCAAAATAATTTTCAGAATAATCTATTGAAAAAGGGGTGATTAAAGAAGAATCGCCCAAGAAACATTCGCCTGTCATCCCGGTTGACCTGAATTCATCGAGAATGCGTACGACTCTGTCCTGTATACTGAGAATTATTTCATCTCTCACAATATCCGCACCCGACACCATGTTTCCGCCCGATGTCTCTACAACGGCATATCCGGCAAATGAGGCTTTATACGGCAGGCAATTCCGGATAACCCGGTACAATGCATCCCTTATTTCCACTGCGCAGTCAGCAGGGATCATGCACATTGCAAGAGATATATGCGGGATGCATGAATTTTTTCCAAGCGAGATGGAGCTATCCCCTGTTTTTTCCACAAGTTTCCTGTTAATGCCGATAGAAATATCAGTGACATTCTCTTCAGGGACCAGCACAACGTCGATTGCATAATATTCAGGTTTCATATCAGTCCGGATTCTCTATTTCATGAAAAGAACAAATCTTTTTTGATCCGCCCCGCACACCGGACATCTCTCCGGCGGGCTGTTCCTGGCGCAAAGATAACCGCACACGCTGCACCGGAATACAGGGTGGCTTAGTTCATGATTTCCGGCTCCGGGGTCTTCCCGGTTTTTATTGACAGTCTTAAGGTCTCTTCTCTCCGGTACCGATACTACGGGTTTCTCCCCCCTTGAGACCTCCCCGCTGACATATAATCCGCAATAACAGCACCCGTATTCGGTGATGTCCTCATCGCGGTAATAACATGGACAGATTATATCCAGATTTTCTTCCTCCGGCCCTATGGTAAGACGGCAGGGGCATGATTCAAAACCGTAACGATCAAGGTTTACGAGAAGGCCTTCAACAAGCCCGCAGGTGAATTTTTTATCGGGATTCAGGAAATAACCCCCGTTTTTTGCCACCCGGAGGATCTCGTTATACTTAGACCTGATTCTATCCTGTGAAACAGCGTTATCAGCCATTCAGGATCGCCTCTTTTATCTCATCCAGTTTCGATCCGACGATTACGGTCTTTCCTTTGATAACAGTTGTAGGAAAAGAGCCTGAAGGATTGAATTTCTTCATCTCGTCATATACTGAATTAAGCTCATCTTCCGGGAGAAGATCTACAAAGATATACTTATATGAAACACCGAGTTCTTTTAAAAACTCCTTTGTTTTTTTACAGTGTATGCAGGTGCTAAGCCCGTACATTACAATCTGACCTTTATCCATGCCCTCAACAACAGTCCATTCAGCCATAGAGTTTAACTCCTTCTTTACTATTCTCTGGTAAAACCCCAAAAGCATTAAATTCTCCGTAGATGATAAACCGTGAGGAGACAATTATGGAATATTTCAGGCCGGATATTGAGACTATGACTCGTGAGAGTCTCGATGAACTCATCGACGAAAGAGTCAGGTACACGATAAAATATGCTGTTAAAAACTCATTGTTCTATAAAAACTGGTTTAAGGAGCATAAAATTAAACCGGATTCGATAAAGACGCATGAAGACCTGCGAAAACTTCCGGTAATCGACGGGAGTACTATCAGGAATAACCAGCCGCCGCAGAAGCCTGAATTCATGTTCAGGAGCGTTCCTCTGCCTGAAGTCTATACCATCCACGAGACGAGCGGGACCAGCGGAATCCCAAAAACGTTCTTCCTGACATGGGACGACTGGAACAGGTATGCCGAAAAATATGCCCGCATCTTCAAATCACAGGGTCTTGGAAAAGGGGACCGGATGGCGGTATGTGCATCTTACGGGATGAACATCGGGGCAAATACGATGACCCTTGCGGCACAGAAAACCTCGGTTACAGTTATTCCTGAAGGTAAATGCTCCTTCCCGCTACGTGTAATCAGGGATTACAGGCCGACGGTCATAGTCGGGTCGGTCTTCAAACTGTTGCGGCTTGCGGAAAAGATGAAAGAGGATGGCCTTAATCCGGTGGACTCAGGGATAGAAAAACTGGTCGTCGGAGGTGAGAGTTTTGCTCCTGAATCAAGAGCCTGGCTCGATGAAGTCTGGGGACTTAAGACCTACAATACGTACGGGAGCACCGAGGGCTCGATGTGCGGGGAATGTTCTGTCAGAAACGGACTTCACGTCCCGGAAGACCTGATACATGTTGACATATATGACACTTATTTCAGGGATTTTGTGAATGACGGCGAAAAAGGCAGGATGATCCTGACAACTCTGGTTCCAAAAGGAGAAGAGGCGGGGACTGTTCTAATCAATTACAATACTGACGACATATCCCGTGTCTTATCCAGGGATACATGCGGCTGCGGAAGAACACATATGAGAATTGAGAATCCCCAGCGCGAGGCAGAGAATGTATACATATCAGGAATCCCGTTAAACAGGGTCGATATCGAAAGTTGCGTATTCCAGAAGGAGAATATGGAGTACCTTACAGGAGAATACGAAGCCTTCCTTTACTGCGGAATTACGGAAGAAGAATGCATTCTAAGGATTAGCATGGAGTGCAGGGATGCAGAGACCTGTGATCGCGAGATTGTAAAGAATAATTTCAGGGAGAGACTTTTCAAGAAAAATCCCGGCTTTTCTGACCATTATTCAGAAGGAGATTTTGATATTGTATTCAATTTTGTCAGTAAAGGGGAACTGGAATTATACAGGCTGAAGAGCAGACCCCGGCGCCTTGTGGACAGGAGATAAAAAGAGGCCCTCCCGGATCAATCCAATAATCTTTATCTATGACGATTGAACACGAATAAGTATGTCATTTACATACGAGATCGAAGTTCCGGCAGATGTCCCCGAGAGTTCAAAAGGGGTATATATTGAAAATTTAAAGAGGATTACGCACGGCAGCGGAAAACTGATGCTTTTCGCCGGGGACCAGAAGATCGAACACTTAAACGATGACTTTTTTGGAGACGGGATTGCCGGCGACGACGCCTCTCCCGAACATCTGTTTCTGATTGCAAAAGAGGGCAGGATTGGAGTATTCGCCACACAACTCGGCCTTATCGCTAAATACGGGAAGGATTACAGTGATATACCTTATCTTGTAAAACTCAATTCGAAGACACATCTCGTAAAGACCGCCCAAAAGGATCCTGTAAGCCCGCAGCTTTATTCGATCGACCAGATCGTGCGTTTTCGCGACCAGTCCGGCCTGAGCATCGCCGGTGTAGGTTATACGATCTATCTCGGAAGCGAATATGAAGACAGGATGATCAGCGAGGCGGCACAGATCATATTCGAGGCGCACCAGCACGGACTGATCGTCGTTCTCTGGATTTATCCCCGCGGACAGGCGGTAAAAGATGAGAAGGATCCACACCTGATCGCAGGTGCGGCAGGAGTCGCATCAGCGCTCGGTGCCGACTTCGTCAAAGTCAATGCTCCGAAAAAGGACGGGGATTCTTCTGCAGAACTCCTTAAAGAGGCAGTCGCCGCTGCAGGAAGGACGAAGGTTGTCTGTGCAGGGGGGTCCAGCATGTCCGGAGAGGAGTTCTTAAAACAGCTTTACGACCAGATACACACCGGCGGGGCATCAGGCAATGCAACCGGCAGAAACATCCACCAGAAAACACTTGATGAAGCAGTAAGAATGTGCAATGCGATATCAGCGATAACTATCGACAACGCTGATATCGGGACCGCACTTAAGATCTATAAAAAATAATTTTTTCAAACCAGTTCCAGTTCTACCGGACAATGATCCGACCCTTCAATATGCGAAAGTATTGATGCAGATTTAACCAGATCTGCAATGCTGTTGCTAACGAAGAAATAATCGATTCTCCAGCCTACATTCCTTTTCCGGGCTCCTGATTTCAGGTCCCACCAGGAATAATAACCGCCCTCACCTGTAAACATCCTGAACGAGTCTTTAAAACCGGAATCAAGCAGGCGATCGATCCATCCCCTTTCGATATCGAGGAAACCCGATACTTTCGAATTTTCTTTCGGGCGCGCAAGATCGATCTCCTTATGTGCGGTGTTCACGTCTCCGCAGATAATCACCCCTTTTCCCGAATCGATATCCCGGGTGACCTGGTTTAAGCATTCCTCGTAGAAGGCCATCTTATAGTCAAGCCTCTCTTTTGACATCTTGCCATTTGGGAAATATATATTGTAAAGGATGAAACTGTCATATTCCGCTATGATAATCCGCCCTTCGCTGTCAAACTCCGGGACTCCGAAACCGTAGCTCAGGTTCTCCGGTTCTGTCAGAGAATAGAGTGCAGTGCCGCTGTATCCTTTCCTTTCTGCAGAACAGAAGTATGAAAAGTAGCCGTCCGGATGCCGAAGTGATGAGCTGAGCTGATCCTCCTGTGCCTTTGTCTCCTGTATACAGAGTATATCCGGGCGATAGTCATCTACAAAATCCAAAAATCCCTTTTTACCAATCGCCCGCAGACCGTTAACATTCCATGATACAAGCTTCATATAAGTCACCGCCGAAAAGGTTCAGTTAATACTATAATGATATTTAATGGTTCATTGCATATTAAAATGAAAGAAAAGGGGATATTTTGAGAGTTAAAATATGTGGAATAACGAACAGGAGTGACGCTGTTTTTGCCGAAAGGGCAGGTGCCGATGCAATAGGGGTGGTGATATCTGAAGAATCGCCGCGATGTATCAGTATTGAAGAGGCGAAAGAGATATTCTCGGCACTTGGCCCGTTTACAACAACAGTAATTGTAACGCATACAAATTCACAGGATCTAATCGACCGGATGACCGGGATAAACCCTTCAGCAATCCAGGTTTCTTCAGGAGAGATCGAAAGGCCTGCAGGCTATGGAGGCAGGCTGATTCGTGTTGCAGGCAAACCGGGAGAGATAATAAAAGAATGCGATGCAGTCATTATCGATCAGAGCTACGGGCGTGGGATCCCGGTGGACTATTATTATTCTGAAATGATCATCAAAGAGACCGATAAACCTGTAATTCTTGCAGGCGGACTCAATCCTTCAAATGTTGCGGCAGCAATCAGCCGGCTAAAGCCATATGCGGTCGATGTCTGTAGCGGTGTCGAGCAGACTCCCGGGATTAAGGACAGGATGAAGGTTCTCGAATTTTTAAGAGCTTCGGGAAAGATGCCCGTTGTCAGAAAAAAAGAAAAGTTCAGCCAATAACAGGCCCCGGCGACTCATCAACATCGAATTCATCAAGAAACGGCATAAGGCCCTTGACATACCTGGTCTTATGTCCTCCTGAATCAATAGTTCCGGTTGAAACGATCTTAATCATCAGCGGGAACTCGGTCAGACGGGCTTTGAAGGTCGGATCGTTCTCCATACCGAAATTCAAAAACTTCTCAACCTCGATAAAAGGCCTCATATCATCCTCATAACCGTCAAAATCTGCCAGATCCTTTTCATAGGTAGAGTTTTCGGCAAGATCCTTCTCAAAATAAAGAACCACTTCAACACCGTATTGATCCCGGATCTTTTTTAAGACGAGAACATCAAGCTTTTCTCCTCCTATAACATGGATTGAACTAAATTTTTCTTCGTCTGTATTTCCCGGGAGGGTTTCAAACTTTTTCTTCTTCATGGCTGCAGAAATAATTGGAGCTTTTTTTATTTATAATTAAAAACCCGGATTATTACTATATCAACAGATATATAAGTACAGATTCCAAAGAAGACTAAAAAAGGAAGTGATTAAAATGCCGGAATTCGGAAACTCATTCTCAGGTCTGAAAAACGATCGCAAGCTTACAAACGATGAACTGGTCAGGGCAATCAGGATGATGATCGCTGCCGAGTACGAAGCTATTCAGCTTTACGCCCAGCTCGCCGAGTCGACAGACAATGAACTGGCAAAGGCCGTCCTTTTGGACATTGCCGATGAAGAAAAAGTTCATGCCGGAGAGTTCCTCCGCCTGCTTCATGAACTCGCTCCCGACGAGGAGGAGTTCTATAAGGAAGGCTATGAGGAAGTCGAAGAAGAGATCGAGAAATTCAAATAAATTCTTTTTTCCCGATAATTGATCCAAAGGAAATAACTCCAATAGCCACTATAATAATGGTAATTGTACCGGTGGTTATATGTCCGAATGCAAAACAGTAGAAGATATGATCCGCCTGATGAGCTCCAAGATCGGGGAGATGGCGGATTCGATCTCCGGCCAGGAGATCGACCTGTTCATACAGGAGATCCTGGACGCCAAAAGGATCTATGTAATAGGTGCAGGGAGATCGGGTCTTGTTGCAAAGGCCTTTGCTATGAGACTTATGCACCTTGGATTGAAATCGTACGTTATCGGCGAAACGATCACGCCTGCGATGATGAAAGGGGATATGATAGTCGCATTCTCCGGTTCGGGAGAGACAAAGACGATTGCCGAGTTATGCGAAACTGCAAAGGATCTCGGTGGAAGGATCTGCCTTGTTACATCCAAATCAAAATCCAGGATTGGCAGAATTGCAGACTGCACCGTTGTCCTTGAAAGTCACAGGGATCATATAAAAGATGAATCGGCTGAATTCGAGATAAAACAGATGAAAGGAGAGCTTAAATCATTCGCTCCGCTTGGAACCCTTTTTGAAACCGGAGCAATGATATTTGCCGACTCTGTAATATCAGCGATAATGGATATTCTGAAATGTGAGGAGCAGGATCTTAAAAACAGGCATGCAAATATCGAATAGGCAGGCAGATTATGAAAGAAGAACTTTACTCATCAAGGGTTCTCGGGATAGAGATGTCCGGGATCAGGAAATTTTTCCAGAAGGCAAAGCCGGGTTCAATAAACCTCGGTATCGGCCAGCCCGATCTGCCGACCCCTGAACATATCAAAAAAGCAGGGATAGATGCAATAGAGAACAATCTTACCGGCTACACATTTAACACCGGAGTACTTGAGCTCAGGGAGGCTCTGTCTGCAAAATTCAAAAACGAAAACGGGCTTGACTATTCTCCGGACCAGATCATTGTTACAGGCGGCGCCGGAGAGGCGCTTCATATCGCGATGCAGTCCCTGGTAGAGAACGGGGACCGGGTCCTTTATCCCGACCCCGGATTCGTCTCATACAGGGAATGCGCTGTCCTCGCCGGGGGAAGACCTGAAGGAATACCACTCGACGCAGATCTACATATTAATACTGAAGCCTGCAGAGAGATGCTCGACGGGGCAAAGCTTATGGTTCTGAATTCCCCGGGGAATCCTACAGGCGCCGTTGAAGATCGCGAGACGATTAGGGATATCGTCGAGTATGCAAATGATGCCGGAGTGACGATCATCTCCGATGAGGTCTATGAACATTTCATCTACGAAAAAGAACACGCAAGCGCAGCACTCTTCGGTGATAACGTAATTACCGTAAATGCGGCCAGCAAGACTTTTTCCATGACAGGCTGGAGGGTTGGTTTCGTCGCCGCCGACATAGATACTATCACCCAGATGACCAAAGTCCACCAGTACTGCCTGACCTGTGCGGCATCGATATCACAATATGCCGCCCTTGCAGGATACACGGGACCCATGGATTGTGTCAAAGCGATGAAATCCGAGTACGCGGCAAGACGGGAACTCCTTTATAACGGACTTAAGGACCTCGGTTTTGATTTCCCCAAACCTGAAGGGGCTTTCTATATGTTCGTTCCGATGGAAACTGATCTCCAGTACAAAATCCTTGATGCGGGAGTGGTGATCATTCCGGGAGATGCATTCGGCAGTAATGCAACAGATTATGCAAGGTTCAGTTATGCTGCCTCAAGAGAAGATATAACTGAAGCGCTGAAAAGAATAAAGAGTATTGTTTAGGTGATAAAAAATGGTTAAAGAGCTGCTTGGAAGATTATCAAATGCACATGGACTGTCAGCAAGCGAAGGAAACGTACGCGATATAATAAGAGAAGAACTGGATGGAGTTGTCGATGATCTATATGAAGACAGGATGGGCAATCTTGTTGCCGTAAAGAAAGGCGATGATTTTAAAATTATGATAGCCTCTCATATGGATGAGATCGGCTTCATGGTCCAGTATATCGATGAAAAAGGGTTTTTAAAATTCGTTCCGATTGGAGGATGGTTCAACCCTGTAGCATATACCCAGAGAGTCGTGCTTCACGGCAGAAAAGGCCCGGTTACCGGTGTTATCGGTGCAAAACCCCCCCATGTAATGACTCCGGAGGACAGGAAAAAGGAGATCAAAATGGAGGACATGTTCATCGACGTCGGTGCAACAAGTGAAAAAGAGGTCGAAGACCTGGGCATTGAGATTGGAACCCCTGTTACAATCGACAGGGAGTACAGGTTACTTGCGAACAACAGGATAACAGGAAAGGCGCTTGACAACAGGGTCGGCGTTGCCATGCTTATTGAAGCTTTAAAACAGGCCAAATCCCCGCATACGATATACGGGGTCTTTACCGTTCAGGAAGAGGTCGGGCTTAAGGGAGCAAAGGTCAGTGCATTCGCTCTCAATCCCGACTGCGCAATTGCAACTGATGTTACTATTTCCGGCGACCATCCGGGAATAACAAAGAAAGAAGCCTCGGTCGAGATGGGAAAAGGTCCTGTTCTTGCTCTTGTAAGTGCAGCAGGAAGGGGGATCATGGCAGATCCAAAAGTTACCGAATGGCTGAAAAAGACCGCCGAATCTGAAAAAATTCCCATCCAGATGGAGGTGGGCGACGGCGGGAATACAGATGCAACAATCATCCATCTTGTAAGAGAGGGCATTCCGAGCATCCCCCTGCAGATTGCGACAAGATACATCCATTCCCCTATAGAGGTCGCAGACATGGCGGATATCGAAAACGGCATCAGGCTTCTTGTCAGTGCACTCAGGACAAAGCCGGCTTTCAATTAATTACCGGCCTTGTAGAAATCCTATGGATGTGAATCCTAAAACCATTTTTTTGAGAAGCGGGGATTACATTTTTTGATAATGAAACATGTTACTAAAAATATTCAGAGAGAATTTCTTTAGGATAATCGTATTTTCGGGCATTATTGAACTATACAGTTAAGCTTAAATGGGGCGTTAAAGCGGCATAAAATGCCGGTATTTACATCTTCACAGAAGCCCTGTATTCCATTATCTCAACCCTTCCCGACATAATCATCGTCTGAAAAAAAGAAGCAAATGACGTGCCGTTATATCGATGCGATCAAGGCTTTAATCATTGTAAAAACCTCGTATTGCTGTTATTGAAAACCGACCCCCAAAAAACTGCATAAAACGGCGGAATAAGCTCAAATCAAAGGATTTAAGGTTACACCCCTGCCAAAAAAATTGGTATAATCACCCGATGAACATCTTCAGGTTTTGAATAACCGGGTTGAGAGAAAGAGTTCTGCAGAGCCTAATTTCCATAAGTTAAATATATTATAAAAACAATTTTCAGGAATATGAAAACAAAAATTTTTTGCCTTCTGATTGTTATTGCATCTGCAATGATTTTCTGTGCAGGATGTACGGGTACGGATTCAGGCCAGCCGCAGGCTACTGCATCACCGACCTCGCAGCCAACACAGGCGGGAACTACAGAAACAACCCCTGCCCAGTCTTCCAGTTTGGTTCCCGGACCAACCGAACAGCCTGAAAAGAAATACCAGACAGATGTACAGGTGAACAAGGATGAAGTATTCGGAACAATTGAAGTCATATTCAGGGGCGGACTCGGGCAGAACTTCGTCTATTCCCAGGTTGTGGATGTTTACTACTCTGACGGAAGGCACGAGACAAAAGAGCTTGGGACTGCAGTAGGGGATACACTGGAATTCCAGGGAACACAGAACGCCCAGGACAGGGTAAAGGTAACAACGGAATATCTTGGATCAATCGGGACATACGTAACCTACGACAGCCTGGTGCCGAAAAAACTCCCGATTCCAAATCCATAAAAACCAATCTTATCTCTTTTATAGCAAAGTTATAATGTTGTAGATCATAATTATGAAGAACTACGGTGAGGACCGGTTTCCGGTATTTTTCCGGCAATTTTTGCGGCCGGCCCCCGTTCAAAACACCGTATCCGAAAAAAGGAGAATGAAATGGGAAAAGGAAAAATTGTGCTGGCATTTTCAGGCGGCCTTGATACATCGATCTGCGTACCGCTGTTAAAAGAGGAATACGGCTATGATGAAGTTATCACCGTCGCTGTCGACGTCGGCCAGCCGGAAGAAGATATCAAAAAAGCCACCGAAAAAGGGCAGCTAATCGCCGATAAACATTATACAATCGACATTAAGGATAAATTCGTCGGGGAACAGCTCTTCCCGACAATAAGAGCCAACGGATCATATGAAGGATACCCCATGGGGACCGCTCTTGCAAGGCCACTTATTGCCGAAGAGATCGTAAAGATTGCGCAGAAGGAGGGTGCATCGGCGGTTGCTCACGGCTGTACCGGCAAAGGCAACGATCAGCTCAGGTTCGATTTCATCTTCAGGGGTGCCGGATTAGATATCATAGCACCGATGAGAGAGATGAACCTTACACGTGAATGGGAGATGGATTATGCAGAAAAGCATAATATCCCGGTGCCTGTAGTGAAGGACAAGCCCTATTCGGTTGATGAAAACTGCTGGAGCAGGAGCATTGAAGGCGGTAAACTGGAGGACCCTGCATTCCACCCTCCCGGGGATATTTATGAATGGACCGTCGCGCCTGAAGATGCCCCTGACGAACCTGAGGATATCACAATCGAATTTAAAAACGGAGCGCCTGTTGCATTGAACGGCAGGGAGATGAAGGGTTATGATCTCATTTTAGAGCTGAATAAAATTGCAGGAAGACACGGGATTGGCAGAAACGATATGGTTGAGGATCGTATTCTTGGCCTGAAGGCCCGCGAAATCTACGAACACCCTGCTGCAACAGTCCTTATCGCTGCCCATTTTGATCTTGAGAGACTTGTTCTAAGCAGGCAGGAGCTTTCGTTCAAAAACATTGTCGATGAGAAATGGTCCGAGCTCGGCTATATGGGACTCATACACGAACCGCTCTTCGAGGCGCTTACTGCATTTATCAACAAGACACAGGAGAGAGTAAACGGAAAAGTGGATGTAAGACTCTACAAGGGAAAAGCCACCGTTACAGGCAGGAGTTCGCCGGACGCACTCTATTCAGGGGATCTTGTATCATTCGAAAGCACGACAATAGACCAGAAAGACTCTATCGGTTTCTCTTCATTCTTTGGTTTCCAGGCGAGACTGAGGAAGAACCTTAAGAAATAACATTTTATGGCAGGATTTTTTCCCTGCCATGTTAATATCCCTCATGACACCCGAAGCGATAATGTTCATTCTTCTCATTGCCTTTGCAGTCGGAACAGTCGCATCGCTTCTGGGGCTTGCCGGTGGAACTCTGAATGTCCCGGTCCTTGTCCTTGTCTTCTCTTACGACCAGATAACTGCAATTGCAATGTCCCTGACGATAGGCACTGCGATATCATTTACCGCAATGCTGAATTACGGCTGGCAGCAGAGGATTCTTTACAGGACTGCACTTCTTCTGGCGGTTCCCGCAGTTATATTCTCGGTTCTGTCGGTTATGGTATCCCTATCGATGACAAATACCATGCTTGCTGCGGCATTTATTCTGATTCTCTTTCTTATTGCCCTGACAATGCTGGATCAGGATCAAATCTCACTTCCCGCATTTAAATCAGGGCCAAAATTTCATGATGGATGCAGGGATCGGTACGGGGAGATCTATTCAGGAGATTTCCATGTACTGCACATGCTTATATGGGGAAGCGGCGGGGGTATGATGAACGGTTTTACAGGTCTCGGCGGGGGGAGCCTGAACGTGCCTGCTCTGATTTCTGCAAAAGTACCTTCACATTATGCAACTGCAACCTCGACCATGGTTGTATTCATAGCAAGCCTTGCAGCGGTAGCCGCACATGCAGGTGCGGGGACTATACAACAGGGAGAATTTACTGCGATCTATATCGCGGGTGCAGTAGCAGGGGCGTTTGCGGGCACACGATATGCAAGAGAACTAAGGGGTGAACAGCTCTCCTTCGGGTTTGGTATTTTCCTGGTCTTCGTATGCCTGCTGATGGGTTTAAAGCTATTTTTTTCATAGAAATATCTCTCCAATCCATTTACAACAGGAAAAATCATTTTGATAAATGCCATATCATCCGGTTAAAAGGATAAAGGAGATCTATCTAAAACAAAAAGCTTAATCCTGAAAAAAATAATCGGTTAATATGTGTGCATTTTTTTCTTTCAAGAGAAAAGTACCCAATATTGTTGAAAGTCCTCCACCCCCTGTGGTCGGTCAGGGTGCAGGGATGAGAGTCCCCGAATATCTGACAAAACCCTACTTCATTGTAGCCTCGGTCGAGATGGGGAATACTACGACAAAATGCATACTCACAGGTACGAATCTCGAGACCGGCAGGACATACATCATAAATAAGACCGTCAGCATGAGCAGGGACGTAAGACCTCCCAAACCCGGCGAAGAGATATTCGGAGAGACTCTTGTCGGTACCCCGATCTCAAGGGAATCGGTAACGGAACTGGTCAAAAATACTCTTATAAAATGCCATAAGGATGCAAATCTCTCTATAAAAGAAGACCTTGATTTTGTAGTCAGGAGCACAGGGGTCGTTGCGGCGATGGATAAACCTGAACAGGTAGGGGATTTTGTCATCGCACTTGCAAACGGCTGCCTTGAGGCAGGGGTCCCGCCAAAGAAGATGACTCCGCCGATGAGCAAGGATAACCTCCCGCCAAAGCTCCGCAAATTCAGTTTTGCAGACAAACTCACCTTCTGCGGAACGGTTGCAGGAGTCTCCCCGCCGATCGGATCTTCAGGAGTCGAACTTGTTGCAAACGAGATGGAGGGCGAACTCGCAATGGCGGGGATCAAGGAGGGGGCGAAATGGACCCCTGTCGATTTCAGGAATCCCTGCGTATCGATAGATTTCGGAACCACTCTCGACGGGAGGATTACGAGCGATGTTGCACCGGACGACCCTTACCCCTTTGCAAAGACAATCGGGAACTTCTGCGGTCTTGCAGGAGCCATACCCGATGCAATAATCAGGGGCACCGGCCAGGTTAAAAAAGGGACGGGCACCGCACTCGACCTCTTCGGTGATAAAAGTATAAAATGCTCCATATCACGGAAAAAGAAAAGTATTGTCGCCGAATATGAAGAACAAATTCACGACCTTATCGATATAAGGATCGTGCCTCCCGACAGGCAGAGATTCGGGAGGGTTCCTGTATGTGCAGACCTTGCAATGGAGTCGGGGATTGCACTGATCGGGTGCGACTGCGGCAAAAATTTCAGTGGAGAAGAGGATTTAAACACGATTGGCGCAGAAATATATAAGAAACACGGTATGGGGATCATGACCGAGATCATTGATCACGTATGCGCAGGCATGGCCCTGCGTCTTATCGATGTTGCAAATGAGAATGGTCTTATCCATCCCAACTCATCTATAGGTTTTACCGGGAGAGCGGCCATCTCCGGTTGCAAACCCGGGTATATTATGAACGGAATAGAGGACAGGGGATTTTTTGACGACCCGTACGATCACGTGATATTTGTTGACGACGGTCTTGCCAGGGGTGCAGCACTTATGGGGCGCTGCATGTGCTCCCTCGGCAAGCCCAACGATCCAATAGGGGGAGTCAGGGGAGGACCATGTATAATCAAACGCCGTATGAAGATCGGCAAATAATGGTGATTTAATGAACGAAACCGATGACAAGCAATATGACGTAATAATACCCCCCGGGGTTCCGAGATCGATTATTATAGATATCTCAAAAAAATTCGATGTCGATGTAGTATCCCGCCAGCAGCCGCTCAGGTACGCGAACATGGACGGAGATGTCAGGAATCTCCTTGCGTTCCGGTGCAAAAAAGAGATCGCCGCCCAGGTACAGGATTATATGATGGCTGAACTGCAGAAGTTCATCGGCGATGAAGAAGCCTGAAGGTCAGGATAAGAAAACTGATAAAACCTGTTTTTTAATATATTATCATGGTGTGGATCAAATCTCTCGAAGAAAGCTATATCAACGTAGACAATATTCTCTCGATAACGTTTGATAAGAAGTGCAATTCTTTCGTCGCAGTTGTTGGATACAAAGATACCCGGCTCCAGCATAAGATATTCCAGATCAAGGCGCTTGGCAATATCCTTGCAGGTGACAAGCCCAAGACGAACAGCGAGATTATCGAAGAGATGATCTTTCACATAGAGAGAGCAAAAAAAGAAAAAGAAACTGACGAAAGTTCGAAAATCCTGAATTTTATATCTCTTCTTGATTGATATCAGCACCAAATAATTTTACCATCAGGGCTTTTTGCGCATGCAGCCTGTTCTCCGCCTGGTCCCAGACCCTGCTCATGCCTCCGTCGATGACATTATCCGAAATCTCCTCTCCCCTGTGAGCCGGGAGGCAGTGAAGAATTATCACATCCCTTTCGCAATTACTTAAAAGGGACTCGTCTATCATATATCCATTAAATGCCTTTATCCGTGCATCCCTCTCGTCTTCACAGCCCATCGAGATCCATGTGTCGGTATATACCACATCTGCATCCCTCACGGCATCTGCGGGATTTTTCATAAAGTTTATCCTGGCGCCGGCTTTCTTTGCCGATTCGATATATTTGGCCGGCGGTTCATATCCGGGGGGGGCGGCGATATTGATGCGATAACCTGTCAGTGCGGAAGAGAGCATTAATGAATTGCAGACGTTGTTCCCGTCGCCAATCCAGGCGATTGTAAGATCACCGGCACCGCTTCCAAACTGTTCCCTGATAGTCATAATATCCGCCAGTATCTGGCAGGGATGCTCCTCATCCGAAAGACCGTTGATTACCGGGATTGTTGAAAATTTTGCAAGCTCTTCAACGGTGCTGTGTTTAAACGATCTTATCATGATCGCCGAGAGATATCTTGAGAGAACCCTTGCGGTATCGGGAATGATCTCCCCCCTCCCAAGCTGCATATCATTCGGATTGAGGAACAGGGGATGGCCGCCAAGCTCGAAAACACCGGTCTCAAACGAGATCCTTGTTCTTGTAGAAGCCTTCTCAAATATAAGGCCTACGGATTTTTTTTTGAGGTGATCGGGGAATATTCCCAGGGCTCTTTTACTTTTTAGTTCGCCGGCGAGATCGAGGATCTCCTCAAGTCCGGTCCGGTCCAGGTCAAGTATAGAAAGAATATCCTTTTTCATCTAATCTCCTTCATATGATCGATTCTCTTCCGGAGCACTTCCTTAGTC
>CAYXKC010000021.1:0-22598 GCA_964465295.1 uncultured Methanomicrobiaceae archaeon | reverse complement strand
CACCGAGGACGAAACATCCGGCGGTGAGCGCTCCGTTCGGGAGCAGGACTGCAATTACAATTGCAAGCACCACGACAAATACAGCGATTGCACGGTACTGCTGGTTAAGGTAAACCATCGCACCGGTGTGAATTGCCGCGGTGATCTTTTGTACGACCTCATTGCCCTCGCCCTCTTTCCTGACACTCATAAACGAGTACCCGGCAAAGAGAAGACCGATCAGGGCACATACAGGTGCAAGATAGATCAACATATCCATAATACTACCAACTATCCCCCGGAATGATCAGTTAAGATATTCCCGGGTCTTGTTTCCTATTTATTTTAGTTTTTATAATAAAAATAATCCGTTTTTTATCGACCATGAGTTTTATCCGCTTCGGCATTTGACGAATGACTTTGTTCGAAAACCTGACCTAAACGTATCAGGTTAATTAAATCAACATAACATGATGGCCAGGTTAATGAAAACTCTGATATAGCTTTATAATTGAACACTATTATACGAAAATTCTGAGGGTTATTGTGGATTAAAAAAGATAAAAAAGGTCTTTTTGAGGATTATTCCGGTTCTGGTGCTGGTGATGATATTTGCAGCCGGATGCACGTCGCTTTCCGGAAATCCCCAGACAGGTAAAACTGACCAGACGAGAACCATTACGGATATGGCGGGCCGTGAGATCACCATCCCCGCAGATATCGGGACTGTTTTGTGCACGTCGCCACCCTCGGCGATGCTCGTGTATATGATTGCACCCGACAAACTTGCAGGATGGAACGATAAGCTGTACGACAGTTCAAAACCGTATATACCAAAAAAGTATCACGATCTCCCCGTCTCGGGAGGCTGGTTCGGCACACAGACAGGAAATTACGAGACATTCATCAGTATGAGTCCCGACATCGTAATCGAGGGCTATAACACGCAGGGCGACTTCAGGAAGACAATAATCGAGAGACAGGATAATATGGGAGGCATACCTGTCGTCGGAATGGAGGACACCGTCAACGCGAAAGGCTATACTGAACCGATAAGATTTACGGGCTCCCTTCTCGGTGAAGAGGAGAGGGCGGAAGACCTGATCGTTTTTTATGAAGGCATCATGCAAAAGGTCGAATCCCGGGTTTCTGCGCTGAATGAATCGGACAAGCCGGCAGTATACTATGCAGAAGGGCCAAAAGGTCTCTGGACAGACCCTGAGGGATCCCAGCACTCGCAGCTGATAGAGCTCTGCGGAGGAGTGAATGTTGCCGACTGTCCGCTTACTCCCGGTTACGGCCGGACGACAGTATCGATGGAGCAGATAATCGGGTGGGACCCTGAGATAATTCTTGCAGGCGACAGGGCTTTTTACGATTCCGTCTATTCCAGTCCGGAATGGAAGGACATTAAGGCCGTAAAGGATGGTAAGGTCTACCTCATCCCGACGACTGCTTTCTGCTGGTTTGACCGTCCGCCCGGAATCAACAGGATTATTGGAATTGCATGGACTGCAAAGACACTGCACCCCGGGCTTTTTGAAGACTTCGAGATGAGGGAGATGGCGCAGTATTACCATGAAAACTTCATTCACCAGGCGCTTACAGAGGAGCAGATGGACGAACTTGGTCTTTAAGGATAAAATAAATGGAGAGCTGAATGAACGAAGGGAGCGCTTATAACCGGTACAGGGACTTTCCGATGAAGGTTTACGGGAGACTTAAGGAGAACCTCCCTGTTACCCCAGATAATGGTCTGCTCATAAGATCAATGATCTATCTTTCCGTTCCGGTCATTCTCGTCTTATCGATGTTTATCGGGAGATACAGCATGGACCCTGCACAGACTCTCCAGGTTACCTTTTTAGGTCTTTACAACCAGGCATTCTCATTTATTCACGGGGCAGGGCATTCTGTCCTCCCATCTCTCTTTACAGGAGAGTTCGTGCCGCATAGCATTGATCTGAAGGGAGGAACAGTTCTTTTCAACATCAGGTTCCCGAGGATCATTGGCTCTGCCTTTGTGGGTGCCGCACTCTCCGTTGCCGGCGCATCTTTTCAGGGCCTTTTCAAAAACCCTCTGGTATCGCCGGATATTCTGGGGGTATCTTCGGGTGCGGGGTTCGGGGCCGCTCTCGCTATTCTGTTCTTCGGGGATTCGTTTGCCATACAGGTCTCGGCATTCATATTTGGAATCGCAGCAGTCGCCGCGACCTGTCTCATCGGGAAGATCTACAGGGGATCCGGAACACTTGTCCTTGTTCTTGCAGGAATAATCACCGGCGCTTTCTTCTCGGCGCTGCTTTCTCTTTTAAAATATATCGCCGACCCCTACGACACACTTCCGGCGATAGTCTTCTGGCTTATGGGCAGTCTCGGGAGCGTATCGACAGGCGACCTCATGCTCATTGCCCCGCCGATAATTGCCGGATGCGGCATAATCTATATGCTCAGATGGAGAATCAACGTTATGTCCCTGGGCGAGGATGAAGCCCTTGCGCTCGGGGTGGATACAAAAAGGACTGCCATGATTATAATAATCTGTGCGACGCTTGTGACCGCCTCTGCGGTCTGCATCAGCGGGATAATCGGGTGGATCGGGCTGGTTATACCCCATCTCGGCAGGATGGTGACAGGGCCCGATTTCAAGACCCTCGTCCCTGTATCGGCATTCCTTGGGGCCTCATATCTCATGCTCGTAGACGATCTTGCAAGGTCGCTTACCGCCACCGAGATCCCGATCGGTGTGCTGACCGCTCTTATCGGCGCACCCTTCTTCGCTTATCTCCTCTCTAAAAAGACTGTGGGGTGGGTATGATACTTGACATCGAGCGGCTTTCGTTCTCTTATGACAAAAAAAACTACCAGTTTAAAGATATCTCTTTTGGGATCGAACGGGGGGAGGTCTTCTCGATTCTCGGGAGAAACGGAACCGGGAAATCGACCCTTATCAAATGCATACTGAACGTTCTCGTACCCGATGCAGGAAGGATCTCTCTTGCAGGGCGGGACGTTCATGACTGGAAGAGACAGGAGATGGCCTCGGTTGCCGCCTATGTCCCCCAGGCGAAGAATGTGGTTTTTCCGTTCACCGTATTCGATTATGTCCTTATGGGCAGAACCCCGCACATCCCTTCGTTCTCGATACCTAAGGAGAGTGACTTAGAGGTTGCTGGGGAATGCCTGAAAAAATTCGGCATCTCCCATCTCGGCGACAAGCCGGTATCCGAGATCAGCGGAGGCGAACACCAGATGGCCGCCATCGCAAGGGCGGTCGCACAGGGGCCGTCCCTGATAATCATGGACGAACCCACATCCCACCTCGACATGGGAAACCAGCAGAAGGTGCTCGACATGACGAGGAAACTCGCGGCAGACGGGATGGCGGTACTTATGACCACACATTTCCCTGATCACGGGTTCATGGTCTCTGATCGTGTTGCCATAATGGAGGACGGGAGACTTCTCGCCAGCGGTGAACCCGACGATGTCATTACCCGTGAGAACTTAAAGACCGCATACGGAATCGATGTTTCAGTCAGTTATGTACCTGATGCGGGAAGGAAGGTCTGTGTTACCACGGGTTGTTATACCTCTGAAACGGTAAGAAACATCTGACCAGTAGAGAGCCGGGTTTCAGGAAGTTGAGGCTGGAAAGATCCTGCTCTTGAAAAAACCAGGATCGGTTTTTCTTCCAGATTATAAAGTTTCAGGATCTCACCATTCACCGAATATGAAGCAACATCCCCGAGAAGATAGATATACCGGGACTCGGTATCCATCTTTCCTTCGCAGTACATTTCGGTAATGCCAATCGCCCCGAAGGTGAGAACGCCTTTCTCATCAAGTTCGTAATCCCCGAAGTAACTGTTGCACCCGGCATTTCCCGAGGCTCGGCCACTCTCGAATTCGATTGTAATTTCATTTCCCCCGTATAGCCGGGCGGCACTGCCGTCATCACCAAGATATGTGGTGAGGGTCCACAATGTGCCTTCGGGAGAGAATTTCCTAAAGGAAAGCACCTCAACACCGTTTTCATTCATGAAAAATAGTTTGTCGCAATCGACATATGCTCCCTTTACCTGTTCGAATTTTTCAAAAAATTTTTCCTCGACAGCAGGCGCCCCAGAAGCCATTGACGACGACATCGCGTTCACCATGACCATTCCTATGCCAAATCTCCCGTTTTCAAGCGTATATGTACCTGAAAACTCACTGAAACCCGAAAATCCATCAAATTTCCCGTCTTTGCCAAAATCCAGAGTAATATAAACGTTGGAAGGCATATCACGAATTGCACTTCTTTCGGGATCCGGATACAGTTCCCATGTGTACCCTGAGACATCCTCCACTACGGCCATGTGACCGGGACGTAGTAATTCTTGAGGATTGCCTGAATTAATAAATACAAGCATTTCTCTACCTTCCGAATTCGCAAATACAAGCTTACCCTCAAGGATGTATACCCTGCTCACATTTTCCAGCCGTTCAAAAAATTCATCTTGAATTGTCATTCTGTTCTCATCAAGACATGCGATACATGTCCTCGTAGGAATTCCTATCGAAATATCACCATCATTTAGGAAATACGGAGCGGAGTAACCGTTACATCCCGAAGATCCTCCAATCAGGCCCGGATTTATGCATTCAAGATCTACCCCAACATCTTCCGGAACATATACTGGTCCATCCTCCGTCACATAATATTCGAGATTCCAGACGGCGGACCGAAGATCAGACTGATCTGCCGGGACTTTTCCTGAACCCGGCAGACCGCTGTCAGTGCATCCGCAGGTGAACAAAATCAGAATTACAGTTAATACGGCAATAACCCATACAGGCTTTAAAAAGATTTTTCCAGGAATTATAAGAACCCCCTTTTAATTAAAAAAAGGTGCAGGGAATATATAATGGATTTGCATCCCGTTCAATTATCTCCCGGCTCTCCCGAACCGGGATATGCTTTTCTAACGAACATTCTGATAATAACGTGAATTAACGGAATCAGGAGAAAGAGCCATGTCGAACCGTCAGCCGAGACCAGATTCGAATATGCGATAATGATAAGGCATACGAAAGGAACCGCCATCCCCCGTCCGATGGTGTAAACGTACAGATCTTCAGGTATCGCCGACGAGAGAAGTCTCCCGCCCCCTGCTGCATAAATCCATGATACTGTCGTAAAAAGCCCGATCATAAAGAGATTCCCGGCATAGAATGTAACGGCGAGCGGATACTCCGAGTAAGAGCCCACGAGATCCGTCGTAAAGGGAACGAGTGCCACGAAGAACAGGGTTACAACATTGAGCCAGACATAAACCCTGTCGACATGCCCGATGTAGCTTACCTGCCGGTGATGTGCCATCCAGAACGATACCAGGACGAAGAAGGCGATTGCATAATGCAGGATCTGGGGGAAGGTCACCGACAGGGAATTGATGAAATGACCGTTTGGACCAACAGGCGGGAGTTCGCTGACATCTATTGTAAGCACCGCCAGGGTAAGGGCGATCGCATAAATCCCGTCTGTCAGCGCCTCGATCCGGTTCTTATCCAGAACACTTTTTCTGTCAGTCATTTATAGATACACCTGATATCCCCGCATTTCTTCATGTGACCGATCGTCCTTTCGGCAAACTCTCCTTTATCATGAGAATATTCCCTGCAAAGCAGAAATATCCTTGCCGCATCTCCAAGTGCCCTGTGGCTCCTGAAAAGGTGGCTCTTCTTTTCCGGGATTTTATAACTAAAGTTCGACGAGATTATCTCATCTGCCTCAACCCTGAAATTATGCGCAATGGAGAGCTTGTCGAGAGATGGAAGAGACGAAATTCCCGGGCATTCCTTCTTCACGATCCTCTGCATGTCATAGAGCTCGTATCCGGATATGTCGTATCCGGCCCGCCTGAATATCTCTTTTTCCATAGGGTCGGAGAAGAACCAGAAGGACGAGATATCGAATTCGCTCTCAAGACCCCTCATATAATTCCTTATCGTGGTGTGGACCTCTCGGGATACCTGAAGACCTCTCTTAATATCCTCTCTTTTGGCCCTGAATCTCCGGTCGTATTCGAGATCCCGGCAGTCCCTCCCCTGGTTTATGAGAGAGACCGATGTCCCTGTTTTAACCCCGTTTTCATCGATCACGTTCTTCCTAACGACGAGATCGATGTCATGAACGAACCTCTTCTGTTTATATGAGACCATGTCGTATTCGGGATCGAAGAGCACAACCCCGATCTCGGTCGGGATGTTGATCTGGCTTCCTCTCATCCCGTATACCTGGCCGGCCTCAAAATCAAGCATCGCAAGACAGGACAGACAAGCACCTCATGAAGAATTAATTTAGAGGGGGCCGTAAAAAAACTGACTGTCTGCCGGGATAATAACCGGTCCGCAGTTAATCCTCACTATCTTTTGGGATATAAAAAAAAGAAGAAAGAAATGTCATGAATTATATCCCTTATTATGAGGATCGATCGCACTATGGACGGCCTCACCGGCCTTGAGATGATAATTGCAATATCTGCCCTTCTCATCATTACCTGCATCTCCGCATCGCTGATCACCGGGGGGTCCGGCGAAACGGAGAAAGCCGGAGGCGGGCTTATCGTGAGTGCTGCAGGTCCTGAATCTGAAATACTCGTTACAGACGGGGAGTCGGAAGGCATACAGGATGCAGGCGGAACGATCCTGGATATAAACCTGGTATGCAATAACCCTGAACCTTCTGTCATGGGAAGCTGCCTTATACCTGTGAGGCTTCTTACGGGCAGTACCGGGATTGTGGATATGAGCACTGCGAAGGTAGGGTTCAAATACAGCGGGGAGACGGAGGAACTTGCCTTTTCCCAGAACACCTCCCTCGTCAAACCCGCCTGGACAATTGCCGACAGGAGCCATTTGATCCCCCTTATGCAGGCAGACGGGGATATTTACCTTGAACCAAACGAGATCTTTACGCTTCTTATATACCCGCAAAACGGGGTTGCAGCAGAAGACAGGTTTACTGTAACTATTTCTCCAAAAGAAGCGGTTCCCTTAAGCATCAGCCTGAAAGTGCCGCCGTCGATCAGATCTCATAGAATTGTAGGGCTCCTGCCCGGATGAAGATGTTATGAAGATTATATTCGGAAGAGAGGAAAAGACTGCATTAATGCTTCTCATTATGGTTGTCGCCATATCAGGAGCTGTTTACTTTCTGTTGGAATCGGCGGGAAAAGAGAGTTTCGCCGCTCCTTACGATCATTCTTCAGGGACAGGCACCCTCGTAATCTACGAAGGCGTTGTTGACAGGATAGTATATACAAAAACCGGCGGACATCTTATAATTGGTTCCGGCAACGAGACCATATTTATCAGGAACGGAGGATTGCAGAAGATAGTTGCTGAACCCGGTCTCAGGATTCATGCTGTAGGAACAATAGAGATCTATAACGGGGAGAGGGAGATTTACGTATCAGAACCATCCGATGCGTTCTTCACCAACATATCACCCGCAGGTTAAAGATTCAGCTGAAAAGATCGTCGTCGCTGCGTGTAAGGACAGACGATCTCTTTGGTTTTTCTTCCTCTTCCAAAGTTTCCTGAACGTCTTCGGGTTCGGGTCCGGCTTCCGGCTCTTCTTCAGCAGGCTCATCCCTCCAGCTCCTGTCAGGTACAAGCTCTCTTTCCGGCATCTCCGGGAGGGTATCACCCTCCGGGAAGAGTCCGCCGTCAGCAGGGCTGCCTTTTCCCCTCTGGTCGGTATAGCCGAATCCTGTATAGAACGGATCTTTATCCAGTCTCCGGCTCTTCTTAACATCCTCCTTCTCTGGCTCTCTTTCAACGGAGGGTTCAGGCGACTCGAAGAGTTCATCGACATCGGCCGGTGAAAAAGACGACTCCCGGCGGGAATCTTTTCCGGTCTGCCTCGATTCCGGTTGCCTGTTTCTTTCAGGCGAACCTGAAGAGTGGACTACTTTTTCTTTTTTCTGCCGGGTTGCAGAACCGAATCCTGTATCGAATATATCGGAATCTCCGCCTATGACGGATTTTTTCTTCGGCAATTCCTCTTGCCGGGGTTTGTCGGCTCCAAAGCCCGTATAGAATAGATCGTCAGAGCCTCCGACCCTGGATCTCCCCTTTACCGTATCCTTCCTTTCATTCTTCTCCGGAACCTGACCGAAATCATGTTCTTCCTTCTCCCTCCGGGTGAATTCGCCGCCCGTTATCTTTTTGCGGTGTCCTTCGACACCGTCACCGTCAAGGTCTCCGGATATTATCTTCTCATGCGGCATGGGAAGATAATATGTCCTTACTGGCTATTAATGATAGTGAAGGCAAAAAAATGATAATTATCCGCCTGCAATTACAGGCTGGTAGGCCCATTCGGGCATCTCTGCCGAGAACCCGAGAACCCACATGACGATCGTGAACATGAATATCACAAGCAGTATGATTCCTATGAGGTTGAGCACCCATCCCGCCCTTACCATATCCTTCATATCGATATACCCCGAGCCGTAGGCGACGGCATTGGGAGGGGTTGCAACAGGCAGCATGAAGGCCATAGAACACGCGAATGCAGCCGTCAGCATCAGGAGATACGGGTGGACCTCCATGCTAACCGCAGTAACCGCCATTATCGGCATCATCACCCCGGCAATCGCGGTGTTCGATGTGACCTCTGTCAACAGGGATACGAGTATTGCAACTATTAAAACTGCAATAACTATGTGGATGGTATGAATGAAACCGAGCCTCTCGATGATCTCATTTGCAAGTCCGCTCGCGATAAACGCTTTGGAAAGACATATACCGCCACCGAAAAGAATGAGAATTCCCCACGGGATCTTCTTCGCCCATTCCCAGTTCATCGTGTAGATCCCTTCCGCCCTGCTTACAGGAAGAAGGAAGAGCAGGATCGCTCCTGCAATCGCGATCGTCGAATCGTCGACACCGGGGAGAAATGTGTTGATACCCGGAATTACGACATCCCCAATATTCTTCTGGGACCTCAGTATCCAGGCCACTGCAGTTCCGGCAAAGACTGCGAGCGTCCATTTCTCGCCTTTGCTCATACTGCCCAGTGCTTTTATCTTTTCACTGATTATGTCCTTTCCTGCGGATATCTTTTCAGGAAGGTCCCTGTATACGCCGTATGTAAGCCACAGCCAGCCTATCGGCAGGAATACACACGATAGAGGGAAGGCAAAGATCATCCAGGTAGAGAAATCGATAGAAGGTGCTGCAGGGAATATCGCCTCCATCTGTGCGACGAAAAATCCGTTTGGAGGTGTTCCGATAATGGTTGCCATACCTCCTATCGTTGCGGCGTATGCGATCGATATGACAATGCATTCGGAAAAATTGCGCTGTTTAGGGTCCATCTCCTCAAGCTTGGTCTCGATATTGGGGAGTATTGTCGCAATAATGGCTATTGCGATAGGTATCATCATCATCGCACATGCAGTATTCGAGATCCACATCGAGAGAAATGCAGTTGCGATCATGAACCCGAGGATTAACCGCCGCGGCGAAGAACCGGTCATGTTGATTATATGAAGTGCAATCCGTTCATGCAGACCCCAGCGCTGCATCGACATTGCAATGATAAATCCGCCCATAAAGAGGAAGATGACCTTGTCCCCGTACGCTCCGCATGCCTCTGCAGGGGTAAGGACACCCAGGAGAGGAAAGAGAACTATCGGAACAAGTGCGGTTGCCTGAATCGGTATCGCCTCTGTAACCCACCAGATAACCATCAGTGCAGTCACCGCCGCGGCGTACCTGGCCTCAATGGGGAAGGCAGACGGGTCGACAGGAAAGAATACAATAAGAATCAGGGCAAGTATTCCTGATATGCGGCCCAGGGTCTTTTTCATAGTTCAGATCATTTGGATTATTAATATAATTATCTTGCTTTTTATAACAAAGAGAAATTATGAGTTTAATTTAGATTTTAGAGAGTAATCGCCCTTTTTTTAATTTGAATGGATTATTCTGTCCGTATCTCAATAATAGATCCTGGTTTTCTCCTGCAATCCTCAAAAAAACAGTTATATGTGCCTCAATAGACTCTCTCATCTTCCCTGAGAAACGGCATGGCTGCAACGCCCAAAGCCACGGACTACCATAACATAAATGCTGTATTGAATAAGAATAATATTCAGAAAAAAACGGATTTAAATCCGTTGGCAGATATTATATGAATTTCCAGGATCTTGTAACGATATCCCAGGGACCTCTGGCAATAATGAACCCGTTGTCCCAGGAAAAAGCACTGGTTCTTGGAGAGGTGGCACGCCTCTCAGAAGGAACGTCAGTTATAGATTTCGGGTGCGGAAACGGAACAATTCTCGGCCTATGGGCCGGGAACTTCGGTATCAGGGGTACCGGCATAGAGATAAGAGAAGAGGCATGCTCCAACGCGGGAGAGCTTTTCGCCGGGATGGGCCTCTCGGAAAAGGTCAGGTTCTTCTTTGCAGACGCCTCGCTGTATGAGCCAGAGGAGGAGAGCTACGACGTTGCTGTATCATTCGGTGCTTCACAGATATGGGGGGGCGTCCCCGAAGCCATATCTTCGATGAAGAACTTCATCGACCCTGAAGGCATTATCATAATCGGTGAGAGATACTGGAAATGCGATAAGGTCGCCGCAGAATTTTCAAGGGAATGGCCGGAGATTATGACCGAGTACGAGATTCTACAGTCTGCAAGGGAGAACGGGTTCGATATAATAAGGGTGATTAGATCCTCGGATGACGAATGGGACGACTATGAATCTTCGATATGGGAGAACTGCCTCAGGTGGGTGGCAACGAATCCGGACCACGCTGAAAGAGAAGAGGTCTATAGTTACTACCGGAGAATACAGGACGAATATCTGGCCTACGGCAGAGAGTACATCGGATGGGCGGCATATATCCTGATGCCCTCTTTTTCACCATAGGAGACCGGGTATGAACAGGTATTCTTTTGTCGCACATATCCCAGATACGCGCCTGTCTCTCCAGACCGCATCAGAGATAATATTTGAAAACAACGGCAATATCAACAGGATCCACTACGACAGGCAGATCGACCCGCATACCGCATTCATAGAGGTGACCTGCACTCCCGGAGATTATACGGCGATAAGGAAGAAGATGACAGAGACGGGTTTTTTGAGAACCTCGATCAGGAGCCTTCCCTTCCTGAAGTTCAAGGTGAAGATCCCCAATGTCAGCGGAGCCCTCCTTGAATTTCTAAAGATTACCTCCGGTTCTGAGGCTGGAATTACATCTATAGACTTCGACGATAACGGAAGCATGCCCGATACGGTCACGGTGAGCCTGATCCTGCAGGAGACAGAGAGGGCTGAGGAGCTGATGAACACCCTGAGGGAAGCATATCCAATCGAGATTCTTGAATACGATATTACGGGCGAGTCGCTTGACCGGACGATATTCTACGTCCGCTTCGCCCAGCAGATAAGGAAGTATCTCGAGGACGACAAGGACGAAGAACTCCTAATGGACTTCCTAAAGGACATCAACCACACCGTACAGGAGCTTATGCACCTTGGAAACGACCCTGAGGAGATATTCGCCAACTACCTGAAATGCGGTGAATACCTTCTGGCTACAACAGGAAACGGGTTCTATGCCGATGTGCAGGAGATCAGGCTCTCTGATGTACTTACACTATTCTGCTTCCAGCTACCGGGCGGGGGCAGCATCTTCCTCTTCGAGAACCCTGAAGAGATGGTGATGATCGATACAGGTTACGGAATATATGCAAATGATGCAGGGAAGCTCTTTGAATACTATGGTATCGATATCGGGGACAGGCTGAAATACATCATCACGACTCATGGGGATGCAGATCACTGCGGGGCTGGCGGGGCATATGACGTTCCCGCGTACATGCACCCTGCGACACTTGAGATTATCAGGAGGGGCAACCGTGCATGGGGATCGAAGAGCGAGAACTCGATACTAGAAAGGGTCTATACGACAATGATCGCACTCTTCTCGAGATGGAACCCGCCAAAAGAAGAGAAAATTGAACTTTTTCCCGGATCCTCGGATGAATACAGATCCGTATTCCCTGTTATTGACCGGATGAGAATTGCAGGTGTGGAGTTCGAGGTTCTGATAAGCCAGGGCGGACACCAGTACGGCCAGCTCATCCTCTTCAGCCCTGAATCGGGCCTCCTGTTTACCGCTGACAGCCTCATGAACTTCCAGAGTTTCACCAAGGACAGGAGAAACTACAACTCCATCGCCGATTTCCTTGTTACATCGGTCAACGTGGACAGCGATCTTGCGAGGAGCGAGAGGAAGGCACTTTTGGAGATTGCATCGGAGTACGAGAAGGAGACAGGCAGGAAATGCCTGATCTGCGGGGGTCACGGGACGATCTCGACCCTGAACGAAGAAGGAAAACTTGAGACATACGGGGAGACGGAACATTACACGCACAACCTCGTGCAGTGAATTCTGAAAATAAATCTATTTTGGATTCATCAGGCCCAGACGTTTCACGACCGAATATGTGGTTTTTCAGTAGACCGGAACAGTTGAAAATATTAATTTTAATTTTTATAAATCATAAAATATTTAATATTCCCAAAGCAATAATTTCGCAATGCAGCAGATTAAAATCGAAAAAGAACTCTGTACGGGCTGTGGGACGTGTGTTTCCGCCTGTTCACATGGTATAATTCAAAAAAACAGGGATGATGATTATCCGATCGTTGTCCCGGGGCTTCTTCCTTACTGCAGCCGCTGCGGGCACTGCGAAGCCTCCTGCCCTAAGAAGGCAATATCCGTAGATTATCCCGGAGCAGGTCCGGTTCCGGATTATTCCGGGGTGATATCCATATCGCCCGGTGAGATCGGCACCCTCATGACAATGCGGCGCTCTGTGAGGCATTTTACAAAGGAGCCTGTTTCAAAGGAGACCCTGGAAGAGATCCTCGATATCGTCCGTTATGCACCCACCGGAATGAACGGGCAGTCAGTCCACTGGCTGATTTTTACTGACCCGGCAGAAATTAACAGACTCGCCGGCCTTATCATAGACTGGGGGCGCGAAGTCGTAGAAAAGCAGCCTGATTTTCCGTTGTCGCCGGTACTTTCAGCATTGGTTGCAAAATGGGACGAAGGCATCGATCCTATCTGTCATAACGCCCCCTGCCTTGCGGTTGCTTACGGACCTGATGAAAACCCTGTCTCATTCATCGACTCGGTGATCGCACTCACGCACCTCGACCTTGCGGCACCTGTATTCGGTCTCGGGACATGCTGGGCCGGATTCGTCCAGATCGCAGCAGATACATCGCCTGAGGTTGCATCATTCCTCGGGCTTCCCGAAGGATTCAAATCCCGTTATGCCATGATGATCGGGCATCCTGCCATAAAATTTCATAATATCCCCCGGCGCGATTCGCCAAAGGTTATATGGAGATAACCTGAAAGAAGGATAAAGAAGTGTAAATTAATTTTGAAAGAAGGTTTTTCCTCCCCTTTTTAAAAAAAATTCATTTTATCAAAATCCCGCAAGCCACCGCATCCTCTGAAACGCTGAAAGTCTGGCCGGTCTCAACTATCCTGTAGTCGCCCAGGGGTGTTGTATCCCCGTTTGGCCCTGTTGTCGAATACGGGACTATAAACTGTCCGTCAACGCTCTCCTGGCGATATGTAAACTTTCTTTTGTTGGTGGTCTCAAGTTCGATCTCAATTGTACCTTCTCCACTGATCACCGCTCCGGGAACGTACTCAAAGACCTTGACATATCTCAGGTCCTGGCCGTTTGGCGCGAGAAGGTTTGTCGGCGATTCGTGAACAAGGCGGTAGTGCTGAAGTGCCGGGATCTTCCCGTTTGGCGTGAGGACATCCCAGCTCATGACTGCTGCCTTCTTTCCCGAACCTGCAGCCGCCTGCACTCTGGCCGCGGCTTCGGAAGGCTCGAGGAGATCCAGTATTGTGAGAATCGGATACGGAGAGTTGTATGATGCTCCATCAACATATTCGATATAATAGACCTGTGATGGATCTGTCATCGAACCATCGTAGTTATGCAGCCGGGAGACCATTGTGGTATAATAATCCTCTGTATAGAACGGAACCAGCTCATATGAATTATCCTCCTTTATGTTGAGGAAATACTGGATATATGGCGCCTGCTGGACTTTGGGATTAAACCATGTCGACATCGCCCAGAACTTTGTGGTATCCATCTCTGCATCGGTAATCACGTACTTTGTACCGAGATTATCAAGAATCCGGTTTGATTCACTTTCGTCCTGCTGCATAAAGTAGGCTGCAGCCCCGTTGGGTCCTGCGACACCCTCCTGGAAAGGATTGGCATTCGGGGCCCTCTTTGAGATGAAGGTTATCCAGTGACCGTAATCCCACCATGACATCACCCCATATGATTCAGCAGGATTGGTGTAATCATCCCTCTGATAGATATTGTAATAGCCGATTTTGGGATCAGGAGAGTTTTCTCCAAGCCAGACAAGTGATTCTCTCCAGTCAGGAGTCATCCCGCTATATTTCATCACTTCGGACGTGTTGATATCGAGAGGTATCATCATCCATGCGCTGGCACCGATAAGAATTACGGCAGCAGCCAGAGGCACGAGCTTTCCTGTATTTATAGGCTGTTTTTTATGCTGAACATTCCTTTGAGCCTTCTTCCCTTTCTCCTTCTTTTTAGTCTCCTCTTCAGAAGGTATATTTTGTTTTGAACTGAATTTTGCAGAGATCTTTTCTATCTCCGCTCTTCCATATCCTATCGCGAAGGCTGTGAATAATCCGGTCAGTATTGCGATGTTTGCTGCAAGATAATATTCATAGCGAACCTGTATCGTCGTTGAATAGATTATAAGGATGGACCAGACGAGTATAAAGATAAAGACGTCCCTTTTTTCTTTTACATATTCATAGACCATCGTTGCCAGGCCGAGAATCATCAGAAGAATGCCGACATTGAATGACTGCCACGCCTGCTCAAGGGTCCAGGCATTTGCCTCTTCTATCGTACTAAGCTGTGCGGAATAGCCGAAGAATGCCTGGAGACCGGAGATGAATGTTCCATAAAAATCGGGCATTGCAACGATCATGAATGCAACCGCAGCAATTCCAAATGCAACCACAGATGCAAAATAATATGTCCAGGACTTCTCCTTAAGCGCCCTTCTCAGTGCGTAAAGGATTATCGTGGCGACTATAAGGGCAAGATATGCATATACATGGCCTATTGAATATCTCGTCATGGAGGTTCCGGAATGGTGAAAACCGAGAAGGAGCATTCCGATAATTGCAACGAGGAATGTAGTAGAGTTTCCAAGCACAAGATATTCAGACGATACATTCCTGTGGCTGTTCAATATGAACATAAGCCCTGTGAATATCGCGACAATCAGTGCGAAGAGGGCCATTGTCGGCATCACATAGAGACCCAGAGTATATGCGACTCCCGCCGCCGCTGCAATCAGGACGGGGATCTTCAGCGAATCTTTGTCCGTAAAATCCACCGGGTGCCTGTGAACATATACAAGATACGTGATATACACAAGACAGAAAAGAGTGCTGAAGATTACCTCTGCAACATGGTGATCCACGAAGGAGAAGAGAGACCTGTAGTAATATGCCCCTGGGATAAAGGACATCATAAAAGCCGAAACAATCCCGGCCTTCCAGTTATAGACCCTCTCTGCGACCAAATATGCCAGCGGAACCATTGCAGCCCCCATTAACGGGGGAACACAGGATGATACATACATTATCTCCGGCCTTGTAGAGGCCCCGGCCAGAATACACAGGATCGATGCAAGCATCGGAAACAGCGGCCCCCAGAAGTTGTCAGTGCCGTGGGGATAGTATGTCATCGGATCAAACCACGGGTATTCGAGGGAATTTTCAAGCATTACCTCGACCTGGCGAAGATTATACCATGGATCATTGCCGAGCAGATCCACACCGGCAGCCGATACCAGCCCTTCCGCAGGAATCATCCTCATCCAGAAAGCGAAATAGGCAAAAATGATAATCAATGCCAGTATTATCAGATTTTTTTTGTTTACATAAGACTGGAAGTCCATATTCTCTCCTGCTTAAGAATTATCTCAATCAAAGGCTATTATATTATTGCCGGGATAAGATTATTAACAAAACCAGTACAGCAGGACAGACCAGAGAGAACAGGATATATCAAAATGGACCCTTTTGTTGAAATCGGGGAAAACCCGGAAATTGAAGATTTCGTAATTCTCGGGAAAAACCCGGCAGGGCTTGAAAAAAAGCTTATAATCGGCGACAACTGCACAATCAGATCCCATTCTGTCATATACAGGGGAAATATTATTGGCAGCGGCTTCCAGACCGGACACGGCGTCATGATCCGCGAGAACAATATAATCGGCGACAACGTGAGCATAGGAACCCATTCAATCGTTGAAAAGGAGAACGTGATTGGAAACGGAGTGAGGATACACTCGAACTGCTTTATTCCCGAGTTCGTCGTGATCAGGGACGGTGCATGGATAGGCCCTTCTGTAACCATACTCAATACCCTTCACCCGCCCTGCCCGCAATTTTCAGAATGCGCAAAAGGGGTGGTTATCGGCAGAGGCGCCAAAATAGGCGGCAACGTTACGATAGGTCCGCATGTCACCATCGGTGAAAACGCCCTTATCGGTTTCGGGTCCGTCGTTACAAAACCCGTTCCGGACAACTGCGTTGCATTCGGAAACCCGGCTAAGGTCCGTAAAAGTATAAATGAACTCACCTGTGTCAGCGGCCTGATGAAGAGGCCGTATTACCTGGAGGATAATGATGAATAAGATAAACATGGCCGAGATGTACTCGGACGACGAGATCAGGGAGAAGGCCGTTTCGATAATCGACAGCGGAAAATACATAAAAGGCGAGGAGAATAAAAAATTCGAAGAGGAGTTTGCGGATTTCTGCGGAAGCAGGCATGCAGTAATAGTCAACTCCGGGACTAACGCACTCATACTTGCGCTAAAGGTTCTAGATATCGGACCTGGCGACGAGGTCATTGTGCCGTCGCATACGTTCATCGCAACCGCAAACGCGGTTCTCTTCACCGGGGCAAAGCTGGTATTCGCCGACATCGACCCTGACAATTACACGATCGATACCAGGGATCTCCGTTCGAAGATCAATAAAAATACAAAAGCAGTAATACCGGTTCATATCTACGGCCACCCCTGCGATATGGATGCAATACGCGAGACTTCAGGTGAAAATGACCTCTATATAATCGAGGACGCCTGCCAGAGCCACGGGGCGGAATACAAAGGAAAAACGACAGGTTCTATAGGAGATGTCGCTGCATTCAGCTTCTTCCCCTCCAAGAACATGACTGTCGCCGGAGACGGGGGAGCAGTTACCACCTCTGACCCTGAGATCGCGGAGAAGGCTGCCGCGATACGTGACCAGGGAAGACGGGACGGGGAGAAATACTTCCACGAATACCCGGGCTTAAACCTGAGGCTGAGCGAGCTCCATGCTGCAATCGGGAGGATCCAGCTCCGTCACCTGCCTGAATGGAACGAAAAGAGAAGGGATAACGCGGCCTTCTTTTCGTCGAAACTGGATATCGACGGGGTCGTCGTACCGAAAGAAGAGACCTGGGCGAAAGCGGTCTATCACCAGTATGTCATCAGGATAAAGGATCGCGAAGGCCTCCGGAAACACCTCGCGGAACGCGGGATTTCAACCGGCATCCATTACCCAATACCGGTTCATATGCAGCCGGTGATGGCACCGTACTCAGGTGTAAAACTTCCTGTAACAGAGGAGATCGTAAATGAGATCCTCTCTATACCCGTGCACCCGCATTTAAGTGCAGCGGAGAGAGAGTATATTGCTGAGAATATCGCTGAATATTTCGAATAATTTTTACGTGATAATATGACCGGAATCGGACTTGTAGGAACGGGATACTGGGGAAAGAACCATGCCAGAAACTGGAGGGAGATGCTTGACGAGGGGATCATCGACGACCTTGTCTTCTGCGACCTGGACGAGGGAAGGGTAAAAGAGCTTGCCGGGAATGACATCAGGTGGACTACCGACTACCGGGAGATCCTCAATGACCCGTCGATAGATGCCGTCGATATCGTAACGCCATCAAACACCCATTACCCCCTTGGTCTCCAGGCGATCTCCGCCGGAAAGGACGTATTCGTCGAAAAGCCCCTGACCATGAGCAGCGAAGAGGCTGAAAAGCTTGTAGAAGCCGCTGAAGAGAATAAAAGAATACTCATGGTCGGCCACCTCTTCAGGTACCACCCCGGGATCGCGAAGGTCAGGGAGATGATACAGAACGGGGATTTCGGGAAGATCTACTACATGTACACAAACAGGATGGCATACTCCGTTCCGAGACCCGATATGGGCGTAATGTACGCCCTCGGCGTGCATGAACTCGATCTCTACTGCTACCTCCTCGGGGTGGACTACCCCAATGTCGCAAAGATCACGAAGGGTTCGTTTCTCCAGCCGGGAATCGAGGAGTTTTCGAGCATCCTGATGGAGTTCGACGACAACGTATCAGGCTACGCGATAGAGAGCTGGATCTCGCCATTCGACAGAAAGATCAGGACCTTCACAATAATCGGCAGCGATATGAGCGCAAAGGTCGACTACATGAAGCACGACAGAATAGAGACCTTCGACGGGAAGATCCTGACATCGGCGGATAACGGTCACACCATCCCTGTCGTATCGGGCGGCTCGGTGAGCGAGCTCTACTTCCCTGCAAAAGAGCCGCTGAGAGAGGAGCTCCTCGACTATGTAAACAGCATCAGGACGAGAGAGCAGCCGCTCGCTGATATGTACTGCGGCAAGAGGGCGGTCAGGATGGTCGAGTCCTGCCTTGAAAAAGGTTATTTTGAGCCCTGAACGCGGAATAAATAAAACAGAACTATTTTTTCGCTACAAGTTCTTCCAGTATCTTTTCAATATCTTCCGCTCTTCTCTTCCAGCTGTACGGCTCGACGTCGGGGGAGTACTCGCGGGGATTTTCGGCAATGTAGCGTATCTTCTCTACGAATCCGGCATCATTCTCGTAGACAAAGGTGTTATCCCACCCGAGGGCCATTATCCCCGGTGCGGGCTTGATCAGAACAGGCTTTCCGCATGCCGAGTACTCGAAGAACTTGTTGGACATCGATATCCCGTACCACTCCGACGTCGAAAGCGGGATCGTGCATACGTCCATCGCGGAGATGTACTTCGGGAGCTCTTTGTACTCCACAAGGCCGGTGAATATCACTTTATCCATGAGCCAGAGCGACTCCGCGAGCGCCTTTAATTCGTCGAGATAGTCGGTGAAGAGCGAGCCGCCGACAATGAGGAGCTTTGCGTCCGGCCTGAATTTCAGGATCTCCGGGAGCGTTTTTATCACTTTGTCCAGCTCGAATCTCCTCTCGATCGTGCCGAGGAAGCCGATAACGAAATCACCTTCAGCGATCCCGCAGAGTTTCCTGCCGATCATGGTGTCCATCGGTTTGAAATAATCGGTGTTCACCCCGTTCGGGATCGATATGCTCCCTAACCCGCACTCGCGGATCTTTTCGACGAGCGCAGGGGAGACGGTCGTGATATAGTCGCTGTTTTTAAGGTTGTATTTCGTAATTGCATACACTGTCCTGTGTATCAGCCATCTCAGGAGCCGGTTTTTATAGTAGAGAGCCGCCGAATCCGGGAACCAGTCCTTTAAATCGAACAGGACGGGAATTCCGTGCTTTCGTGCCGCCTTAATCGCCGCCGTTCCGGCAAGTACGTTTCCGGCGACGACAACGTCGATTCCCTCCTCGCGGATGACCTTCTCCATTACCCTGTAGTGGTGGGGGGCGTTGAGTGTATAGTGGATTACAGGGTTCTTCGTATAGTATTTTGTCGCCTCGAATACCTCCAGTTTTGTCTCTCTCGCCGGCCCTTCGCTCACGTGGAAATGGGGAACATAGACCTCGTGCCTCTCTGCAAGGCACTCAAATATATAGTGGTGGCGGGAGGGAACGGGGTGGTGTATATAGTCCTGTGTCGATACGAGAAGTATTTTCATCGAAGGTCTCCGGGGAATATTACTTAATGATTTCAGCCTGTGGATTCAAAAAGGCCATCCCTCACGAGCGGTTTTGCGAGGTGTCTCCGGGCGACGGGCGGGACCTCATACCAGCCGGGAGAAATAGTCCTTTCGATCCTTTTTATCTCAGGCTTATCTGATTTTTCGCCGCACCGCCTGCACTTGTAGCCTTTTCCGGCACCTGCACTGGTCATCCTCTTTCCGCAGGTGCAGACCGGGGGCTTCTCCTCAGTCTTTTCCGCGAGGGAAAAGATTTGCATCTTCTCAAGGTTGATGCTTGCACCTTTAAAGCTCCCGCAGACCGTAACGACATCCCCGGGGATCAGTTCCCGGACGACATCACGGAACCCCTTGGTCGGTTCGTAGGCCATGATCCTGACAGAGTTTTCAGATTCATCAGAGAGTGTGAAGGAGACATGCCCTCCCTCACCGGTTGCGGGGACGGAGGATACGATCCCTTTCGTCCGGTATGACCGGTCTTCCTTCATATCCGCAATAGGAGCGTCGACCAGGTGTGCGTCTGTTCCCTGGTTCGTCCTGTAAAGGGCGGTAATAAACGGCTCTTCGGATATAATATATGACGCGGCCTTTTCGACCCACCCGGGGGACTCCCCTCTGATGCCATAGAGGACAGGGTCGGGCGTATGGGGGACACAGACTACGACGCGGTTTTCGAAATCGACCGAGTCCCATGTATGCGGGTACGTCCTCTCCTCGGCGAGGAATACGCTGCCGCGGTCGACGTACCTTTCCCCCTTATTCCCGTGATGCCTGTATGCAAGAAATTCGTACGTGCAGTCGTCAAAAGACGCGGATAAAGCCGCGGCTGCGCCGATGAGGCCCCTTTTATTCTTCCATCCCCTGTAAACCGCATTATTTTCATCGAGGAATTCGATGGCCTCTTCAATGGTGAGAAAGTCCGTGACCGCCTTTTTGTAGAACCATTCCGGAAGGGATGATTCCGACATCGCGACACCGGGGTTCGTGTTTTCGCACGAGAGATCCGAAAGTTCATCCACGAGACTGCATGCAATTTCGAAGCCCTCCATCCCTGCATCGGTCTCGACGCATACCGCGGCGTTTCCCCTGGTCTTGAAACGTGCATTGGGATTGAGCCTTGCAAGTGTCAGTGAAGCGGCTGAAAAACCCGCATCCAGCAGTTTTTTCGCAAGAACCGCGCCCAGATATGTAGTGCACATTCCCGAAGGGGAGTCGGTATCGTCTATTCCAATAAGCATAGAATACAGCCGAATCTGCCGGCCATGTCACCATCCAAAGTTCTTTTCATGTAAATGGAAAAGGTACTGGTTTAATATAGATCACTTAAACATAAGAAGATTAATTGTAACCGGACAGGTGTCATGTCACAGGAAAGACTCGTTCAGACAGTAATCAGCGTGCTTATAATGGCGGGCTACAACGTATCCGAGCGGTGCGGAATCCGGCCGAGGAGTTTCGACATCATTGCACGAAAGGATGCAAAACTACTCGTAATCAAGGTGGTTCCTCATATCGACAGCGTAGGCGAGGAGAGTGCACACGACCTCGCGCTCATCGCCCGCCATCTCGATGCAACACCCATCATCGTCGGGGAGAGGGCACGCGACTCCGAGCTCGAGAGGGGCGCGGTCTATATCCGCCACGGTATCGTGGCTACAAATGCAAAGACCCTCTACGACTTCCTTGTCGACGAAGTCCCCCCACTCGTATTCGCCCAGCCGGGCGGACTCTATGTCAACATCGACGGCAGCAGGCTCAGGGAGCTTCGCGAGGGGAAGAACCTCTCCCTTGGCGACCTGGCCTCGGCCCTCGGGGTATCGAGAAGGACAATATCCAAGTACGAGAGCGGAATGAGCACCACCCTCGATATCGCAATCAGGCTCGAGGAGCTCTTCGACGCGGCAATTGTCGAGGCGATCGATATCCTGAAAAAGGCCTCAGAGCCCTTCAGCCGGCAGGAGGCAAAAGAGCCTGAAGACCACTACCCGCCCGACTTTAGGAGGATAGGGATCGAAACGCATACAATGTGCAGGGCGCCCTTCGATGCGCTCGCGGTCTACGAGAAGATGACAATCCTTACAGGCTACGGCACTGCCCAGAAGACGATCCGTCACGCCGGGCTTATCGGGAATATCTCGGAAATAACCGAATCAAGGGCGGTATGCATCCTTACAGACTACAAAAAGAAGAAACGAATCGGCAAAACACTTATCATAGGCGAGGACGTGCTCTCGGATCTAAAAAAGGGATCCGAGTTCATCGAGCTGATCGAAGAACAATAAACTTTATATAGAACTACTAACCACATTTTTAAGACATAATATAGGAGTTTAATAATATGGTAGCAAATCTTGGAGGACAGCCTATCTTTATCCTTAAAGAAGGCAGCCAGCGTACACGCGGCCGCGATGCCCAGAGCGGGAACATCGCCGCAGCAAAAGCAGTTGCAAGCGCAGTAAGAACAACACTCGGGCCAAAGGGCATGGACAAGATGCTCGTCGACACCATCGGTGACGTTGTAATCACAA
>CAYXKC010000020.1:0-23116 GCA_964465295.1 uncultured Methanomicrobiaceae archaeon | reverse complement strand
AAAACTATTAATATCCAGTTATTTGCTATCAGGTCGCTCATCTTCCCGTTTTTTTATAAAATATTTCGCCGTCCGCAAAGGACTGCGCAGGTTTATAGTACTGTCTAAATAATTGAACAGGCCGGGCTATTATAATTCCGGTCAGAAATCAAACAGTTTCTTCTGGTCCCTGCCGCCCAGCATATTGGAGATGGTCTTCCAGCTCCTCCTGGCAATCGGAGGAGGTTCATGGCGTTCGGAGATGTAATCCTTCAAAAAGGAGATTGTCACCGGGTCCGAAGGATAGCCGCTCCCGATATTGCCCCATTCGGATTTCAGGTCCTCTATCATCCTGTCGCGGGTGACCTTTGCAACGATGCTTGCAGCACTGACTACGGCATATAGATCGTCCGCTCTGTGCCGGGATACGATCTCAATTTGGTCTCCCTTAAGATAACCCGATAATGTTGCCGCATATCTTGCCTCATTGACGTCGCAGGCATCGACATATGCACAATCGGGCATCAGGTCAGAGATTGCACGTGCATGCGACCTTGCGACGATCTCGTTCATCGTCATGGAATTCCTGAGCTCGTCGATCATCGCCGCAGAAAGGACTACGGTCGTGGTCTTGAATTCCGATACTATCTCTTCGTAAAAACGTTCCCTGCGCCCGGGTGTTAAGGTCTTTGAATCTGCAAAACCCCTCTTTTCAAAAACGTCGTGGCTCTCCCCGGAAACACCACCTATTACCATCGGCCCTATAACGGATCCCTTTCCGGCTTCATCAATCCCGCAAATCACTTAAAGAGTAATATTTGATTTCATAGATTATATCTATGGTCACGGAGAATATGTGAATTGAGATGTATATCATAATTATCGGCCTTGGAGGAATCGGAAAAAACCTTGTAGCGACCGCCGCGGAACACGGCGACAGTGTTGTTGTGATAGACAAGGACGAGGAGAGGTGCAACGAGATCCTCGAACATTACGACGTCCTGGCGATAACAGGAAACTCGACAAACAGGTCGATTCTTGAAGATGCAGGAATAGATCGTGCGGATGCCGTCGTCACGACAACGAGCGACGATGCTGTCAACCTGATGACATGCTGGCTTGCCAAGAGATTCAATGTGAAAAGTCTCGTTTCAATCGTAAACGATATCGAGCACTCGGAGCTCTTCAAGGAAGTAGGAGTAATCATAAGCGAAAACCCGGATGAACTTGTTGCAAGCAGGCTCTATTACTGGTCGGAAAACCCGGATATGCAGCAGCTGGCATCGATACCCGGGGGGACGATCTTCGAGATAATTGTTGAGAAGAACGCCCCGTTCGTCGACCATGAGATCAGGGAGCTTGAAGTGAAGGATTTCGTCTTTATTGCGATCAAAAGAAAAGGCAAAGATTTAATCATCCCAAGCGGAACGATCACAATTCAGCCTGACGATATGATTATTGTCTTTACTAAAAAGGATGCAGAAGAAAGATGCATGAAGATCCTTAACAAACAGTTAAAGGCCCCAAAATAAAATTTAGAAAAAATTATTCAAAATATTTTTTTATCCCTGCAAGATCCTTCAGTATCCTGGGGTTGAGCCTGATAAGCTCCTTTACAAGTGTCAGCGTGGAAAATTCCTTCATCGCAAGATTGTTGACCGAGTTAAGAATTGCATTCAGCTGCTTGTCCTCGAGTTTTACAAAGATCTCCTTTATCTGGTAATTGCGATCAAGGGCCCTGCCCATCTTCGAATTCCGCCAGGTCTCGTCATACTTCATCAGCGCTTCTTTGCTGCAGTCGTCTCTGGCTATGCACTCCGCTGCAACCTCTGCCGCAAGCTTTCCGGTATACATTGCATTGTATATTCCGCCGCCCGTGATGGGATCGCTTAACCTTGCCGCATCTCCGACTATGATCAGCCCGTCGGCCACCGTGCAGTCAAGGGGTTCGCAGACCGAGACACCCCCGATTATTAATTCGATTGTCTTTCCTTCGGGGAAGTTCTCTTTTACGTATTTGTCGAGGTAGTCTTTGGCCCTCTTTCCGTTCTTCGACTGGGTCCCGGAGATCCCGATTCCGACGTTTGCAGAACGTTTGCCTTTGGGGAAGATCCAGATATAGCCTTCAGGCGCCACATCCCTCCCTACATAAAAGACGGTAACGCCCGGTTCGATATCGATATCTGTCATCAGGTACTGGGCGCAGGTCTCAAGCTCCCTTAGGGGGACTGTGGTGTCTATTCCGCAGTATCTTGAGAATTTGGACTCCACGCCGTCGGCGGCGATGACAATTTTTGCCCGGACTTCATACTTTTCCTTTCCATATTCGATTCTGGCACCGCATACCCTGCCGTCTTCAACTATTGCATCGGTTGCACGCGCCCTGACATAGCACTCGGCACCGGCATCGACCGCCTGCCAGATAAGCTCACGGTCGAAGAACTTCCTGTCAAGGACGTAACCAACCTCGTTGCCCGCCATTGCCGGGTCGAGGTAGAACGCCGATCCGTCAGGTGCGATGAGCTTTGCCCTCTCGATCTTTGCAGATATCCATTTGGGATCAACTTCATCGAAGAATTCACTGATTAAATCCTCTCCGATTCCCTCTGCACAACGGACGGGTGCGCCGATTGCAGGCCTCTTCTCGATAATGCAGACCGACAACCCGGATTGTGCAGCTGTTTTTGCTGCAAGCGCGCCGCCCGGCCCGCCCCCGATTATCAGGATGTCATATTCACTCTTCATCGGACACCTCCAGTGCACCAAGAGGGCAGACCCTGACGCATATACTGCAGTTTTTACATTTTTCCGCATCGATTTCGAGATATGCATCAACAAGCTCCAGTGCAGCTTCAGGACAGACAGAAACACAGGCACCGCAGTATCCGCAAATCTCCCTACGAATTACGATCATTCTTATATTATACACCTGATAATGCCTTTAACCTTTACCAATTGAATGAATTGCACCTGTATAATCATATTAAAAAATAGTTCAGACGAATAGCCAAGAATTTAACAAATCCATACAAATATACTATCACTCATGGGACTGAAAGGCGGACCGACACAGGACGAGATAATGGCAGTCTCCCTGCAAAAGCTCAGGATTAAAAAGGGTGATGTTATGGTCGATATCGGATGCGGAACCGGGAAGATATCGATAGAGGCATCCACAGTCTGTAAAAGCGTCTATGCGATAGACCGGAGAGCTGAAGCAGTGGAGTATGCAATGCGTGAGATCGAGAATGCAGGAAGGGATAATGTCATCCTGATTCACGGGGAGGCTGCATCCGTCCTTGACGAGATCGGGTCCAATGCATTCGACTGTGCATTTGTCGGCGGTTCAGGGGATCTCGAATCCGTACTTGAGAGGCTGAATAAAATGGTCTCGGGAAGGATCGTCGTCAATGCCGTTTTGCTCGGTACAGTCTCAAAGGCGGTAAATAAGATGAAGGAGCTGGGGATCTTAAGGGAAGTAGTTCATATCCAGGTTTCGCGTTCATATGAACTTACAGGAGATATCATGTTCAAACCGCAAAACCCGGTATATATCATCGTGGGAGAGGTGGAATAGATGCTGGTTGCTGTTGGGATCGGGCCGGGGGACCCTGAACTGCTTACAGTAAGAGCAGTCAGGCTCATTAAAGAGGCGGATCAGGTTTTTGTCCCCGGAAATGTTGCAAAGGAGATTATCTCCCCTTACAGGAAAGACCCGGTGGTTCTCTCCTTCCCGATGACCGATGACGAGGACCATATCAGAAGATGCATTGAGGAGAATGCTGAGAAGATAGCAGCGGTTGCAAAGGACGGTCTGGCAGTATTCTGCATCCTGGGCGATCCCAATTTCTACGGAACTTTCGGAAGACTATGCGAGGTTCTGGATAAGAATCACCCGGATATAGGGTATAGTTCCGTTCCGGGGGTAAGCTCGATTACAGCTCTTGCTTCTGCCGCAGGACTCTCGCTTAACGGGGGGATCGAGATCTCCGACGGATCGGATATCAACTCCAAAATCCTTCTTAAGGTGAGAAGGCCGAGAGAGAAGGCCGGGGAATTGAGAAAGGACGGATACAGGAATTTTATCCTGGCCGAGAAGATGTACATGGAGGACCAGAAGATCTATTACAACGATGATCTTCCGGAAGAGAGTGCATATTTCAGCATATTGTTTGCAGGGAAGTGAGGAAGGATGCCGAAAGTATACATTGTAGGTGCGGGTTGCGGCGATCCCGGCCTTATTACAGTTAAAGGAAAAGAGCTGCTGGATAAAGCCGATGTCCTCATCTATGCAGGCTCTCTTGTAAATTCGCAGCTTGTAGACGAGTGCCCGGCGGCTGAAAAATATGACAGCTGGGGCATGAAGCTCGAGGTTATGACGGATATCATGATCCGGGCTGCACGCGAGGGGAAGAATGTCGTTAGACTCCATTCGGGAGACCCCGCATTATATGGGGCAATTATCGAGCAGGTGGATATCCTGGAGAAAGCCGGAATCGAAACAGAGAGGGTTCCCGGCGTATCCTCGATGTTCGGGGCTGCCGCATCGCTTGGAATCCAGTATACGTTAAAGGGAGTCTCCGAATCGGTGATAGTCACACGCCCTGCAGGAAAGACACTCGACATGGATCAGATCGCAGAGATGTCCGAACTCGGACAGACTATGGTGATCTTCCTCGGCACAGAACATATGGAATCGATCTTTGAAAGAGTCAGGTGCCCGCCGGAGACTCCGGCAGCTGTAATCTATCATGCAACATGGCCTGACGAGAAGATCGTGAGAGGGACCGTTGCCGATATCGCGGAAAAAGCAAGGGAAGCCGGAATCGAAAAGACCGCCCTTATAGTAATCGGTGAAGTCGTAAACGCATCCGGACCCGGTTATGTAAACTCGCACCTCTACGGATGAAAGATACTGTCGTAATCTCCCTGGATAAATTTGCAGATGCTGCAGAGGAGCTTGCCGCCGGGCTGAATGCCGACTTCAGGCTCTATTCAGGCGAAGTCTTCGCTGAAGTGTTCGGGATTTACAAAAGAATTGTTGCGGTAATGTCTACTGGAATTGCGGTAAGGATGGCGGCACCACTGCTCAGGGATAAATGGACCGACCCGTGCCTGGTTGTCGTCAGCCCTGATTTGAAGTACGCGATTCCGGTTACAGGCGGCCATCACGGTGGAAACGAACTCGCAAGAGAGCTTGGGAGATTCGGAATCCACCCTGTGATAACAACCGCGACAGAGACGATGGGCCTTCCTTCGGTCGAGTGCATCGCAGATGAAAAAGGTCTCGAAATAGTCAACAGGGACTCTACAAGGGCTGTAAATTCCGCAATACTTGACGGGGACGTAAAGATACACATGATTGCCCCGCCTGCAATCGCCATCGCCCCTCCGGGTGTCTCCGTCCTCCTGAAAAGAGGAGAGTATATAGTCGGGATCGGCTGCCGCAAAGACATCCGGAAGGAAGATGTCCTAAGTGCACTTGACTCGGCCTTTGCCGATTCGGGCATAAACAGTGATGAGGTTCTTGCATACGCGACGACTGAGCTTAAGATGAATGAAAAAGGCCTGGCTGATGCGGTACGTGAAATCGGCGGAAACCTGGTTTTTTTGGACGATGAAACCCTTAAGGAGCAGGTGCCTGAATCACCGTCGAGGGCACAGGATAAGCTCGGACTTCCGGGTGTTGCAGAGCCTGCTGCACTGGCATTGTCAAAGAGAAAGGAGATTGTCATGAAGAAAAGAAAATACGGAGGAGTTACTATTGCAGTCGTCAGGATGTAGAGGGAAACTGTTCATTGTTGGCACAGGGCCGGGAAAGAAGACCCAGCTTACAGGAAGGGCCGTCGAAGCAATCATGGAATCTGATATAATAATCGGGAACGATTTCTACCTGAAGCAGATCCCGGAGATTCTGAAAGATAAAGAAGTCATTACAAGCTCGATGGGAAAAGAGGTCGATCGTGCAAGAAAGTGCGTTGAGCTTGCAAAAGAGAAGACAGTCTGTATGGTCAGCGGCGGCGACCCCGGCGTCTACGGAATGGCAAGCATTGTCCTTGAGGTGATCGAGCATGAAGACTCCTGTATAGATTACGAGATCGTTCCGGGAGTGACCGCAGCGACCGCAGCCGCCTCGATAGCAGGATCGCCCCTGTCCGGGGACTATGTCACGATCTCTCTCTCGGATCTCCTGACCCCCCTTGAGATCATCGAAAAGAGGCTTGAACTTGCATTCCGGATGGGCATCCCTGTTGCACTCTATAATCCAAAAAGCAGGGGAAGACCCGACAATCTCTCTCTTGCATTATCGATCGCCCTTAAGCATAAGGACGAAAAAACACCTGTTGCAGTTGTAAAAAATGCATACAGGGACGAGCAGGACCTCTGCTTCTTCACCCTCAAATCGCTCTTTGACGATGACGGTTTTGTTGATATGAGCTCGATTGTGATTGTCGGCGGGGAAGAGACCAGAAGAGTTACCATATGTGAAAAAGAGATCATGATTACTCCGAGGGGTTATGACAGAAAATACGTATATTGATCCGGGTGCGGATACAAAAGAAGGCTACCTCATCTCTTCCACAAGCAGGGGGCTTGCAAGGATGGTCGTCGGCAACGAAACGCCTGAGGATCGGATCCGCCAGAGGTGCGCAATATCGGTCGGCGACTTCATTATGGCCGACCTGATGGCCTTCAACAACAACCCAATAGAGGCCGGCCTTGATGCCCTCGCTTCAGGAGCGCCGATAATCACCGATATCAGGATGGTCCAGACAGGGATAAGGAAGAAGGAGCACAACTCCGAGGTTCTTTGCGCACTCGATTATGAGATCGAAATATCGAAGGAAAAAGAGATTACAAGAAGTTCGGCAGGCTTCCTTGCATTAAAGGACCGGATAAAAGGTTCGATTATCGTTATCGGCAACGCTCCCTCGGCCCTTCTTGTCGTATGCGATATGATCGATGAAGGCATAAAACCTGCACTGGTCATTGGAACTCCGGTGGGTTTCGTAAACGCTAAAGAATCAAAGGAGATTCTCCGTACAAAGAACGTCCCCTCTATCTCGAATATCGGAACAAGGGGGGGAACGCCTCCTGCAGTTGCCTCGATGAACGAGATTATTACGATGCATATTGAAAAACAGCGAAATTAAATGAAGATAAGAGATCCTGTAACCGGCTTTGAATATCCCGAAGAATGGGCTGACCTGTGTGACGACAAAGAAGCACTGACACTCGTTTCAGGGGGCCTTTCTATCCTGACATCAAAGGGAGGTATTCTCAGGAGAGGTTTTACAACCGGAACAACGGCTGCTGCCGCCTGCAAGGCTGCTGTTCTCTCGTTAGGCCGGCCGGTTTCATCCGTAAACATCCGGATCGCCTGCGGCCTGAGGTTTGACATAGATGCTGAAGGTAGAGAGGGAAAAGGAGTTGCGTACAAGTATTCAGGCGATTACAAAAACGATATCACCGCGGGGTTAATGTTCCTTGCAACGGCTGAGAGGGCAGAGGCCGGGATCGCCTTCTGCCCCGAAGAAGGCATCGGGCGTTTTGAGAGAAATACCCCGAGATACAAAAAGGGAGATCCCGCTATAAGCCCCCCTGCGATGGACGCAATCTTAAACGCCATTGCCGAAGCCTCTGAAGAACTTAACCTTGAAGGTGTTTTGGTCAGGCTCAGCATACCCAAAGGAAGAGAGATCGGCGAAAAGACTCTCAACCCGAAGGTCGGAGTTACCGGGGGAGTCTCCGTGCTGGGATCGACCGGGCTTGTCGAACCGTGGGACGATCATCTCTCAGAAGATGTATTTGACAGGATTAAATCAGCGAATTTTCCGGTGCTGACGACGGGGCGTACAGGTCTCAGGTATTCGAGGATGCTCTTTCCGGATAAAGAAGTGATACTTGTCGGAAAATTCATGGAAAAGGCGATCGAAGCCGCGGGAGGAGAGGCTGTTCTCTGCGGCCTTCCTGCACTTATCCTGAAGTTTTTAAATCCCAAAATACTTGATGATACGGGTTATAAAACGGTTGAGGAGCTGACTATGTCCGGGGACTGGGACTCGATCCTGAAAAATAACCTTAAGGATTACAAGGATAAAATGCCTGATATGAGGGTTGTAATTATCGATCGGCAGGGAAATGTCACGGGGGATTCGGGATGAAGATCGTTGGAGTGGGCTGCGGGCCGGGGATGCTTACGGAGGATGCAGTCTCGGCGATTGAGAACGCGGATTTGATCTATGGCTCGGAGAGGGCTATAGAGCTTGCATCAGGACATATCAAAGACGGCTGTGATGCAAGGATAATCACGGATTACAGGGCACTCCATAACCTTCCCGAAAATGCAGTCGTTCTTTCGACAGGAGACCCGATGCTTGCAGGGCTCGGTTATCTCAAAGGAGGGATAATCCCAGGCATATCCTCATACCAGTATGCCTGCGCAAAGCTGAAGATCCCGATGACGAAGACTGCAATCGTCAACGCACATGCAAAGGACCATGAAAGAGCGGGGGAGGAGATCCTCTTCGAAATATCAAGGGGAAAGATCGCCTTCGTCATCGCCGACCCGGAGTTCAATATCTCTATGCTTGCAAAAAGACTGGCAGCAGGATCTCCGGACTGCAGAATCGCAGTCTGCGAACGTCTCGGGTACCCTGACGAAAGAGTATCAACCGGCGATGTAAATGATCCTCCGGCAGCCGTTTCCGGACTTTTTGTTTTATTTGCAGGCAACTTCTAATTCATTATTTAATTTTTACCGGATTTTTAAGCAGGCCAATTTCAATTAGTATTATTATTTGATATGTGAATTTTTATTGTATGGATGATTGTGGTGTTACTGAAAATATCGGTACAATTTTAATGATCTGTATTCTTGTTCTGGTTGCAGCATTTGCAGCAGTCTATGCAATGAATATCGAATCTTCTTCAATTCCAATGAACTATAATCCCCAATATGCAATTGTACAGGCAGAGGTAATCCCAGGTTTGTCAGGAAATAACAAATGGGAAGCAGATTCGATAAAAATTAAATTTTCTGCAGGAAATGAACTGGATCTGTCATACCAGGAGGGACATTATACAGGAACAGAAGGGATCAAGTTTATGCTTTTAGATCCTAACGGCGAATCACACGAGGCTATGCAGTCAATAACCATGGAAGGCCAGAAAATTCAGCCGGGCGATGTTTTTTATTATTTCACTGTATCATCAAATATCAATGGACAATATTATGTAACAAATGATTATTCAAGAGTCGGTGATAATAGCAAATGGGGAGGCGGCTGGTCATATCTGAAACCTTTTAAACCAGGGAAATGGCATGCGATATTAATTGACGACAGTCTTGGAGTGATTATCGCCGATGAGGAAGTAACAATAACCTGATTAAAATATCCGGCAAACCGGTTCCATATTTTTCCCGGATTAATTTAACGCAGTTTCACTGATTATTACTTCGATATCCTTTCCGCATTCCCTGTTATATTCATCAACCCGATCCATTACCCTTTGTATCATACCGCCGGTTGTAATTATCAGGCTGTTATGGCCGGATATTGCCTTTAAGAGGCATTTATCAATCACACCATAAGTAAAATTAAGAACGATCCCCTCGGTCTCTGCCTTTTTCTTTGCATATGAACCCATAGCACCTGTAAATTCGATCAAATAATTATCAAGGTGCCTGGTCAGCGATTCACCTTCAAGCCTGTCAGCATCCACAAGGAATATCGATCCGCATCTGTCACACTTTATTTCATTGAGCATTCCGCCATCTATCATCCGGGCAAAATCAAGAACGGATTTTGGGAGTTTCTCCTGTTCAGGCATCCCCCTTCCGACAAGCGAATCATAGATCTCAAGAAGGACGGGTTTTGATAATTTTGCTTCCCTCAGTAACTTCTCGTCAGAAAATACCTGGCCGGACTCACCACTTTTAATTATCCTGCCCTCATCCATAAGAACAATCCTGTCCGCCCACGGATATGCAAGTTCAACATCATGAGTCGAAATTATAATCGTCTTTCCTTCATGATTTAATTCATCAAGAAGCTCCATGATACTTTCAGAACTCCCTGGATCAAGAGCACTCGTTGGTTCATCGAATACCAGTACATCGGGATTCATAGCAAGAATACCGGCGATTGCCACCTTCTTTTTCTCACCGCCCGACAGGTGATGGGGAGGGCGGCGTCCGAAGCCCGAAAGCCCGACATACATAAGAGCTTCATTTACTGATCTTTCGATCTCTTCCGAGGTATAATCCAGGTTTACAGGGCCGAAAGCCACATCCTGGTATACTGTCGGGGCGATAATCTGGTGGTCGGGATTCTGGAATACGAAACCAACCTTCTTCCTGAGGTCCCGGAGGGCATCACGGGTATATGAAACCGGCTCTCCGTCATAGAAGACTGCCCCTTTTTCAGGTTTCAGCATTCCGTTAAACATGAGAAGAAGTGTTGATTTACCCGCCCCGTTTGACCCGACTATTGCAATCTTTTCCCCCTTCTCTATCGGGAGGGTGATTCCTTTCAGGGCTTTAAGTCCGTTGGGATAGCTGTATTCAATATTATCCAGGCGGATTAACGAATTCACCGTATAACTCCTCCAAAAAATTCTATATTGGCAGTAGAGATCATGATTCCCAAAAATATGACCAGACAGATTACTGATGCAATCAGGGCAGGACAAAAGAAGGATTCCGGTTCACCAAGCAATGCAAATTTCCCGTTGTAGCATCTCGAATCCATTGCACCGATAAGCCTCTCCCCGGATTCCCAGGAATTAATGAAGAGCGCTCCGGACATCATACCGAAGGATTCGATCGAACCTTTTCTCCGCCCGTATGCAAGCCGCATTACCTGAGCACTGTATATCATCTCCGCCTCTTCGATAAGAATGAAAATATACCTGTACACGAGCATTGCAAGTTCAATGATGAAACCCGGGATCTTGCATCTCTTTGCAAGTGTAAATATCTCAGTAGCCGGGGTTGTAAGAGAGATAAAAAACAGCGAACACATCCCGCCAAAAACACGGGAAAAAACCAGAATTCCTTCATTAACGCTCCCTTTTGTTACTGTCAGGGTCAGCAACCCGGATAGATCGTATATGAATACCACATCCCCGCTGTTTCTGACGAAAATTATTACAAGTACACTCAATACTGCAAATCCAAGAGGTACCAGGAGTAATTTTAGGTAAAGGCGTAGACTTATGCCACCGATAAATATTGTAACCAGGCTTATCGACAATGCAATTACAACCGGTGTAAGAAATCCGCCGGAAGAGACACAGATAAGAATGCACCCAAGACCGAGTATGAGCTTAACTGCGGAATTGACATCCCGTATTTTGCTTTTTTGTGCTACATCTTCCAGCAGTTCGTAATACATCGGTTCACAATTCTAAAAATAGTTAATTTGGATTCTTTTTAATTTTTCTCTCCGTGTACCATGACCCGAATATCCAGCCGATCAAAAGACCGCCAAATGTTGCCTGGAGCGCAAAGAGACATGATTCAATCTCACCGGACGGCGGGGTGAACGTATAATCAGAGTTGTCGATCCATGGTTCATATCCAAGTTCCTCGACCATCTCTGACCCTACTCCGTCTGTTCCTCCCCAGCCTTCCACTCCGGAAGCCTGGACCATGGCGTCCGTGTACAGGAATATCCCGATAAACACTATGATCGCAATTACTGTAATCGCCTCGTAAAGATATTTCATTCCTCAATCCCTCCTTTAACCTTCTCCATCTTCTCTTCAGTCAGGACTTTCATCTTCAGGAGAAGATCAGGCTTAAGCATGATTATATACTTGAATATCACGACAAAAACAAGACCTTCAACGATTGCAAGCGGGACCTGGGTTACTGCAAAGACACCAAGGAAAGCGGCAAAGGATGCTGCCAGTCCTCCGGCAGTTGCAGGGAAAGCAAGTGCAAGTTCAAGTGCCGTTACACAATAGGTTACAAGATCGCAAAGGAATGCGGCAATGAAGACATTGGCAAAGAAGTTGACATTCAGTTTATCAAGACCTTTATACGCGTAATATCCTACAAATGGCCCGACTATCGCCATAGAGACCATATTTGCGCCGAGTGTCGTAATTCCCCCGTGTGCAAGGAAGAGCGACTGGAACAAAAGCACGATAAATCCGAGCACCGCTGTAATCCACGGGCCGAAGGTTATCGCAGAGAGTGCCGTTCCGGTTGGATGCGAGCAGCTGCCTGTAACAGAAGGCAGTTTAAGGGCCGACAATACAAAGATAAAACCACCTGCGACTCCAAGGAGAGGTAGAACCTCACGGTTCTCGTCCATTATTTTCTTCAGTTTGTAAAAACCGTAGATCAGACATGGCAAAGCCAGAATCCACCAGATCTGCCACCACGGACTGGGCAGGAAACCTTCCATAATATGCATTTTAACACCTCTAATAATACAGATTAAACCCAATTTTTTTGGGGTTAACAAAAAATAATTGGTTTTAAAACTATTTATTCTTACTTTTTTAATTCAATTCAAACCAAACCCCCTGATTTAAAGAAATATCACAAAAGAATAATACCGCAAAGGCAAAACTGATCCTAATGATTCCCGCGATAATTGTAGCAGGGACACATAGCGGATGTGGTAAAACAACCATATCCGGAGCCCTGATGTCGGCTCTCGTAAAGAGGGGGCTTGTGGTCCAGCCTTTTAAGGTAGGTCCGGATTTCATCGACCCGTCGCACCACACTGCGATATGCGGGAGATATTCGAGGAATCTCGATCCCTTCATGATGGAGGAGGAAGGAGTCATCGAAACATTTTCACGTGCATGCTGCGGCGCCGACATTGCGGTTATCGAAGGTGTAATGGGTCTTTATGACGGACTGGAAGGAGAAGATACCGGAAGCACCGCACATGTGGCAAAGATTCTCGGATGTCCCGTGGTGCTTGTTGCAGATGCAAAAGGGAGTTCGAGAAGCATCAATGCAGTGGTAAAAGGATTCGAATCCTTTGACAGGGATATTAATATCAGCGGCGTAATCTTCAACAGGATCGGAAGCGACAGGCACAGGAAGATGATTGAATGCTCTCTCGTGAAGAAGGCATACGGGTGGGTGCCTTTTGAAAGGGAAAAGACTGTAGAGTCCAGGCATCTCGGGCTCCAGATGGCACATGAGACCAGCATCATCGCCGAATACGGGGATCTTATTGAAGATTCCTGCGATGTGGATGCTCTTATTGAAGATGCAGGGAGCAAAATTGCCTGGTGCCAAAAGGAGGATGAGAGTAATTCCCGCGGGGACCGCTTCAGGATGGGAATAGCCTGGGACAAGGCATTCAACTTCTATTATGCAGACAACCTCGACATGCTCAGGAGAGAGGGTGTCGGGCTGGTGTTCTTCAGCCCGATAACAGACAGCCTTCCCGATGTCGACGGACTATATTTCGGCGGAGGCTACCCTGAACTCTACGGGAAAGAACTGGAGAGTTCCGGGTGCAGGGGAGAGGTCAAAAAAGCCGCAGAATCGGGAAAGATCATATATGCCGAATGCGGCGGCCTGACATACCTCACAGACAGTATAGAGATAGACGGGAAAAAATCAAGAATGTGCGGACTAATTCCCGCAGAGACGATAAAGATGGACAGGTTTCAGGCACTCGGCTACGTCGATGCGAAATGTGTGGCCGGGGACTGCATAATCCCGAAAAATACCTGTTACAGGGGACACGAGTTTCATTATACAAAACTGAGCGGACTTGGAGATGTGAAATACGCATTAAATCTTAAAAGAGGGAAAGGAATAGAAGATGGAAAAGACGGCATATATTCAGGGAGCCTTCTTGCCGGATATACTCATGCCTATTTCACGCGGGAATTCGTAAAGGGGCTTCTAACAAGGGACACTCCATAAAAAGCCGGTACCGTCTAATATATAAACCAGAGAATGGCAAATTTAAGCAGGATAAATGATCTCAAAAAAGATCCTTGAAGACGGTGATACATTCTCACTCATAATACAGCTGACAGATATAGCAGCAGCAGCGCACGAAAGAGGGGACCAGGAGACAAGAGACAGGGCGCTTGAAGAGATCAGGGAGATCAGAAAGCAGATCACCGGCCAGATGTTCGAGAGTACACATGCCACAAAAGAACACAAAAAAGAATAATTGATTGAATACCTGTTTTGATTTAAAGACTGAAACTCCCGTACCTGCCCCCGCCTCCCGGGTGCAGTTTGATATCCCCTTTTCTGAACTTCATTATCGCCTCCGCAGTCTTCTCGTCGACGGATGACAGTTCATCATAAGACAGATCGATAAGAACCGGTATCTCGCTGCCCAAATTCCTGATAAATGACCAGTATAAATCCATACACCCCTTGGTACAGGGTGACGAGACACCCTTCACCTCGCGGATGATCTCTCCGAGGGGTATTATATGGCAATACGGCGGGCGATTCCCGCGATCAATTGTCTCATCGCTATGGCTCATTGCCCTGTCAAGTACACCCATTTTGATGCGGCCGCCGTCATGAGGACATCTCCAGGATAGTTTTTCCGCCTCTAATGCAGAGTACTGCCGGTAACAGCGGGTGCAGGCTGTCCGGTTATACTTCCCCTCCCCGGGGAAGAATCCGGCGTTCAGCACTATCTTTCCTTTGACAACAGAGTAGATTACGGAACCGGCACTTCTATCCTTTATATCCAGCCTGTTGAATTCACGACCCAGTTTATGGAGCTGCGGACTGTGTGCATCCGAATTCGAGAGAAAGGGGATCTTCGAGAGTTCAGGTATCCGCTCGCCATATGACGTATCCGCACTGAGGCCGAGTTCGAGGAAATCTATGCCTTCGTCACCGTAGCATTCGTGAAGTGAATCAAACCTGCCGTACATTCCGGTCCACGGGGTGAACGCATGGGCGGGACCGATGAAGCCGCCTGCATCGTGAACTATCCCTGCGATCCTTTCGCCGGAGAGGTTTATATGAGGGCGGCCGTCTTTATCGATATTTTTACTAAACGGCCTGAGTTCGTCTGCAATTATTTCCGCCTGTTCAAAATCCTCCATTAAAATCAGATGATGAACTCTCCCTTCGGCCTGGACCTCGGCCGTCGGGACGACGATTACATCTCCCTCTTCTTCACCGGAATATGCAATCCACATCCTCCTCCATTCAGGGTGAAGTGCATCACCCGACCCGAGAACATCAAGGCCCTTTACAGAACAGGAATGAACAAGATTTTCAGGAGTTGTGCTCTTCGATGAAGCCATCGAGAAAAGAGAATGGATGTGTAAATCCGCATTGCAGATCATACATCACCCGATATAGGTTAGTTCTTCCTCTGTCTTTGCCTGCTCGAGCGTCTTGAGCCTTTCCAGGAATGTCTCCATCTCGGCGGCCCTTTCCTGGAGTTTTGTCGGATCCACGCTTATGCCGATCATGCGTGACAATACCTCAAGCAGGGAGCTTGAGCTTTTGGGATCGACCATATAACCGGAGGTCTCCCCCATCAGGCAGATTCCTTCAATGCCGCGTTTTTCACCCAGTCCGAGAAGGAGTCCGGAGGCGCCGATGATCCCTCCGCCGGGTTCATCATGGGAAAATTCACCTCCGGCGCCCAGTACCTCTTCCTTAAGGGACTCATTATTTACAGCTGCAAGGACACGGCTGGTTTCAATAAGATGTCCCACTCCATACCCCCCGAGGGTATAGATTCTCTTTACCCCGAGTTTCTCTGCGATATCGAGATAGGTGTCGGTTAGGATGTAGTGCCCTTCGGCAGATCCGCTCTGGAAATCCCCGATAAGAAACATTATACTCCTGCCATCGCCGGAATACCTGTATATCTCGTTCTTTGGAAGATGTGCAACACCTTTCTCGTCTACAAGGACCTGGGGAGGAAAGAAGATGGATCTTATCTCTGCAATCTTTTCCGCCCCGAGCTCCTCCATCATATGCTCGGCTGCGAGTTTTCCTACCTGCCCTACACCGGGAAGTCCTTCAATCATTATGTCGCAGGAAAATTCGTCCGACTCGTCACCAAAAAAATCAACCGAGATCTCTTCAATCATCTTTAGTTTCTCTCCTGTATCTTCCATAGGCATCCTGTGGGGAGTACCTGGAAGGATGCGCACACCAGGTCTCCTTTCCGCACACAGGGCATATGACGGAAAGGGTGTAACGCCCGTCATCCGGGCATTTTCTGATCTTTTTACTCATCAGTTCTTTCCGGCCTTCTGCTTACGGACGAATTCGCCATAACCCTCGGCTCTCTCGACAACTCCTATTGCAGCTTTTGCGACTTTGTTTATCGCTTTCTCCGCGGATTTATAATCAGGAGCGGTCACTTTGACCCTGTATTTGGGTGCACCGATATAAAAAAGTTCGATCTCGACATCTTCAACCTTCGGCTGGGCGCTTCTTAATGCCCTGCGGATAACATTGACGCCGTCAGGTTTGTTGGAAGTAAGAATCAGTGTGCCTGAAATTGTAACTTTTGGAAGTTTTACATTTTCATTTGCAATTTTAACCAGCGATTCGGATACCTTCTTCTCAAGACCGAGTTTTTTGAGAGTGGCCTCTTCATCTATCAGGATATCTTCAAAAACAGGGAATAAAGCCCCATATTCCTTATAGAAAATATTTTCGAGTTCAGGTGCAGGAAAACCGCTTGCTTCAGAGATGAATTCGATCCATTTCCTTGCCTTCTGCTCGTTCTTCCACTCGTTTATCTTTTCCTTGCGCTGGTGTTCGTTGACGTCTTTCAATGAGAGATCAATGTGCCCGCGGCTCTTGTTTACATGAAGAACCTTGCAGACGACCTTCTGCCCTTCCCTGACAAAATCGCGGATATGCTTAATCCAGCCCCGCGCAACCTCCGCTATGGGGATAAGGCCTTCATTGTTGTTGTATTCGTCAAGAGTTACAAATGCGACAAAATCTTTTACATTTGTGACGGTGCATACAACAAGTTCGCCTTCATCCGGCCAGTCTCTCTCATTCATATCTATTAGTTACTCGTTTGCAGCAATAATCTCTGCCTTGATATCGGCATTGCCGCCGCTCGGTTCAGAAAGGACCTTCCCGCAGACAACACAGTTTACAACCGTGCTGGCCCTCTGGAAGATTACCTGCTCGTTCTCGCAATCAGGGCATTTTACCGTATAGAATTTCGTCCTGTTTTCTCTGTTTACTCTGACCATTAAAATCACTCCGTTAGTTCGAATTTTCCTGCTTTGACACCTGATCTAAGGTGTGCCTTGCCGCACTTCGTGCACCTGTATCTTACATTGATTCTCTTTGTAGGTTTATCTCCACCGGGAACCTTCGAGAACTTCCCCATGTTTCCTACCTTACTTCTTCGTGCCTTCTGGCGGTCGATCCAGTGCAGGTGAAGATCACGGCCTTTTTTTACCTTTTCGACCTCGTGAACTTCGTGTGTTCTGCAGTACGGACAATATGTCTTGAATTTTGTTGGCATTTTCATAAAATCTCAAGCCCCTTGATTGTGGATATCTACCCGGATCCAGGAGATCCGGCGATCACGGAAACCAGGCAATGATTTACCGATTAAATCTCATTATTATTTGCCAACCCTTATATTTAAGGCTATGTTGCGACTGTAAAGAACAGATGCATTTTTCGCGGGCAGCATAACAATGTCTTCATTTGAAAGCGTATAGATCCTCCCGTCAAGCCCCATAAAAGAATCGATATCCTCCGATATGTAGACAGGCTCGTAGTTATCGGGCTCTTCGGCTGATGCAGGAATCTCCCCGCAGGCTGTATCGGCTACAGGGGACGGGGATACTTCATCTTCTGCAGGAAGAAGGCCTTCGCCTGTTGAAGGGAGCGCGGATAAATCCTCCATTTCAGGTTCTACCATCCTGCTCCTGCATCTTTTCACAGATTCAAGGATCTCACCATACATCTCCCTTTCATCGGGGAGCATCCTTTTCAACTCATCCTTGTCGGTCTTTCCCCCCTGAACGGCCACAAGTGCAAGTTTGATGATTTTATTCAGGCGCAGCGAGGATATGTCCTGGAGGGTGGACGTTACGCTTTCGATCTCCTCGATCAGTTCGCTTCCCCGCCGGGTCATGAAGTGGTCGATGGATTTCGCTTCGGAATATAGATCGTGAAGGTATTTTGTTGAGTCCTTAAAGGTTTCAGGGCTGATCTCGGCAAGCCGTCCGCTGTCCCTCTCTTCGAGTATTATTAGTCGAAGGTGATCAAGATCCATACCTTTCATCTCCCGCTCCCTGCATATTCTGCCGCACCCCTTGCACAGAGAAAAACTGCAAGTGCTTCCGGTACAGTATTAATCCCTTTTTCAAGTGAATATGTGTTTCCAAGGAGGGTCATCCTGAGGCTGAAGGACAGATTCACATTTACCGGCGAATCCCCGAATACCACCGCGTCTGTAAGCGGATCGAACTCTTCAAGCTCACTGACGGTGATGGGCACAACCCTGAACCCGCTCCCGCCGTGAAGCGACCCGGGCATCCGGATAAGCCTTTTGATATCGGTAGTGACAGGTTCGTCGGTAAGTGCGGCCCTGTTCCTGATCTTTTCCACAAGCGGGCTTTCGTCCTGCTCAAGGACTTTTTTCAGGGTTCCGGTGATGGGGACATCCTTCTTTGTACTTTTAACCATCCGGGTCGTTTCCTTTAACGAATCGATAAATGACTCTGCCGATGGTTCTCCCACACCTTTGAGAGACCCTATGGTTTTTACTGCAGATTCGCGATCCATCTTTGAGAGTTCGTCTAAAAATTCAAGAACCGCAGACCTGTACCTGGCCGGCCACCCGGGGTTCTCTCCTTTTCGAAGCATGATCCCGGGGTCGACCCCCGTTCCGCATACATAATCCACAATCTCACGCCTCTCCCGGCTTCCCCACTGGCGGGTTTCAAGATTGCGTATGTGGATATGATAGCCCCTTCCCCCGGAGAATACGACGCTTATATCCCGGTTCGAAAAACCAAGCTCCAGGGTAAGCATATCAAGGAGTTTAAAGGCCTCATCCTTTACCCTGTCGAGCATTACGTCATACGCGCCCCGGATTATATGATCGGCATCGAGATCGAAGATCAGGTCCGCACCCGACCAGCCCTTCTCCTGCATATTCGGGGCTGAAGGGAGCCTGTAGTATGCCGTGGAATGGTATGCATGCCTCGGGACCATCGAATGCATATAGGCTTCAGCCTCGCCCTTTGAACCGAATCCGATGTGCCTCTTCATCCTGACCTCGCCGTCGGGCTCAAAGAAGATAAAACCCCATTCCCGCTGCTCGACTGCAGGGGGCATCAGAAACGAGGCGGATTTGTAATACTCCTCAAAGCGCCTTTTCAGGTATTCGAAGGTTGCAGCATCCATTATAATTCCTTAATCATATATGGTCCGCTTCTATTGTATCCCTTTTTCCTGTAATAGGGCCTTACACCGATGCCGCTCATTATCGCAACCCTGCCATAACCGGATTCGGAGGCCGTCCTTTCAGCTTCTTTCAGTAGCAGATCGCCGAAATTCCTGTGCTGCCACTCACCCGGCCCGGCCTTTTCGGATATCGGGACCACTGAGCCATATACATGAAGCTCCCTGACGAGTGCAGACCCTTCGAGCTCGTCTCTCCACGGGTCTGCCGGGAATCTCAACCGTATAAATCCGATTAAAGAATCACCGGAGAGATACCGGATAAAGAATTCGTCCCCTCCACAGCACCGGTAGCGGATCGTATCGACAACAGGCGGTTCTCCGCCCCCGGTTCTGCCCGCCTCGCTGCATCTTATGCACCTGCACCGGCCGCCTGAAGATTCAAGCCTCTCCTTTGCAAGCTGGCGGAAGTTGCTGAAATGCGAACCCCGGACGATGAGTTTTGCGGGAATGTCCCTCTGGACTCTCTGGAGACGGACATAGGGCGGCAGGCGGGATTTTCCGTATGCAACGAGATCTATCAGCTCGTCCTCGTCGTAGACATCATATTTCCCTTCCTTCCAGAGATCCTCTATCTCTGAGCCGGGGGTGACAAGAGTCGGATATATCTTTAAAAAATCCGGACAGAATCTCTCATCGGTGAACAGGAGGTCGAACATTCTCCTGTCGTCTTCGATGGTTGCAGAAGGCATGTTGGGCATGACATGGAATCCGACTTTTAATCCTGCATCCCTCAAAAGACGGTTGGCCTCAGCCGTCGCCTCCACCCCGTGCCCTCTCCGGTTGTAATCCAGAATTGCATTTTTAAGCTGCTGGACGCCGAGTTCCACCTTTGTAACCCCAAGGTTGAGCATATCATCGATATGCTCTCTCAGGCACCAGTCCGGGCGTGTCTCAAAGGTTGCTGCGATACATCTCACCCTTGCAGTCTCGTTCTGCAGGCACAACTCTTCGAAACTGAATTTATCGCCCCTGTCTTCTCCCCCGTACTCGTTCATCGCACGTATGCACGACCTCATGAACCAGTTCCTGTATTCCGGATCGCGGGCGGTAATCGTTCCGCCCATAACGATAAGTTCGGCTTTGTCGATATGATGGCCGAGCTCCTCAAACTGCCTCAGCCGTGCCTGCACCTGCGTGTAAGGGTTATATTCATGCTGGCGTGCACGGAGTGCTGCGGGCTCTTCGCCCGTATAGCTCTGCGGGGAGCCGAAGGGATGATCGGGTCCGCCGGGACATGGGAGACACTTCCCGTGAGGGCAGGGATGAGGGGAGGTCATGACCGCCACCGGGGCGACCCCGGAGATGGTTCTTGCAGGTTTGACCTGGAGAAAAGATCTCAGCCTCTCCCTCTCCGCCTCATCACTGACAATGGCAAAGATCTCCGAATTCTTCGGCATTCGCTCAAGAGAATATTTTCTGCATACAAAAGCCTTGATCCTCTGTACATCGGACTGAACTTTGGCTTCTGATAAAATACGGGAAGCAATCTCCCTTAAAAAAAAATTAGTTTCTTCAGATTGTTCAGTGTTCAACAGCAACCTCTTCGGTACCGGATCCAGGAGCATACCCTACTGACTGGATCTGCCCTTCCTGGATATATCCCACAAGCTCTCTTCCAAGAGTTAAAATCGCCTCCTTGTGGCAGACTTTATTCTTGTGAATATGGACAGGAGAGATGTTTAATTCGTTATAATGACTTGTAAGCACGTCTTCGTTTTTAATCGATTCATAGTACTTCTTTACATGAACCAGAAGCATGTGTAAATGTAACAATTCCTCTTTCTGCACTAGATCACCAATCCTTAAAAATTACTTCAGTCAAAACAAGATATAATTTATTGGTGATCTTTATATCTGGTTTACTGCAAAAGGCGGAAATGATGCCCGCACACCATTGCAGGCCCGTTCCGAATATGATGAAAACCTGCCTATTCGGGGTTTAGAGAACATTTAACTGCATAATTAGCTTAGGAACTGATTTATGCGCACCGATAAATCAATAAAGAGCAGATCAGAATACAATTAATCTGCAGGATAGTTGAAAAAACCGGTCTGCCATAATAAAATACGGCCAGACTTTTTTATTCGCTTTTGGGATCGAAAAATGGTTATTTTATTTAGGGGTCAGCTCAACATTTTTCAGGGTTTTGCCCCTCTCGCAGACCGTCTTTTTCGTATTGGCTATCATCGTTACAATGTACTTTCCCTTCTCAACCAGACCTTCGGGAAAACAGAGATCATAATTCGGGCATCCGATCTCGGGGCAGCCGAAATCCATTGTGATCTCAGAGTTCAGTATTGCCTTCTTCGCATCAATAAGAACCATTACCGGGGAGTCGATGACTTCAACGGCACAAACCCCCTCGTGGTGAACATTGCAGGGAAGAACATTGCCGTTCCTTATACCGGTAATCCTGTAGCTTTTCTTTGGAGTAAGGTTGTTGCAGACCTTATGCATCCTGCAACCCTCGCAGTCTTCAAGCTCTCCGTGGTATACGAATTCAAGACCCTCGACGGCAAGATCTCTCCCGATTAAAGTTATCTTCACCTCGTCTGCCGGCATTTTTAAACACTCCTACGACTGATAAAGGTTTTATTCCTTATAAAGCATGGCAACAAGCTTTTCGGCACATTCCCTCTCTATTCCGGCATCAAGAATCGTAAACCTCTCCGGTCTGATCTCTCTTGCCATGAGCAGTGCTTCCACAGCGGTTTCATCATCGATACCTATCTCTGATGGAAGAACCGGGGCCCCTATCGCCTTAAGGGAGTTCCGGATCCCGCGCCAGTCTCCGCCATGCATATACATTGTAATTATCGAACCGATTCCGCACTGCTCACCATGCAATCCCTTTCCGGGTGCAAGAATATCCAGTGCATGGCTGAACTTATGCTCTCCACCGCTTGCGGGGCGCGAAGAGCCGGCGATGCTCATTGCAACCCCGGAAGATACCAGCGCCTTAACAACAATCCACGCAGCCTCCTCCGAGCCCGGTTTGATGAGTCCTGCGTTTTTAACAAGAATGTCGGCGGTCATCGCAGAGAGTGTCGCGGCATATTCGCTTATCGTCTCCCCCTTTAGCCGGTGCGAGAGCTCCCAGTCAAGTATTGCAGTCCTGTTCGAGATGATATCCGCGCAACCGGATGCAAGAAGACGGAAAGGTGCCTTCGCAATAATTCCTGTGTCGGCAATAACAGCAGAAGGAGGATGCGCATCAAGAGAGACCGACCCTTTTTCGGTCGGAACCGAGGCTCTTGAGGATGCTATTCCGTCGTGGGAGGCTGCTGTCGGCACGCTGATAAAATGAAGATCGAGATTGTACGAGACCACCTTCGCCATATCGATCGCCTTTCCCCCGCCCACGCCGATAATAAAATCGTGACCCCTGGCGGCTTCTTCTGCCCCGGCTATGGAATCAAGAGAGATGGATTCGGATTTATAGACCTCTGCTTCACAGCCACCCGATTTGATGAGATCAAATACCCTGTCTCCAGCGGCCCTCATGGTACGTTCACCGGATATTATCAGCGCAGACCTGCCAATCCGCAAATCCCTGCACACATCCGGCAGCTGTTCTATCGCATCATGGCCGATAACAATGTCTCTTGGCATCTGGAGCCATTTTGATTTATCGAATTGAGGATTTTTGAGTACTTTTATACTATCTGCGCTCATTATTTTATCAATAAATGATTGGG
>CAYXKC010000019.1:0-23152 GCA_964465295.1 uncultured Methanomicrobiaceae archaeon | reverse complement strand
ATTGCGAAGAAAGAGAACAAATTTGTAACCAAGACCGCACCGGGTCCCCACAACAAAAACTCGATGCCGATGGTAGTATGGCTGAGGGATCACATGGGTATGGCTCTTAACATGAAGGAAGTCAAGAAGATCCTCAAGGATCGCTCGGTTATCCTCAACGGAGTCCCGTGTACAGACCCGAAACTCGGAATTGGTGTCTTTGACATAATCTCGATCCCGAAGACCGACAAGCACTTCAGGATTCTTCGTAACAAGAAGGGAGATTACGTTTCGGTTCCGATTTCGGCTGAAAACGCAAAGACACGCCTGTGCAAGATCGCCAACAAGACGATCGTCAAAGACGGTAAAATCCAGTTGAATCTTCGTTACGGTGCAAACCTGCTCGTGGAATCACAGGAATTCAAACCCCGTGACTCGATTGTTATCGGTCTTGAAGGCGACGAGCGCTTTAAGGTAATCGATCACTTCCCGTTTGCAGAAGGAAATGTCGCGATGATAATCGGAGGAAGCCACTCAGGAAAGGTAGGCAGAATCACGAAGATCGAGACAATCCCCGGAAGCATCTCGAACAGGGTATATCTCAAAGACGAGAGCAGCGGAAACGATTTCGATACGATTGAGGAGTACACCTTCATCATCGGAACGAAAGAGCCGGCAGTAAAGGAATGGGGGATTGAAGAATGAACCCAATGCAGGAGCTCCATATCGATAAAGTCGTTGTTCACATGAGCGTGGGCGAAGCCGGCGACAAGCTTGTAAAGGCTGAAAACATCATCAGCGAAATTACAGGCCAGAAACCGGTCCGCACAATCGCGAAGAGAACCCAGCCTGCTTTTGGAATCAGGAAAGGCCAGCCTATGGGCTGCAAGGTCTACCTCAGGGGAAAGACCGCCGAGAATTTTGTGGAAACATCCTTAGAGATCATCGAGAAGAAGCTCTTCGGGTCGCAGTTCGACCGCTCGGGAAATCTCTCCTACGGTATTGAGGAGCACACCGATTTCCCCGGACAGTCCTACGATCCTATGATCGGTATCTACGGAATGGACGTAAACGTCATTCTGGAAAGAAAGGGTATCAGGATTGCACGAAGAAATATCGGCCAGAGGAAACTTCCCTCAAAGCAGGTCGTTACAAAGGAAGACGCTGTCAGATTCATGACAGAGAAATACCAGGTGGAGGTGCTTTAGAATGACACAGAAGAAGTCGAAGAACCAGAAGGCACCTGAGAAGATCTTCGGCCGCGGAGCAAACGAATGCCAGATGTGCGGAAGGAAGCAGGGTCTTGTCAGGAGATATAACATCATGCTCTGCCGGCAGTGTTTCCGTGAATCGGCTAAGAAGATTGGGTTTAAAAAACTGAATTAGAGGTGTTTTGAGATGACAAGATTAAATCCTATTGCAGATGCAATGAGCTCCATCAAAAATGCCTCTGATACAGGCAAGACCTTCTGCATCGTCGAGCCCGCGGGAAAACTTCTCGGTTCAATGCTCGGGATAATGAAAGAGGAAGGCTACATCGAGGGCTTCGAGCTTATTGACGATGGCAGAGGAGGACAGTTTAAGGTCACCCTTAATGGAAATATCAACAAATGCGGTGTGATTTCACCCAGGTTTGCAGTAAAAACCGATGAGATCGAGAAATGGGAAAACCAGTATCTCCCCGCAAAGAACTTCGGTCTGTTGATTATGACCACTTCGCATGGTGTCCTTTCACACGAGAGCGCCCGCCAGAAAGGCGTCGGCGGCGAACTTCTCGCATATGTATACTGAGGAGAGGCACAGAGAATGATTACAGAGAATAAAGTAAAAATACCCGCTGGAGTAAGTGCAGAGGTTGCCGGTGCAAAACTGGTGGTTTCCGGACCGAAAGGGACTCTGGAGCGTTTAATGCGTTATCCCGGTATCGAAGTCAGGGTCGAAGAGGGAGAGCTGATAATCTCGACCGAATCCGAGAGGAAGAAGATCTATGCCATGATCGGAACATATGCAGCACATGCAAGGAACATGTTCCGCGGTGTCCAGGAAGAGTACACCTATGGCATGAAGGTGGTATACAGCCACTTCCCGATCCAGCTGAAGGAGATCGGAGGCAAACTCGAGATTGTAAACTTCCTTGGAGAAAAGGAACCGAGGTATGCGCCAATACCCGAGGGTGTAAAGATGAAGATTGCAGGTGACGAGATCACTCTCACAGGAATCGACAAGGATCTTGTGGGCGCTGCAGCTGCAAGAATAGAAAAAGCCACAAAGGTAAGGGGTCGTGACTCCCGTGTATTCCAGGATGGCATATATATCGTGAGTAAGGCGTGATTTAAGATGGCTGACGATAAAATCAGATTAATCAGGGCCAGAAACGCCCAGCGTACAACCTTTAAGCGCCAGGGACTTTCCAGGAAGAAAAAACTGGAGGATACGTGGAGAAGACCCCGTGGTCTCCAGAGCAAACAGAGGAAAGGATACCGCGCCAAAGGAGCGCACCCGCAGCCGGGCTACGGCAGCCCGAAGGCTGTCCGTGGAATGCACCCGAGCGGTTATGAGGATATACTCGTATTCAACGTCTCCGACCTGGAGAAACTTAACAGCGGAGTACATGCTGTAAGGATCGCCGCGACTGTCGGAAACAGGAAGAGAGCGGATATCCAGGCGAAGGCGGAGGAACTTGGATTCAGGATTCTCAACCAGAAGGAAACCCCGACACCTTCAGAGAAGAGGGTGGCGAGGAGCAGATCCGAACCTGTTGAGGAAGAGGAAGTTGTCGAAGAGGCAGCGGATACTGAAGAGGAAGAGGTTGCAGAGGAAGCAGAATCCGTAGAGGAGGAGGCATCCGCAGCGACTGAAGCTTCAGCTGAAGAAGAGGTGAAGAGCGATGAGTGACCTTAAGAACCAGAAGAGAATTGCAGCAGCTGTTCTCAAATGTGGTGTACACAGGGTCAGGCTCAGTGAGGATCGCAGCGAAGATATTGCAAATGCAATATCCCGCGAAGATATCAGGGGCCTCGTCGAAGATGGCGCAATCCAGGCAAAACCCGTGAAAGGTGTCAGCCGCGGAAGGGCAAGGGAACTTGACAGGAAACGCGGATACGGACACCGCAAGGGTCATGGAAGCCGTAAGGGAGCGAAATTTGCACGTACCCCCTCCAAGAGGACATGGATTAAGAAGATCCGTGCAATCAGGAGAGAGCTTCGTGCACTGCGTGACACCGGCGAGATTGACGCACACTTATACAGGATAATGTACAGGAAGGCAGCAGGTGGTCAGTTCAGGAGCGTTGCCCACATGAAGGCGCAGCTCGAACAGATCTCAGGGAGGATGGAATAAATGGCAACAGGACCAAGATACTTCGTTTCTTTCCGCAGGAGGAGAGAGGGAAGGACAAATTACTACAGCCGCTTCAAGCTCCTCCTCTCCGGAAAGCCAAGAATGGTTGTCAGGAAGACAAACCGGCATATCATATGCCAGCTTGTAGAAGCAAAGCTGGAGGGCGACAGGACACTGGTCGCCGCAAATTCGAGCGAACTTGTGAAATACGGTTACAAGGGTTCGCTTGCCAACACACCCGCGGCATACCTTACAGGGATGCTCTTTGCCGTCAAGGCATTCAACGCGGGATACGAATCGGCGATTCTCGATATCGGACTGCACCGTGCAACATACGGGGCAAAGGTCTTTGCAGCGCTCAGGGGAGCGGTTGAAGCGGGATTCGATATTCCGCACAACCCCGATATTCTCCCGGGCGATGAGAGAGTAAAAGGCTCACACATCGCAGAGTATGCTCCCGAGAGGGCAGGAGATCTTGTCGAGAACGTCGAAGCCGTTGAAGATGCAATAATGAAGGAGCTGAAATAATGGCCTTTGAACAGGAAGAATGGATTCCTCTCACCGGTCTTGGAAAGCAGGTGGCATCTGGAGAAATTTCCGGACTTGATGAAGTTCTCGAGAGCGGAAGGCCTATCAAGGAACCTCAGATTGTCGATTATTTCCTGCCCGAACTCGAGGATGACGTACTTGACATAAACATGGTACAGAGGATGACCGACAGCGGAAGGCGTGTGAAATTCCGCTGTGTGGTTGTTGTAGGAAACCGCAACGGTTACATCGGTTTCGGCCAGGGCAAGGATGCACAGGTCGGAAACGCCATTAAAAAGGCGATCGATAACGCCAAAATCAACATCATCAAGGTGAAGAGAGGCTGCGGTAGCTGGGAGTGCGGCTGCGGAGAAGGCCACTCGCTTCCGTTCCGTGTAACCGGGAAGGCAGGCAGTGTAAAGGTTACCCTTATGCCCGCACCCCAGGGAATCGGCCTTGTTACAGGCGATATCGGAAAGAAGGTTCTCGAACTCGCAGGTGTCAAGGATATCTGGTCATCTACGGGCGGCCAGACAAGGACCACAATCAACTTTGCGAAGGCGACCTTCGATGCGCTCAAGCAGGCAAATCTCGTCAGAACCGGAGGGTCGAAGTAATGTACTTTGTTGTTCAGGTCAGGGGAGTTGTCAACTGCAGAAAGGAGATCAAGGATACCTTAAAGATGCTCCGTCTTCACCACGTGAATCACTGTGTAATCATACCGGACACACCGGCATACACGGGAATGATCCGCAAGGTAAAGGACTACGTGGCATACGGCGAGGCGACCCCCGAGATCCTTTCGACACTCCTTGAGACACGCGGACGCCTTACCGGCGACGGGAAGCTCACAGACGAGTATGTAAAAGAGAACTCGAAATTCGACGGGATCGGGTCCCTGGCAGCAGCTGTATGCAGCGGCGAGGCCCAGCTTACAGACATCCCCGGATTAAAACCGGTTCTCAGGCTTCACCCGCCGAGAAAGGGATACAAGTCGATCAAGCGCACGTACCAGCAGGGCGGCGCTCTTGGCAACTACGGTAGCGATATCGGGAACCTTCTCTACAGGATGAGGTGAATTTGAGATGCCAGTAAATAAGAGATCGAAGTACCGCGGTTCACGCACATGCGGCGGCGGTACTCACAAAAATCGCAGAGGAGCAGGAAACAGGGGCGGAAAGGGGCGTGCAGGCCACAGGGACCACAGGCACACACACTTCTGGCTTGCCGGTGAGTTCCACAACGGAAAGCACGGGTTCTTCCAGCAGAATGCTTCACGTGTTAAGGCGATAGATATAGGCAAGATCGACCAGATGGCAGATGAACTTGTAGCCAGCGGCGCTGCTGTCCTTGAGGGTGATGTTATCACCATCGATGCAGAACAGATCGGAATCGATAAAATACTTGGCGGAGGAAAAATTAATCATAAACTAAATATCACCGCCAAGGAATTTTCCGAATCTGCAAGATCGAAGATCGAGGAAAGAGGCGGGCAGGCTTTATCCGCCTAAATTTTTGGTGAACTATGGGACAATTGCTGGATCGAATGGAGCCCTTACTTGCGGCCATGCCCGCGGTAAAGGCACCCGAAGGACACGTCCACTTCAAGAACAAGATGTTGTGGACGGCTGCAGTACTTATACTGTACTTTATTTTGACGAATATCCAGATCTTCGGGCTCAGTCCCGAATCTCAGGATATGCTCGGCCTTTATCGAACACTCCTCGCAGGAGCGTACGGATCGATAGTCCACCTGGGTATCGGACCGATCGTTACTGCGTCAATCGTTCTCCAGCTATTGAATGGTGCCGATCTTCTCGGCATAAACACCTCCGAAGCACGCGGTCAGGTCATGTACATGGGCCTGCAGAAACTTCTCATCTTCGTGATGATCTTTCTTGAAGCGGCACCGAACGTCATAGGCGGATTCCTTCAGCCGAGTTCCCAGGTGGCGATGGAATTCTTCGGCGGCAGCATGACCGTGGTAACACTGCTTATATTCCTGCAGCTGTGTGTCGGCGGAGTCCTCATATTCCTGATGGACGAAGTCGTAACGAAGTGGGGAGTCGGCTCCGGAGTCGGGCTCTTCATCGTTGCAGGCGTATCGCAGGGTTTGATAAACGGTTTTCTCAACTGGGAGAAGGCCACAGACAACTTTGCAACCGGTTTCTTCCCGAGGCTCTATGAAGTTATCACGCAGGGAGCGAACTTCATGGATTATTTCGGGCTGGAACTTCTTGCTCTCGTTACGACACTGTTCATCTTCGGGCTTGTAGTATATGCTGAATCAACGAGAATCGAGATTCCGCTTGCACATTCCGCAGTCAGGGGTGCACGCGGGAGATTCCCGGTAAAGCTCATATACGCCAGTGTTCTGCCGATGATCCTCGTAAGGGTTCTCCAGGCAAACTGGCAGATGATCGGTCTGTTCCTCAACAATATGGGGATTACATTCCTTGGAGAATTCGAGGGTCAGAATCCTGTTAACGGGATCATGTATGTCACAGCTCCAATCAACAATCCGCAGGACTGGATGTGGTGGCTGACTGATCTTGGTCATCCCGTATGGGAGGTCATTCTCAGAATGGGAATCGATTTCTTTGTGATGATCGTCGGCGGTGCGATATTTGCACTGTTCTGGGTGAAGACTGCAGGCCTCGACTCCTCTCATGTCGCAAGGCAGATCCAGAGGAGCGGTATGCACATCCCGGGTTACAGGCGCAACGAGCAGGTTCTTGTCAGGTATCTCGACAGGTATATCCCGAGAGTTACCGTTATTGGCGGAGTTGCCGTGGGTTTCCTTAGTGTGCTTGCCAACTATCTCGGTGTCATCGGTGCCGTAGGAGGTACCGGACTGCTTCTGACGGTAAGTATCGTCTACAGGCTGTACGAAGAGATTGCAAGCGAGCAGATTATGGAGATGTATCCGTTCATGCGCGGATTCTTTGGAAAAGAGTAAAGGTTGTGTTAAAAAATGGGGAAAAAAGTAGTTATCACCGGTGTACCCGGTGTGGGTAAAACGACTGTTATCGACGGTGCGAAGGAGAAGCTGAAGGAAGAGAATATCGACTATACCTCCATCAACTTCGGTACATGTATGTTTGAGGTCGCCTGCGAACAGGGCAAAGTCAGGAACCGCGACGAGATGCGTAAACTCGAGCAGTCGGAGCAGAGAGAGCTGCAGAAAACCGCAGCAAAGCTGATTGCAAAGATCGAGGACAACGTTATCGTCGATACCCACTGCACAGTAAGTACACCGGGCGGATACCTGCCCGGACTCCCCTCCTGGGTGCTTGAAGAGCTTAAACCGGACACAGTAATTCTCGTGGAGACGGACGAGGACCAGATCCTGAAAAGAAGGTTGTCCGATACCTCACGCGAGAGGGATGTGGAAGGCTATATGTCAATCAAGGAGCACCAGGACTATAACAGGAGTATGGCGGCTTCATACTCGATGTTTACAGGCTGCACCGTCAGGATTGTGAAGAACGAGGATTTCCTTCTTGAGAGATCGATAGAAGAAATGATGAATATCCTGAGGTGAATCCTTCTTTATGGCGCAGTCAAAAACCGGCGGGGGAATGTTTACATTCCTGATAATAATGGTCGTTGTAATGATTATCTACAGCGTCCAGACCTTAAGAGACGGGGTAGCCGCCGGTGCGGGCCTCGTTCTCGAACCGATCAACACTCTTTTAGGCTTCAACTGGCTGATAACTATCCTTGTTCTTGCAGCGATTACCGGATGCTACTCCTCGCTTCTCCAGAAATACACGATCGATTACGAAAAGATGCAGCGTGTCCAGAAGAAGATGCGTGAATTCCAGAAGGATTTCAGGGAGGCGCAGCTTTCAGGGGACGAGAAGAAGATCCGGAAGATGAAGGAAAAACAGCAGAAGATGATGGAAGATCAACTCCAGATGTCACAGGAGCAGTTCAAGCCGATGGGCTGGATTATGATAATCACAATCCCGATATTCCTCTGGCTCCTCAACAAGGCTCCTGAGATGAGCGAAGCAACCTTCGCGCTTGGCGGGACGATGAACCTCGGGGACCCGCTGTTCTTCCTGCCTGCATGGATTATATGGTATATGCTCTGCTCTCTCGCACTCAGCCAGGTTATCAGGAAGACTCTTGATATCGGAGGGCTTTGATGCGGATAACAGTCAGCGGACCTCCGGGAAGCGGGACGACATCATTATCAAAACATATTTCAGAAAAATTTTCTTTCAGGCTGATATCCGCCGGTGAAGTATTCCGTGCTCTTGCCGTCGAGAGAGGTATGAGCCTCATCGAATTTGGAGAACTCTGTGAAAGAGATCCCTCTGTCGATCAATTAATCGACGAAAGGCAGAAGGAGACCGGTGAAGCCGGTGACAATATAATCATCGAGGGAAGGCTTGCAGGTCATATGATCGAAAACGCCGACCTCAGGATCTGGATTGCGGCTTCTGCCGAATGCCGGACCCAAAGGATTGCCGACAGGGAGAGCGTCGATTTCGAGGCTTCAAAGGCCGAGACGATTACACGTGAACAATCAGAGGCAGAGAGGTACCGCAAATACTACGGTATCGATATAAACGATCTTTCAATCTACGATCTTGTAATTAATTCGGAGAAATGGGGCGTAGAAGAGCTTGCTTTGGTTGTTGCAACGGCGATCGGAAAGATCAAACTTTAGTATTCTTTCTTATAATTCATAATTATTCCAATTTCACAATAAATACAGGCCCGCTCACTCTCCTGAAAAAATGGGTTTATGGAAGGACTGTTGTCTGCCCTGATACAATAATATTGCCGCTTAAAGTATCATAAATTTCAACATTTAAAGACTCCCCGACAGAAGGCGCCATGTATCCTCCCCATTTGCTTTCGGCAAAAGCATCATTCCATGCGATTTTTATCTGGTCACCCGGCTGGAAAACCGCCCATGAGGAAGTATACAGGTTCTGGTTTGTCGGGCAGTATGTCTGGTTTTTCCAGTTAGATACGATATTGGTGATATCGCTGTATGTTCCCGCCGGGATATAGGTCCTGACTTTGACTGAACCGGTATCCAGAGGATCACCACCCATGTGTTCAATCAGAATATAGCCTCCTTCATGTGCCTCTGTATTGAGAGTTACCTGGGGGGCTTTTTGCGTTGATTCGACCATGCCTCCGGCAAAACCAGATACCACAGCTGCAATTATTATTGTTACGACCAGCATGAGCATGACGCCTACAACAGGCGAAACTGCATCTGAATCCCGAGAGAATCCTGCATTCATTTTTCAGACCTCCACAAGTACATCTTTGTTGAAGATTGTACTTCCTGATCTCTGGTCTATCAGCTTTACATTAACAATGTCATTTCCTGTAAGCAGGTCTACATCTTTGATTACAGGAATTGCCTGGTTCGTATAATTTCCGGTACCAGGGTTGAGGTTTGTGATAGCCTTCATGATATCGCCTGACCGGAAGACATAATTCCCGAACCATAATGTCTCCTCTTCTGTGCTGTTGTCAGCAGGCGAATCTCCTGGTGAAACCTTGTAAGGTGCATGGTAATACCTGAAGCCCCCTTTAGATGTCGTATAATGGGTGTTCAGTGAAGTCAGATTGTAATGTGATGCAGCAACAGGTTCTCCGGGTTTGGAGTAATAGATCTCTTCTGTTTCAACATATATGGGTGCAACTGTGCTCTGAACATGAAAGTCCCCGTCTGCATCCACCCAGCTTGTAACAAGTTTCAGATTTCCTGTGTTCAGTGGTTCTCCGCTTAAGTGTTTGATGATCAATTCAAAACCGTAATTCAAACCCATGTCGCTGGATTTAATATTGCACTGGAGTGATGCCTGGGGAGCTTTTTCATTATCTTTCACCAAACCCCCGGCAAAACCACTTACAACAGCCGCAATGATTATCGTTACAACCAGCATGAGCATGACTCCTACAACAGGTGAAACCGCCTCTTCGTTTTCTTTCATCATTCCTTTCATAATTTCTACCTTCACAAATTTAAACAAATTATTTTGAATTAACTCAAAATAATTGTACAAGTTACGTAAATACAGTATAAATATTTTTTCAAAATTAATTGAGTTAAAAAAATTTAATTTTAATAGAGTCGTATAACTATGTAATGATCTCGAATGTTCCGGTAATCGGCCTTTTAATAGCACTGATACTTGTGCTTACACTGGCTATTTCAGGCTGCACCGGTGTGACAGCCGATACAGGGGAGATAAACATAACTTCTGCAGCTAACAATCCAATAAGGGTGATCTCCCTCGCACCAAGCGAGACGGAGATATTCTACGCGATAAATACACCCGGGTCGGATGTAACACTTGTCGGAAGAACGGATTATGACGACTATCCTGCCGAAGCACTGACCGTTCCCTCTGTCGGCGGACCAAAGACTTTGAGCGTCGAGTCAATCGTATCGAAAGATCCCGACCTGATAATAGGTACAACTCTTGCGCAGAAGACTGTTGTAGACAATCTCGTAAGTCTCGGCTATCCTGTTCACACCTACGCCCTGGAATCTTTTGATGACGTTTACTCAAATATTGAATCACTGGGACTCCTCCTGGGGCTGGAGGAGAGCGCAGGAAAACTTGTTGACGAACTGAAGACGAGAGAGTCGGAAATAATAAACAGCCCGAAGAAGACCCCCGCTCCTAAGACGTGGTATGTCGTGGCGGTTCAGCCGCTCTATGCAGCCGGCAAAAATACCCTGCAGGGCGAGATGATTGAGAAAGCCGGGGGAGTGAATGTCTTTTCAGACATGGACGGATATTTCGCCGTTTCCTATGAGTCTGTAATAGAGAGGGCACCTGAAGTCATCATTGTCCCCACAGGGCACGGGAGCAAGACGGTGAACTTTACCGAACAGGTATTGTCAATCCCCGAGTTCAGGGATCTTCCGGCGATAAAAAACGGCAGGGTCTACACAGTCGACAATGATATTGCATCAAGACCGGGGCCGAGGATGATCGACGGCCTGGAGCTGTTTTATCAATGTATAAACGCAGGGATACTGTAATAATCTCGGCAGGACTCTTCCTGCTCACCCTTATTGTGATGCTCTTCTCGGTCGGCGTTGGAGAGTCGAACATTGAGGCGGGAAAAGTAATAGCAATACTTACAGAACCCTTTACGCACCAGGCTCAATTCTGGACCGACGGCGAGGCGACGATCATAAGGGAGATCAGGCTGCCGAGAGTAATCCTCGGAGCACTTGTTGGGGCCTGTCTTGCCATAAGCGGTGCCGCTCTGCAGAGCCTCTTCAGGAACCCGATGGCCGATCCTTTCATTCTCGGTATCTCGAACGGGGCGGCGCTGGGTGCAACGATCGTCTTCGTATATGGAGCATCCTGGGCACTGAGCATCCTGACACTTCCTGCCATGTCTTTCTTATTCGGGATACTGACAATCGTTTTAGTATATAATATCGGAAAGATGGGGAACAGGGTCCCGGTAAACACTCTGCTGCTCTCGGGAATTGCCGTCTCGGCATTTCTATCCGCAATAAATTCTTTTTTAATGTTTACCGGCGGCCAGAACTTCGAACAGATAATGTTCTGGATGATGGGAGGACTTTCAGGAAGAGGATGGGACTACATCTGGATCATTCTTCCCATTGCAATAATCGGGGTCGTGTTGATGATAATTTTGGGGCGGAGCATGAATGCGCTGGTTTTCGGGGAAGAATCAGCACAGTACCTGGGGATTGAAGTTGAAAAGCTGAAGAAGATCCTCCTCGTGCTTACAGCCCTTCTTACAAGCGCCGCAGTTGCGGTAAGCGGGATAATCGGATTCGTGGGCCTGATAATCCCTCATATCGTAAGACTTCTTGTAGGTCCGGATCACAGGAAACTGATACCTGTCTCGATCTTTGCAGGTGCGATATTCCTCGTCCTTGCAGACACTTTTGCACGTGTAATCATGTCTCCAGCAGAACTTCCGCTTGGCATACTGACTGCAATGTGCGGAGCGCCGTTCTTCCTGTATCTCCTCAGATCCAAACGTGGTGAACTTTGATGGCGATAAATGTCGAGAGTATAAAGTTCGGGTACTGCACATCCCGCGAGGTTTTGAAGGATATGAACTTCACCTGCCGCGACAACAGGATTACAGGCATCATCGGCCCGAACGGCTGCGGGAAGACGACGGTGCTTAAGATAATCGCCGGTTATCTTCACCCGTCTGCAGGAAGAGTGAGTTACAATAATACGGATATCGGGGATTTACCTTCAGTAGAGCTTGCAAAGATGCGTGCGGTGGTCGAACAGCGGATTTATACCCCATTCTCTTTTCCAGTCTACGACTATGTCATGCTGGGAAGAAGCCCGTACCAGAAGAACTTCCGTCCCGATTCGGACGAAGACCATATTGTCGTCACAGAGTCGCTGAAGAATGCCGATGCCCTACATTTCCAGGACCGGAAGATAAACGAGCTCTCAGGCGGGGAACTGCAGCGTGTAATGATTGCAAGGGCTCTTGCGCAGGAGCCGGATTACCTTATGCTCGACGAACCGACTTCACATCTCGATATTAAGCACCAGCTGGAGCTTATGAACCTCCTCTCAAAGCTGACAAGAGAGAAGTCGATAATCTGTATTATTCACGAGATCAACCAGGCTTCTTCGTATTGTGACGATATCGTCATCACAAAGGACGGCTATGTTCTCAGGGAAGGCAGATCAAAGGATGTTCTTTCGGCAGAGGCGCTTGAGGATGTATTCGGCATACTTGCAATGCAGTACCCCGGGCCGGACGGCAAAAAGATGCAGTTTGCATTTTCACTTCCGCCGGAGAGGCGACCGGAGATTAAAAGGAAGGTCCATGTCATCAGCGGCGAGGGGATGGGGCGGCAGATTATCATGTCCCTTCATTCTGCAGGTCTGGATGTGACTGCAGGAATTCTCAACCAGGGGGATCAGGACTTTGAATCCGCGAAGTCTATCGGGATTGATATAATATCAGCACCGCCGTTCTCAAAATATACGGATAAAGAGGTTGTCGAACTCAGGAAAATGTGCGATCTTGCAGATACAATCGTCGTCGTTGCAACAAATGTCGGTTTTGGGAACCTGTCAAACTTTGAGGTTGCCGCAGAATATCTCGATAAAAAAGAGATAATATTTGTAAATCCTGACCGGAACCTGAAAAAGCTCGACCTGACAAAAGGCAGGGCGACAGAACTCTACAATGTCCTGCAGTCTAAGGCGAAGGTTTTGGGAAATGCAGGCGAGGTGCTTGAAGAGCTGATGTAGAATAAGAGATCAAGGGTATTATTGTATCTTTCTTCGGGTTCGCGGAGACCTGATAAAGGATATTTCCTGCGTTTACCAGGATTTAAAAAAATGATTGTTATCTGAAATATGAATATTATTTTCCAGTCAGGTTGTTGATAAATAGTTCATGGAGGCGGAGGTCGTCTCCAAGCTCGGGGTGAAATGCGAGAGCCATATTTTTATCCCGGACTGCCGCGACTATTCCTGCATCGAGTCTTCCGATTACCCTTACCCCGGGACCTGCACTGACAGCAACCGGGGCCCTTATGAAGATGGCCCTGAACGGATCGGAAAGTCCGTCGATATGGATTTCGGATTCAAAAGAATCTTTCTGTCTTCCGAATGCATTCCGCCGGACCTCGATATCCATTACCGCTAAAGGTTTTACATCTTCGTCGTCGACGATTTTTTTTGCCGAGAGGACCATGCCGGCGCATGTGGCAAAGATACCTCCCTTAAAGGCCCTGATCGGTTCCCTGAGATTGTTTTTATCAATCAGGCGGGATATTGTTGTCGACTCTCCCCCGGGAATGGCAATCGCATGGCAGGATTCAATATCTTCCGGTCTTTTAAGCCCGAAGACTTCATAATCTCCGACATTTTCCATTCTTTTCAGTGTTCGTTCGAAGGCACCGATATGTTCGCTGACATCGCCCTGCAGGGTGAGAACACCTACTTTAATTTCCACGGGTCGAAAGCACCTCGTCTTCCCTCAACAGGTGGATGTCGAGACCGGGCATTGCATCCCCGAGACCGCGGCTCACTTCCGCGAGGACCTTTGGTTCGTCATAATGGTCGACCGCCTGCACTATTGCAGAGGCCATTACAGCAGGCTTTTCAGATTTGAAGATCCCCGATCCGACGAATACTCCGTCTGCGCCGAGCTGCATCATGAGTGATGCATCCGCAGGTGTCGCGATTCCTCCGGCAGAGAAATTGACGACAGGAAGTCTTCCAAGTTTAGCACATTCCAGGACAATATCGACCGGAGCCTCGATGCTCCTGGCATATGCCGCAGTCTCCTGTGAGGTCATCCCCTGGACCATCCTGATCTCGCCCATGATGGATCTCATGTGCCTTACCGCTTCAACAACGTTTCCGGTTCCTGCTTCGCCTTTCGTCCGTATCATGGCGGCACCTTCGGCAATTCTCCTGCATGCCTCACCGAGATTTCTTGCGCCGCAAACGAACGGAACGGTAAATTCCTTTTTATCGATATGGAACTCCTCGTCTGCCGGAGTTAACACTTCGCTCTCGTCGATCATGTCCACGCCGATCGCTTCAAGGATCCTTGCCTCGACGAAATGGCCGATCCTGGCCTTTCCCATTACAGGTATGGTGACCGAATTGATGATCTCTTCCACAATTGCTGTGTCTGCCATCCTTGCCACACCGCCTGCCTTCCTGATGTCCGCCGGAACACGCTCGAGAGCCATTACAGCAACAGCCCCCGCCTCTTCCGCAATTACCGCCTGTTCAGCATTGACGACATCCATTATTACGCCGCCCTTCTGCATCGAAGCAAAACCTCTTTTGATAAGTTCTGTTCCGAAACGTAATTCCTCAAGTTTCATGCTGTAATAATATTGGATAAGATCAGCAATAATATAGTTGCATTATACATGGGCAGGAAGAAAATTGAAAGGATCAATCTCTCCTGAGACCTGCCAAAACGCACTGGCCGAAGGATATGCATCCGTCGCCGGGGGGAAGTTCGCTGTTGATTACGGGAGTGAGGCCGTGTTCTGAGATCTCTTCTAAAATTGTCGTCCTGATGCAGTGATTGTAGGCGACCCCTCCGCTTATGGCAATCTTCTTCAGCCCGGATTTGTCTGCGGCAGATATGGCCATCTGTGCAATCCCTCTTGCAAGATTATACTGGAAGGATGCGGCAAGGTCGGCTGTCTTCATCGATTCCATTTTTCCAAATGCGGTTTTCAGCAGGCTCCCTGTTGAAAGGGTTGTTGCAGAACCTTCGGATGAAAATTCAAGGTCCCATATTTCGCACCTTCCACCGGCACCCGCCGATTCGAGTTTCATTGCCGGCTCGCCGTCATAGGTTCTCTCGGTGCAGATGCCGAAAAGGGCAGATGCCGCATCGAGAACTCTTCCTGTACTGCTGGTTTGAGCTACATTGAACCTTCTTTCAACCTGTTTTTCAAGGACACCAAGTTCAATTTCGCCCCATCCTCTCTCTTTTAGAAGTTCGAGAGTTTCTCCTGACTGCATTATTCCGTATAGCATCCTTTCAGGGAAGCGTGTCGCAAGATCCCCGCCAGGCATCAGGACGGTTTCAAGATGTCCGGCCCGCCTTAGATCCGTAATGTCGCCTGCAAAGATCTCGCCGCCCCATATTGTCCCGTCGTCACCGTAACCTACACCGTCTATCGCGATCCCGACACAGGGTTCTGTCGTTGCAGCTGCGATATGTGCCCTGTGATGCTGGACGGGAACGGTCTCAATGCCTTTTGATTCGGCAATCTCCTTTGCGTATCTTGTCGAGAGGAACTGCGGGTGTAAGTCATGGGCGATCAGGTCATATTCGGCACCGGTGATCCTCTCAAGCTTTTCGACCGTCTCTTTAAGGTATTTTAGTGTAGACGGGTTTCTGACGTTTCCGACATGAGGGGAGGTGTAGGTGAACCCTTTTTTGTATATTGTTGTGTTCGCGTTAAGCTCAGGCCCCACGCCGAGGATTCCATTCTCTCCCAGGTCGATTTGCGTTCTCTTAGGTGCATAACCTCTCGACAACCGGATGATGTAACCTTTGCGTACGACAGAGTCGTCACAGCGGTTCTGTATATGGCGGTTATGCGAGAGGAAATAATCGACGCAGGCCGAAAGTTTCGCGAGGGCTTCCGGGGTTTCCGTAATCATCGGGTTGCCCGGCGAATTTGCGCTCGTCATAATGAGGAGCGGGCTTTTCAGGTGGGAAAAGAGCAGGTGGTGAAAGCCCGTATAGGGGAGCATGCACCCGAGTGTGTTAAGGTTTGATATTCCATTGTGCGAAGACGGGTCTTTCTTATCAAGAACAAGTATCGGGTGTTCCGGTCCTGAAAGGAGTTCTTTTTCTTCGGAAGAGACCTGGCAGATTTTTTCAATAGTTCCCAAAAGGCCCATAACCGCAAGCGGCTGTTCGGTTCTCCCGAGACAGCTCTTCAGCCTTTGGGCAGAACCTTCGCTGCATACCAGGTGGTACCCGCCAATACCCCTTATGGCAAAGACAGATCCTTCATCGAGAAGTTCTGCTGTCCTGCGGACCGGATCGCTGCAGTATACCGGAGCACCCGTTTTATCCAGGAGTTCAAGTTTCGGGCCGCAGCTGGCGCATGCAATCGTCTGTGCGTGATGGCGCCTGGTTTTGGGGCTTGAATACTCGTCGCTGCATTCATGGCAACAGGGAAATTCATCCATCGTCGTTCTTTCCCTGTCATAGGGAATCTCCCTGATAATGCTGTACCTGGGACCGCAGTTGACGCATGAGGTTGCCCAGTAATTCTCGTATCTTCCTCCGTCTTCAAACAGATCTTCCACGCACTCGCTGCATATGGCAACATCCGGCGGTATGAATCCGCTAAGCTCTCCTTTTCCGCTCTCAAGGATATGGAAACCATCCGGTGCCTCACCAGAGGTTTCAAAAACTTCTACCGAGTCTATCCGTGAAAGTATAGTCCCTTTCGAGACGGATTCCAGGAACTCCTCAAAAAGGTCGCCGTGTGCATCGATCCTGACTTCGCTTCCAAGATTTTTGACCGAACCTTTTATATTATATTTTATTGCTTCAGAGTATACAAATGGCCTGAAACCGACCCCCTGTACAATCCCTCTGATAACTATCTGGCCGCTCGTATGCATAAAAAAACCGGGTTGTGAATTATTATCCGTTATTACGTTGATTTAAGGTCTTTAGATGGATAAATATACTGTTTTTATCAATTTTATCCTGTTTGATCCGTCCTGTTTTCTTCCACTTTTTATAAACAAGTTTTATTGTTTTACATGACTAATAATTAAATGGGTTTTAGCTTTGACAGGGCACATAAGAATAGTAAACGATCCTATCGAACTTGTTCCTCTTCTGATTACGTTCAACAATATTGAGTATAAGAAAATATACGACAGGCTCAGTAAAAACTGGATGACGGAACAGGAGCTTTCTGAGGATATCGATCCGGAAATGGTGAATGATTGTCTTGCACTGCTGAAAAAAGGAAACCTTATAGAAGAGCAATGGCGGATGCCCAAGCCCGGTGAAAAACCGCAAAAAGAATATAAGACTACATACAGCCGGTTCCGGGCCAACTTCCAGTGCACGATGGAGGATCTCGGGGATCTAATCCACGCCTCTGTATCGACCGATGAGAAATTAAGGGACATCGTCGATGTTATTGAAAAAGATGTAAAGGATGGAAAACAGTCATTGAATGATCTGGCGAGATGCCATAATGTCAGTCCGGTATTCATTAAAGGCCTGGCAAAACGTCTTCCTCACCTTGATGTAAAGGGACAGGGGTTGGTATTTATTGAAAATCCAGGAGAATGACCCGTTATATATTATTTTAAGAAGTAAAAGAGAGTCAACCAAATTCCAGATACTTGTTGACATCGCCGAAAACCAGCCTTCTGTAAGGCAGCAGGAGATTGCGGCGAAGCTCGGGATAACTCCCCAGGCAGTTTCCGATTATATACGGGAGCTTGTGGATGACGATATGGTTAGTTCACAGGGAAGAGGCAGCTATAAGATTACATACAAAGGTGTAGACTGGGTCATTACCAATGCAGAGGCCCTGCAGTCCTACGCAAAGCATGTAACAAGGGATATCGTAAAGCAGGTCTCTGTATGGACGGTAATTGCCGACTGCGAGATCAAAAAGGGGGATCGGGTCGGCATATTTATGAAAGACGGGTTTATCTATGCATCACATTCAGAACAGCCCGCCATGGGTTTTGCAGAGAATGACGCGTTAAAAGGCTCTGATGTCGGCGTAACGGATGTGAAAGGTATAATCGATCTGGAAAAAGGGATGATTCATATATGCAAGATCCCCCGTATCCAGAGGGGGGGGTCCAGATCCGTTGCATATGACGGCCTTAAAGAGGTACTTGGGAGATCCGGTTTTATCGGTGCGGTTGGAATCGAGTCTTATGTCTCTATAATAAATGCAGGTTTTGAGGCGGATGCATTCTTCGGTGCCCCCGATGCCGTGATCGACGCTGCCTTCCACGGGCTTGAATGCTCGATTGTCATCGTTGATGAAGAGTTTACAGATTTCCTGAAGAGAATAGAGAGTTCAGAACTGACCTATAAACTGCATGATTTCGTATCCTCATGAGGCTTGTTGTTAATCCGCAGAGAGGGTCTTATAAAATCTATTTTTACGACCGTAACCTGGTTGCAGGTTCAGGCATCGTCGAGATCGTTAAAACCGGGAAAGGGTTCAGGCCCAAAAACTACAAGTACAAGCCGGTGGAAAAGCGGCAGTACAAAAACATACCTTCCAAAGAGCTGATCTCTGCACTGAGGAGGTCGACGATATACCTCACTTCTCCTGATAAGGGTTTTGAATCTTTTCTCTCCGATCTCCAGATCCAGTTCAAGTACCTGAACGCCTGCCGTACCTGCCTTATCGAAGACAGGATTACACCGCTTAAGAAGAAAAATTCTGTTGCCTACGGTAAGGAGAAGATATGCCTGGAATGTGCGAAAAAGGAGCTCCGGAGAGAGCTTGGCTATCTCGGGGGGACCGGGGCACTGTCATCGGCTCATCTTGAAAAACTGCTTGAATTATATATGGATTTAAACAGGGTCCTTGGAATGGTCCAGCCCGATCGCCTCGATATGTCGAAGACTCTCTTTGACAGGCTCGATGCCCACGCGATCAAAAAGACATCGGCGATAAAGGACCTGCCTCTCCCGGACCTGTTCAAAAAGCACTGTGGTGTAAAACAACTGATGCCGGTCCAGCAGCTCTCGGTGGATGCCGGGCTTCTGGAAAGAAAGGACCAGCTCATTGTCGCAGCGACTGCGAGCGGAAAGACATTCATCGGCGAGATGGCCGGGGTAAAGAATCATCTTGAGAACAGGGGAAAGACCCTCTACCTGGTTCCGCTCGTCGCCCTTGCAAACCAGAAGTATTCCCGGTTTACGCAAAGGTACAGTTTTCTCGATGTCTCGCTCAAGACCGGGGTATCAAGGCTCAACATCCCAGAGACGCGTGTGAATGCAAACCGCAGTATGAATGCGGCTGTTATCGTCGGCACCTACGAGGGGGTTGACTATATGCTCAGGTGCGGAAAGGATCCCGGGAAGATCGGGACCGTTGTGATAGATGAGGTCCAGAACCTCGAAGAGCCTGAGAGAGGGCACAGGCTCGACGGGCTGATTTCAAGGCTGAAGTTCGTGGCCCCCCAGGCCCAGTTCCTCTATCTTAGTGCAACCATCGGTTTTCCCCACCTTCTTGCCGACAAGCTCAATGCGCAGCTTGTCGAGTATATGGAGAGGCCGGTCCCTCTTGAGCGGCATTTGATCTTTGTCAACAGGGGGGAGAAGGTCGGGCTTATAAAAAGAATGGTCTCGACCGAGTTCAAGACAAAGTCTTCGAAGGGGTACAGCGGGCAGACGATTGTATTCACGTTTTCCCGTTCAAGGTGCCATGATATTGCAGATGCAATCGGCGGAAAGGCAGCTCCCTATCATGCGGGTCTTACCGCAAAGGAGAGGCGTGAGGTCGAGGTAAAATTTGAAAAAGGGGAGATTGCCGCTGTAGTCACTACGGCTGCACTGGCGGCTGGTGTGGATTTTCCTGCATCACAGGTGATATTCGATTCTCTTGCGATGGGCATCAAGTGGCTCACCGTCCAGGAGTTCTCCCAGATGATGGGCCGTGCCGGAAGGCCCGATTTCCATGATATGGGTAAAGTGGTGGTCCTTGCCGAACCAGGAGCCACCTATTCGCGGGAGTCGAAACTGACCGAAGAGGAGGTGGCAATCAACCTGCTTAAAGGCGAAATGGAGGAGGTCTCACCTGTTTATGACGACGAGGAATCTTCAGAAGAGCTTCTTGCAAATGCCGTCGTTTGCAGGGGCGATCCCGCAAATCTCGAACGTATCTGCAGATCGATGGTTGGAGAGATGATCGATATACTGCCGGTTCTTAAAGAGAGAAAGTTTATCGAGGTAAAGGGGGGAAAAATCATTCTCTCGCCCGGGGGCCGGATAATGGCGGAACACTTTATCGGGATAAATACTTTCGACAGGATTATGTCACTGGTTAAGGTCATGGACGATCCCCGTGACATACTCGCCGAGATCGACTGCTATGATCCTGATATTAAGCATGATTAGTTTTTTTTTCAAAAAGTTATTTATTCTATCCTGATAATTAACCTGATTACGGTCTTAAACAGGCCGCTTTTACAGGAGGTTATTGTAATGAAAGTATGGAAATGCAAAAAGTGCGGATATGTATATAATCCCGAGTCGGGCGATCCCGGTTCGGGAATCTCCAAGGGGACGGCGTTTGAGAATCTTCCCGATACCTGGGTTTGCCCCAGGTGCGGCGCAAAAAAGGACAAATTTGTTGAGATGGAGATCTGAGGGATATGGGCAGCGGCAGGATGAAATGTTCCATCTGCGGGCATGTTTACGATCCTAAGAAAGGGGATGCGGGTGTTGAACCCGGGACTGAGTTTTCAGATGTCCCTTCAGACTGGAGATGCCCTATATGCGGAGCATCAAAACCGGAATTTAAAGAAGTGAATTAGTATGGCTGCAAGAGAGATAAAGAACGGGATTTTTTCGGTAGGCGTTATCGACTGGGATCGCCCGGTCTTTGATGAATTGATCCCCCTTCCCGAGGGGACGACATACAGTTCCTACCTTGTTAAGGGCAGTGAGAAGACCGCATTGATCGACACTGTAGATGTTGGTTTTGACGAGGAGTTCATAACCAACCTCGCCCGTTCAGGCGTAAACGCAATAGATTACATAATAGTCAATCATACGGAGCAGGATCACTCGGCTGCACTGACGGTATTTTTAGAGCTGTTTCCGAATGTGAAGATCATCGCATCAGAGAGAGGTGCGGACCTCCTCGAAGTGCTTCATCATATCCCGAAATTCAGGATACAGGTTGTAGGAGACAAAGAGACGATATCGCTTGGGGATAAGACTCTCGAGTTCATGATCACTCCCTGGGTGCACTGGCCGGATACGATGATGACATATGTGAAGGAGGATAAGGTCCTTTTCTCCTGCGATCTCTTCGGTGCTCATTATGCAACAAGTGATCTCTATGTGAGGGAGAAGTGCCGCCATCACATCCTTGCAAAACGCTATTTTGCAGAGATAATGATGCCTTTCAGGAAGAAGGTGGCCGAATACCTCGATCGTCTTGAAGGCTATGATGTGGATATCATCGCCCCGAGCCACGGTCCGTGCTATGACGACCCCGGGTATATATATGATCTTTACAGGGACTGGAGCTCTGATGAAGTCAAAAATTTCGTCGTCATACCCTATGTCTCGATGCACGGGAGCACTGTAAAGATGGTCCGCCACCTGACAGATGCACTTATCCGTCGCGGGATCAAGGTCCGCCCGTATGATCTCGGCAGGGCCGATTCAGGCACTCTTGCAGCAGATCTCCTGGATGCGGCAACAGTAATCTTTGCGACACCTACTGTTCTGACCGGACCGCATCCGAAGGTTGCAAATATCGCGTTCATCGCCAACATCATAAAGCCCAAGGCGAAGTTTGCAGGGGTTATCGGTTCATACGGGTGGGGAGGAAAGACTGTCAAGGATCTTGTCGGCATGATGGACAAACTGGATGTCGAACTCCTTGAGCCGGTTTACATAAAGGGCCTTCCATCCGAGGAAGCGTTTAATTCCCTTGAAAACCTTGCGGACGAAATCTTAAAGAAGCATGAGAGCGAGAATCTCGTTTAATCAGGAGGAATTGATATGACAAAAGATCCAGTATTATACAAATGCGACAAATGCGGAAAGGTCGTGATGCTCACAAGCTACGGCGAGGGCAAATCGGTATGCTGCGACGAGGAGATGCGTCTCCTGGATGTCCGGACCGCGGATTTTAAGAATGAAAAGCACGTGCCTATAGTCGAGAAATCAGGTGCCGGAATCAAAGTCACCGTGGGATCGACGATCCACCCGATGACGGATGAGCACCATATCGAATGGATTGCCATCCTCGACGGCGATATGTTCATGGTAAAGTGCTTAAAGCCCGGAGATGAACCCGTTGCCGAATTCCCGGTATCGAATGTGAATGTTAAGGCGTTTGAGTACTGCAACATTCACGAGTTCTGGGGAAACGGTAAATAATCTCTTTTTTTTGTTTTAAATAAACGGGTGAATTACCCGAAATGTTTGCATTCATATCTGTCCGGGGATTTGAATAGTTGGGCAGCTATAATCATTTCCTGTTTTTCATAAGAAAAATGAGAAAAACAATTGCCGTCAACGGCAGGATAAACGGCAGGGACGCCTTCGTGGGCATGGCGGTTTTAGGCGGATCGGGCTTTGGATTATACCTGGCGTCTTCCCTGCTTATATCCACCGATGCCGACAGGAAATTATTGAACGATTCGTTGTAATATGGATTCCAGACCGTAAGAAAATAACTTTTCGGGTTTCCGATAGATGAATCGAAGTTTATAATGAATTTATTTTTTTCATCATCGATCGCGGAAACTACGTAACCGTATTCGGGGACAGTCTCTATCTCCTGTTCTTCACCATAATGAAGATCCAATGTATAAGGAATCGTCTCTCCTATGGAGAGACTGGTTGTGCCGGTAACGTAATAACTGCCGTTTTCATACATTTTGCAGCAGGGCTGGTCCAGCAGCAGCCATGTCGGGTTGTTATTCATCTGATCAGGTACCGGGCGGAAAAAGTCAAGATCTTTCCTGATTTCCCCCGGGTATATTATGAAATCCGCTATATAAATGCTGTAATTTCGTGTTCTAATTTTAAAGGAATGAGAATACTTGCTTG
>CAYXKC010000018.1:0-23698 GCA_964465295.1 uncultured Methanomicrobiaceae archaeon | reverse complement strand
TCTCAGGAGAGATCGGGGAATTCTCCTGAATATCGCTGGCAAGAAGATTGATTACATTAATCTCAGTATTCCATTTTTTGTCGTCCGGAATCACCTCAATATTCGTGTAGCCGTCTCCTCCTCCGGCCAGATAGTTATTTACTGCAACAGTATAGACAGCATCGGGGTCTACCGGGACAATCCCTTTCTCTGTTACAACCGAAAGATTCCGAATCCTGTTTCCTTCAGAGATCACAGCGCCGGTATCAAAATTACCTTTAAATGATTCTCCGCCCGTATTGATCTCAAACCTCACACCAGATACCTGCAGAAATCCTCCGGGTGCAAGCCTCTCTTCGCTTGTATACCCGTCACCCGGAACAACAATAGAGGATGCCGAGCGTTCAAGAGTATCCTTAACCTCCTGCCCGGTCATCTGAACTGTCACGACAATGTTCTCGAAAGGCAGGAGGGTCTCAAGCGTAAGATATGAAATCTCCCCTGCAGGAATCGTGCAGTCCCCGCGTATAGAACCCGAATTTATAAGTGCAATATCAACACCCGGCACATTCTCCCGGATCGTATCAGCCACATAGTTCCCGAGATTCGTCTCACCGAACCTGATATTCTCATAAGTGGCATCAAGCGGGACGAGGGTTTTTCCAATAGGCTCAGAGAGGCTTGCAGTGTAATTCTCGTAATACGGCAATATAAACGATGTAATTCGGCTTTCGTCCGGCATATCCCCTGTTATCTTATACTGCTCTATAGAGAACTCCGCCACCTCCCCGTCCCTAAATGTAAGATCGACGCAATCTGTCTCCTCACCGTACTTGCCAGCATGGACAATCAGCGTCCTGCCGCCGTCAGGGGCCGTCACCGTCCTGTTCCAGACGAGATGATCGTGGCCACCGATTATGAGATCGATTCCGGAAACGGATTCTGCCAGACGGATATCCTCATCTTCATACTGGTGGGTGAGGGCGATTATCACGCTTACGCCCTGTTTCTCAAGCCGGCCAACCATGGATTCGGCGATCGCGGTTGTGTTCTCATAAAGGACGACGCCATCGGGAATTTTAACAAACTTTGCGAGTTCAGGTGTAATAATCCCAAAAACACCTGCCTTTGCATCGCCTGCATCAAGAATTACATAATCCTTTACCGTTTCATTCAGCTCAGGATCGATGAAATCGATATTTGCACACAATATTGGAAATGATGCATTCGTAACCCAGATCTTAAGAAGCGAATCCCCGAAGTCAAAAGCATGATTTCCCAGCACGGCGGCATCGATTCCGGCCATATAATAAGCCTCAGCCTCGGGAACACCCGAGTACATGTGATAAAATCCCCCTTCCCCGAGATCGCCTGCAAAGAGATATACCGTATCTTCATTCTCTTCCCCCAGAGTGTCGGCGAGTGCACCGATACGCCCGATCCGGGTTCCCTTGTCATTGCCGCTCATGGGGAATAAATGGCTGTGAATGTCCGGAGTTGTCAGGACTCTCAGTTCGCCAGAATAACCAGGATTATCCCCGCCTCCTGCCCGATAATCATTGAAAACTGAATTCTGGACGAATGCTGAAAGGATCAGCAGAACAACAACAATCAAAAGGGTCAGTGCAGTAACGGATCTTAAACCGGGATTTTTTTTCATGATACTTCTGGAGTTAGATTGCAGTCATAATCAGATTAATTTTTAGTACCGGGGGTACGATGACGGACACCGTCTTCGACAAAAAAAGAAAAATCAGGTAAAATTTCAGGAGAACTATTGTTTTTTGTCAGGGTCCTTCTCCTGCTTCTCATCACCCGAGGCAGGAGGTTTTTCCTCTTTTGTCTCCTCTTTATCCTTTATTTCCTCTTTTTTTTCCTCTTCTCTCTCGTCCCCGGCACCGGCAGGCGTCTCTTCGCCTTCACTCTCCCCTGCTGCGGGGGCGGCCGGCTCTGATCCTGAGGGTTTTTGTCCGGAGGATTCTTTATCTTTATCTTCTTCCGGGATGCTCTCTGCGTTAGGTTCTTCGCCGGATTCCTTCTTCACGGAATTTCCCTTTAAAAGCTCTTTGGCCCCGGGAATATCTTCCTTAAGGCGAACCTCTCTTTCGGTTTTGCTGCCATAATTTCTTACATGCCTGATTCCGTTCTTCTCTTCATCCATCCGTTTCAGTTTTGCATACATCCACCCGAGTTCATTCTCGCATTCCTTTGAATGACAGTAATAATAACCGAGTGCGAAAGAAAATGCGCTGGTCACGACAGAGAGTAAACCGAGAATTATGAACTGCAGGGTATAGTCACAGCAGACTGCAGGTGCTGAGGGATAGTAGATGATACTGGAGGGTTGATCATAGGTTTCTTTCTCTTCTAAAGAAAGATCAGTAACATATGCCTTTGAGACGTCATTCTTTATATTGAAAACAAAGGACCAGTCGTTGTTCTCTTCATCCAGCTCTTCTTCCAGGTTTTCAGCATCAAGAACGATCGTTACTTTATCCCCCCTGGAGATCTCATCAAGGGTAAAAAACGCCTTCTGCGATTCCCCGGGAGGAAGCATTCCGACCGGATTTTCAAGCCCGGTGTCGATCTCGTTTATAAAAATCCCGCTCGCCGTAGCTTTCGCTGCTACAGGTCCGGTGTTTTCGACGATATAGTAGAATCTCTTTTCATCACCGTTCTGTCCGCTGCCGGCAATACCTGCCTCGACAATTACCAGATCGGGAAGGGGAACATATTTTTCGTCTATAAATATTTCAGCGGCCTGCCATTGTTTAGGATTATACTGGACAATGCCATTGTTATTCTGGATATTGTACGATGGCCAGATCGTCCACTTCCCGGTTTTATCGACAACCATTCTCGTCCTGACGACGATCGACTCCCCGGAGGACAGGAACTCCCCCATATATGCTCCTCCGACCTTTAGATCCTCCCCGTCTGGATCAATTGCGGAGAAATACAGGCCATCCGGCATGCTTATGAGCATAGGATATAGTGCCTCTGAAGTCAGGATATAAGATAATTCAAGGGTGTCCCCGGCACAGATCTCCGCCCTCTCGGACGTTATCTTAAAATCGCTCAGTACCAGCCTGTTTTGAGACATATTCTGACCTGACTGCAGATATTGAATCGTTTCGGCAGCAGATATGCACGGGATCACAATAAAGAATAAAAAAATGATTAATGCGAATAAATATTTTTTATTTGATTTTGACATGAACAATACTCCGGAATTAAAAAGTGTTTATCCGGTTTCCATATAATATTTCCCAAATTATGTTTTTAAGACCTGTTTTTTATAAACTATCAATCCCCTTTTATGTGAACACAGCCTAATTAAATGAAAATGAAACCTAAAGTCCTGCTTACAAATGATGACGGCGTAACCTCCGCAGGCCTGTGGGCGGCATATGAAGCTCTATCCCCCATCGCTGACGTTTCTGTAGTTGCCCCTTCAACACAGCAGAGCGCCGTCGGCCGGTCTATATCCATCTTCGAGCCGATCAGGGCGACAAAAATTCACATCAACGGGGTACAGGCCTACTCTATAGGTGGAAAACCGACGGATTCGGTGATAATAGGCATATATGCGCTCGGGATAAAGCCGGACCTTGTCGTATCAGGTATAAACATAGGAGAGAATCTTTCTTTCGAATCGATTATGACATCCGGAACCGTAGGTGCTGCTCTCGAAGCCGCAAACCACAATTATCCGGCAGTAGCTTTCTCCCTTCAGGTTGAAGACCAGGCTGATAAATTCGACGACCCGTCCTACTTCGGCCACAGCTTCGACGAGTCGAAGGATATAGTAAGAGATATCTGTGGAAATATCTTTGATAAGGGATTTCCTGATAAAACCCACCTGATCAATGTAAATGTTCCAAAGAAGGTCACCGCAGGTATCGAGATTACAAGGCTTGCGGAAAAGCTCTTTGAGACAGGGGTTGAAAAACGGCTCGACCCGCGTGGAAAACCCTACTACTGGATCAACGGACCCTTGTATGAGGAAGCGGAAGAAGGGACTGATGTCAATGCTGTAGCAAACGGAAAGGTTTCTGTGACTCCGATTACACTCGATTCAACGGCCTTTGACGGGATGGAGCCGCTAAAGAAACTTCTGAAAAGAGAATAATATAATCTACGGTCTAAAAGAAATTTAATTTACTCTCTAAAAGAGCAAAAGAACTAAAATTACCGAAACCTCTGAAAAAATCTTCCCCCCGGTTTACTCCATTACTGCAATAGCCGCTTTCATGGCTTCAAGAGCAGCCGGATCCTTTTCAGTCTCGGAGGCCTTTATTAGAGCCGTTTTTACACTGCCAAAAGCCCCGAGCTTTCCCAGGGATACTGCGGCAATCTTCCTGACATATTCATTCTCGTCCCTGAGCAGCGGCAGAAGAGAGAACGAAGACTCCTTTTTGCCAAACATTCCGAGACCTTTTGCTGCCATATAGCGAACGTGATCCTTTTCATCATCTAGCGATCCGGTGAGCGCCGTAAGTGCCCGTTCGTCACCGATAAGGCCCAGAGCCTCCGCCGCCCTGTACCTTATGACCCAGGATTCGTCGTCAAGAATATTTATCAGCGGGATTACGGCAGTCTTTTTGCACCTGACAAGCTCTTCCATGCATTTCGCCCTCTCGCCCTTATCCGGCCCGTATAAACCTTCGATCAGGAGACTTACTCTCTCGCTTTTACACATCCGGATAAATCTTGTCTTAAGAAATGATATAATTACAGATTGATCTCAGGGAAAAAGCCTGTCGATATGATCGAGGAACCTTTCGATAGTCTTAGTGGAATAAGGACCGTCCTCGTACCCGCACTGGATGCTAAGCGATCCCTTCCAGGTCGATGCGGTCATGAGAAATCCAAGCGGCCTGCAGATGACGGGAAGAAACATCGCAGACTCCACATTAAGAAGACATCCGTCTTTACCTTTCCCGGGATCATATCTCCGGTCATCGATTATCCCTATGTTTGAAAATACGGGGTTCTTTAGCGAGGTGGTATCGTATCCCGAATGTATCTCGTGGAAAAAATCCCTGATCGCATCCAGGCCCTTATCATTGAGGCTTTCGTAGAATTTAATATCGAAGAGACCGAATTCACCTGATTTCTTCTCCGCGGTTATCCCTGCAACCTTTGAAACAGCCTCTTCCATCCTGCTCGCGGCACCAGGAATTATCTCAACCATATATGCAACCGAAAGATTCTCAACAGAATATTCGGAACAGCCCGGCAGGTGGCGCCTCATATCGGCTGAAGTAAGAACGCCCCGGGGGTTGTCCCCGTCGGAAGGCTCATCTCTTATCTCTGCCAGCGCAAGTATAAAAGCCGCTATCAGGAGATCGTTTACGGTAGCGCCAAATCTCCTGCCGGACTCCTTTATCGCAGCCAGCCTTTCCTGCGGAAAAACCCTAAACCCATAACGTGGATTGCCGCGGCCACGGTATTCGAATGGGAACGCCCACCTGTCGACGATCCTCCCGTCAGCACCGGCTGCATCTTCGATCTCCTTATCCGAAAAACATTCGAGGATCTTCTTTGCATCCCGGTCGTACCATCCCTTAAACTCCGGGATATAGCCGGCATCTTCCTCAAGCTTTTGGTATATAGAGAAGACATACGATGAAAGATCCAAAAGTCCCCGGGCATCACAGCACCCGTGATGGACGCTTATGGTCACAATATCTCCCTCATCACCGGTTCTGAATATCTCCGATGCCGCAGCCGGCCCTGAATGCACATCCACGGATCCGGGAGGAACATGCGGGGGAACAGGTTCTCCTTTACCGGGAATATTAAATCTGAAGGCGGATGTCAGCCTCTCTTTCGGGATTCTTTCCCAGTATGCCCTTCCCCCGTCCTCAACAAAGCGGGACGAGAGATACGGGTCGGACTCAAGTGCCAGGAGGAATGCGGATTTGAATCTCCCCTCGTCGAGCCGCCCGTCTAACAGGAAGCATATGTGCATCGTCGGGTCGTAGATGCTCTCAAAATATACGTTGAATATATCAAAAGGCGGGGCAGGGGCTCTTTCCGGGTTCATGGACTCACTATATAGAGATTGTTTTCAGTACTTATTAGAGGGTAGCCTGCAGTAATTGCCGGGATTATTTGGGACCAATATGGATTTCAGCCATATTGCAGCTATTTATGCAATTGATGCAAATATTCATAATACAATCAGGACTGATTAATCCCGGTTTACCTGGAGAAAGACCGATGCCGCAATACAATATTAAAGACCTGGGATGGGACGAATCTTTTGATTCGGCGTTTGAGAGATACGGCGACTCCTACATTCCGGGGAGAGTCTCGAGCCGACAGAGGACCGTATTTGACGTGATAACTGCGTCAGGACAGATCCGGGCGGGTCTCTCCGGAGCGCTCCATCGTATCGGGCGGATACCTGCAACAGGAGATTTTGTCGTTCTTCTCCCCGGGCCCGGAACATATACGATAGTGGACATTCTGCCCAGGAAGTCCGTTTTCACCCGCGGTGTGCCGGGAAAAGACGGAAAAGAACAGGTGATAGCATCAAATATAGATACAGTCTTCATCGTAACCGCTGCCGGCCCTGAGTTAAATCCCAGGAGAATAGAGAGATATCTTGCCATCGCCCATGCATCCGGTGCAAAACCCGTCATTATTATCAACAAGGCCGATCTCGAAGGTGATATCTCTCCTTCTGTCGAATCGCTGTCAAAGGCTGCGTCCGGGGTGCCGGTTATTGCAATAAGCGCCCTAATGCACTCGGGACTGTCACAACTCGACCCCTGGCTTTCTCCCGGCACTACCTCAACCCTAATCGGATCTTCGGGTGTAGGCAAATCCACGCTTATTAATGCACTCCTGGATAGTGCAGTCCAGTCCGCCGCGTGCGTGAGGGAATACGACGGAAAAGGGCGCCACACAACAACAGTTCGCCAGTTGTTTATTCTCGAAAACGGGGCGCTCGTAATCGACAATCCCGGCCTGAGGGAAGTAGGGGTCGGAACCTCGGGCACAGGTATAAACGAGACCTTTCCCGAGATCCTCGAACTTGCCACCGGTTGCAGGTTTTCGGACTGCAGGCACGAAAATGAACCGGGCTGTGCAGTCCGCCGGGCGGTTGAAGAAGGAGTTCTCCCAAAGGAACGTCTCGATAATTATCACAGGCTTTCAAGGGAGCTTGAATTCCAGCAGGAAAAATCAGAGATCGGACTTAAAAGACTTGAACGCAAAAAATGGAAGAAAATCGGCAAAACGGCACGCGACATCCAGGACCTGAAAAAAAGGTAAACACATCCGGCCGGTTACACTGGCAGTCATACTTCCCGGAAATAATTATATATATCATTATGCACAATTCCCCGCCAACGCAATACAGGAGGCAGAGACGATGGCAGTTGCTGAACCAAGAAAATTGACCCCTGCACAGAGACAGTTCGTCGATCAGGCAAAGATAAGGATGAAAGATCTCAGAGGGATGGAGAAGGACATAAGGAAGAGGATGACGGTCTGCTCGGGCGAAAGATGCAGAGAACTTGAGGAATGGTTCGAGAAGCTCGAGAGCTTCAAGAGCCAGGCGGCGGTCGAGATCGAGATGATCGAACAGGCTGCAGAGAACGAATGGGCAGAAAGGCGGCAGAGGGTTGACCAGTTCCTCGGGGAGGCCGAACGCGAGTTTGAAAACGGCTACGGGATCCTCGAGCGGCCTGAATGACATGAACAACTGATTTCCTGAAGACCAAAAGGCAGGCAGAAAACCAGATTAAATTCTAATTCTATTTTCCCGGTTTTGTAGAGATCCTCTGAGAAAAAAGCGACTGAATGATCGGTCATACAGGAACTCCAATAAAATTATATTGAATTTACTTGAAAATCACGTTGTGATTTACATAAAACAGTCCATGAAACCTATGTTCCATAAACGTTTTTAAGGATTTCATGAAGATAAAAATTATTTGTACCGAGTTTCCCGTCGTAATTTCCGGCATCGATATACAGGATACCCTCTTTTTTTGTCGCGGCAAGTATTCCGTCCCGCATGGCAGCTTCAATAACTCCCGTGTCGGTTCCGTTTATGACAATCTCATAGATTGAATTCACGCCGTCGGGGACGAGGGAATCTTCGATCTTACCTTTTAGTGTCGGGCAGAACCTGTGGTTTGTGCTTGCAGACATAGGGAACCTGTAATTCCTGCTTGCAACCTTTGACCCGCTTGCAACAATACCGCCCGGAAATCCTGTTATAATCCCCTCCCGGTTTTTGATTGCCTCAATTGCCGCCTGTGCAGCTGAGAGTGCAGACTGCTTATCCTTACCCATGATAAGAAAATTTCCGCCTGCAATTCCTTTGACTGCACCGAAAGACTCCTCTCCGATATAATCTCCTTCCATTATCGGGATCTTCCAGCATTTTCTGCCTCCCACTATGCAGCGGCTCTCGTATGAATCACCGAAGTAGTGCATCTTAATGTGGTATCTTGTTCCCGCATCCGGAAATCCGTCAAATGCAGATGCGGTTGCAGCTGTCAGAACACACTGGGATATTCTTGCAGAGACATTTTCCTTCATGCTCTTTCTGGCAGTGCAGATAAATATCGATACTCCGGGACGTTTGTCCGGTGTCTCTTCCGGGGAGTAATGCCTCTCAATTCCCGCCTCGCACGGGCACATAATAGTTGAGGTTGCAAAGCCGGTGGCCTCAGTCGCTGCAACCATTGCAAGTTCATATGTATCGGCTGTTATTATTACTCTTGAGAGCCAGATCGGAAACGCCTCTGCATATGTATCGACAATTTCAGTGCCGTTTATCTGCATGGTATCACCCCTTTTTTCCGCTTTTGATTACACCGTCTTCAGTCACGATATAATCCATTAAGACATCATTCTCCTCAAGCGGCAGCTCATCTGTCTCCTGGCAGGCAAATGCAAGTGCAATTTTAATCACATCAGGATTTTTCTCAAGGAACCTGTCATAGTAGCCCGAACCATATCCGATTCTTCCGCCACGCCTGTCAAAACCGAGCATCGGCAGCATTACAACATCCACCGCACCTTCAGGAACGGGGATCTCGTTTCCAATAGGTTCGGGAACATTGAATGTACTGGGAACCAGATGTGAAAGATCCCTCAGATACGAAAGTCTGAGGCTGTAATCCTCCTTTACAATGATAGGAACAACCAGATCATATCCCTCATCAAGAAGCCTCTGCAGGATAGGAGCAGTATTAACTTCAATATCCTTTGATGAAAAACCCATAACTGTCTGGCCCGGATTAACGAGTGTGAAAAAGTGCCTGGAGATGGCTTCGCCTTTTGCTTTTTTCTCCTCAGGAGTAAGCGAATCACGCCTGTTTCTCATAATATCGCGGATTTTGTTCTTCTCTTCACGTAGGCCGGAGTATTCCTGAGACATACGCTTTATTATCAGGTACAGGTATTTATGGTTATAGTTCCGGGAAAATTACCATAACCGGATAAAAACAATATGGGGAGAGCCAGTTACTTACAAACCGGAATGATCAGGATTGGCGATTTCCGGATAGAGAGGGGAATCAGACGATTGAATCCCAATTGAAGATCTAAATTCAATTTTCCCATATAATTCAACGGATTCAATAATTGTTCTATACATTGAATAATCATTTTATACATTGAATGGTAATTCAATGTATTGAATGATACCTGAATTTAATAAATTCGCGGGGAATAAAATTCTCGGTTGGCTTCTGATGAACCCGAACGCCAGAACCAGCATAAATAAACTTGCGAGAGAGCTTGCAGCCTCTCCCTCTACTGTAATGCGATATTCAAATCTTTTTTCAGATGTCGGGCTGGTTACGATAGAAAAAGCCGGGACCGCACACCTGCTCGCTCTTAACAATGAAAATCCTATAGTCATCGAGCTTAAAAAATGTGCGATTCTTCTTATACTCAATGAGTATAGCATTTGCGATATCGCAAGGGAAGCGGTTTCGATCGCATTATACGGAAGTGCGATGACAGGAACATTCACCGGAGCAAGTGATCTTGATATACTGATAATAGGTGAAGATGATCAGGTTGACAGGGACAAGGTTCTGGAAATTCAGGAAAATATCGGGAGAGAGATCCAGTTAACCGTTATCCCCTGGCACAAATTTGAGAAGATGAAAAAAGAAAACGATCCTTTCATCATGAACGTAATCGAAAATCACATCCTGCTATCGGGGGCTGAATTGTGAAATTCAAAGAATGCATTGCAAAAGGATTGATCAGAAGGGATGATTCTGCAAAAACCAGAGTTCACTCTTCTCTTGAGTCTGCTGAACGATTCCTGAATGCGGCGAGAAAGAATTTCGATATCGGCGAACTGGAGATGACCGAGATTGCCACATACAATAGTGCCTTTCACAGTGCAAGGTCGATTCTTTTCAGCATGGGATATACCGAAAGAAGCCATGCCTGCCTGATCACGGCACTAAAAGAAATATCTTCGGACAGAGAATTACTCTCGTACCTGAGGACCTTCGACAAACTAAGGCTCTCAAGACACAATATCCAATACGGCGGATCCCTGACAGGAGAGGAAGAGGCATCTTTTTCAATTGAATTTGCACTGGATTTTCTTGGGTTTGTTGAGAAAAAATTGAAGTGATATGCTCTCCCCCGTTATTGTCCAATGAGAAGTTATTGAATAAGATTCTGATGCAAAATAGGATTAATTATTTAATTATCTGTGAATGCAACAGAACTTCAAAATTTCCCTGTGAATCTTTCTGCCCAACTCGGACCCATTAACTTTGAGAAAAACTCTCTTTCTTTATTTGATAGACAACAACCTGGCATAGGACGGAATTCCGATGTACCTTTATCGTAATAAATAATTCCCGATAAACTTCCAGAATAATCGCAATAATTTCCGGTTATTTGAAATCGTGCATAAGCATTATTGAGAACCAGAATTACAGGGCAATTACTATCCTTTATCACATCCCGAATTTGATTTTCAATTTTATTTACAACAACAACTTCTTCTCTTGAAGGCCCGTTATTTCCTTTCCGCTCAAGACCTCTATTAGGATCTAAAAAACCAGCCGGATTAGGTTCTTCACCAAACATTAGTTCAGTCTCCAGATCCATTCTGGGTGTAGTGACCTCAATAAGGATATCCCTACCATAAGGACAAATCCTAAAATCAAGATTTTTCTTATTGTCTACCAATGAAACATCCCTTTCGGGAGAACAACCGGCCTGCTTTAATGCATCATAAACCTCAATCTCGGAAAAAAAGTTAAAGAAACGATCCAGAAGTTTCACCCCAAATTCAGGAGTTGCATATTCAGGATATTCATTCAACCAGCCTTCCAGACGTTCAAGTTTCTCCTTAAATTCACGAATTTGTTCAGAATAAAGTAGCACCCCTCCAAGAGGAAATTCAGCTACATCATCATACCTGTCAGAAGGGATTTTTCCCTTATATTGATCAATTTGTACGCGATAAAGTAACTTTGATTTTTCAGGAATAATTATGTTTAATTCAGGATAACATGCGAGATTTTTAATCATATCTCTTTTTCCGGATCTGCTGCATAGAGGATCATATTATTGTTTATTCTCGCGTCATATCAATGCTTAAAATAAAGTAGAGCGCCGTGAAAGTAAAAGAAAATATTTCATCATTCTAAAATTCAAAAAAAGAGGATACAATCAATTTATAAAAAATTGAGATAAATCGGGCATTCACCCGTTCAAAACATCCTTTGCAATCCAGTCCCCGACAGCAGAGGTGCTCAATGATCCTCCCATGTCCCGGGTCACGGCGCCGTCCGTGATCGAATTCTCGATCGATGAAACGATCGCGTCTGCCGCCTCCTTCTCCCCAAGCGTATCGAGAAGGAGGGCCCCGGCCCAGATCGTCGCAAGCGGGTTCGCTACATTTTTGCCCTTGTATTTAGGTGCAGATCCGTGGATCGGCTCAAACATCGAGGTCCCTTTCGGGTTGATGTTTCCGCCGGGTGCAAGGCCGAGTCCGCCCTGGATCATGGCACCGAGATCTGTAATAATATCGCCGAACATGTTCGGGGTGACGACGACATCGAACCACTCGGGATTCTTGACGAACCACATCGTAACCGCGTCGACAAAGTTGTATTCGGTCGAAACATCCGGGTATCCCTTCGAGGTCTCCTCGAATACCTCGCGCCACAGGCCGTAGACGTCCGTCAGGACATTCGCCTTGTCCACCGATGTGAGCTTCTTATCGCGGGACTGTGCAAGCTCGAATGCATACTCCATCACGCGTTTCGAACCCTGCCTGCTCAGGACACCGATCTGGTATGCAAGCTCGTCGGCGTCGGTCTCTACATCGATTCCGAACTTTACATTATACAGATCACGGACAACTGAGAGCTCGTCCCTCTGCTTTCCCGCCTTCGCTCTTCCACCGATTCCAACATAGAAGTCCTCGGTGTTCTCGCGGACGACAACGAAATCGATGTCTTCAGGGTTCTTGTTCGCAAGAGGTGTGTCAACACCCTTCAGGAGTTTGATCGGCCTTAGGTTTACGTACTGGTCGAAGTAAAACCTGAGGGCAAGAAGTATTCCCTTCTCCAGGATGCCGGGCTTTACCCTGTCATCGCCTATTGCACCGAAGTAAATAGCCGGAAAACCGGAGAGTTCCTTCAGTTCGTCTTCGGATACCAGTTCACCGGTCTTAAGGTATCTCTCCGCTCCTATATCGTAATCAGTCCAGTCTATATCGAACCCGAACTTCTCCCCTGCGGCATCAAGAACCTGTATTCCTGTCGCAAGGATCTCGGGCCCGATCCCGTCTCCGCCTATCGAGGCTACTTTATACATGTCTCAACCTCCTCTATACCTCTTGCATATTCCACCAGTCCGCCGGCCTTAATTATCCCTGATAAAAACTCCGGGACAGGCTCTGTCAGGTATTTCTTACCGGAAACTTCGATATATCCCTCATCAAGGTGCGGGATAATCATATCTTCTTCCGAGATCTTGTCCGCATCGGGGCAGACCACCGGCAGAAGGCCCGTATTTATACAATTCCGGTAGAAGATCCTCGCAAAAGACTTTGCAATAACCATCCCGATACCCGCACCCTTAAGGGCAATCGGTGCGTGCTCTCTCGATGAGCCGCAGCCGAAGTTCCGTCCCCCGACTACAACATCCCCTTCGGATGCCTCTTTTGAAAACTCGTCACGCGTACCCTCGAATGCATGTGATGCAAGCTCCTTCGGGTCGTATATCGTCAGGAACCTTCCCGGGATTATTGCGTCCGTATCTATGTCATCTCCGAATTTCCAGATTCTCATATTCACACCTCCCTCGGGTCGGTTATCTCCCCGGTGATCGCACTTGCGGCTGCAGTTGCCGGGGAACACAGGTATACCTCTCCCTTCGTGCTGCCCTGCCTTCCGCGGAAGTTGCGGTTGGACGTTGATAGCGATACCTCTTCGACACCGATAAGGCCGAATGCACCGCCCATGCACGGACCGCAGCACGGAGCCTCAAAGAGGGCTCCTGCCTCGACGAACTTCTCGATAATTCCGGCTCTCAGGCATTTCAGGTACTCGGTTCTCGATGCAGGTATTGCAATTACCCTGACACTGTCCGAGAACTTACGGTCGCCAAGCACCTCTGCAGCTTCGGCAAAGTCCTCGAACCTTCCGTTCGTGCATGAGCCGATGAAGACCTGATCCACGTGCGTTCCTTCAACTTCGTCGATATCAACGACATTGTCCACATTATGCGGAACGGCCACCTGAGGCACGAGATCGGCGACATCATATTCGACCTTCCCGGCATATGCCGCACCCTCATCGGGTTTGAGATCGAAAGGTTTCACGTCAGCCCACTGCGAGAGCCACTTCCGGGTTTTTTCGTCGGGCGGGACAATGCCTGCCTTTCCGCCCATCTCGATCGCCATATTGCAGCATGTCATCCTGCCGGGGATCTCCATATTCTCAAAAGCCCTGCCGGTGAACTCTGCCGCACGGTATGTTGCACCGTCCGCACCGATATCGCCTATGGTCCTCATGATAAGATCCTTCGGGCCGACACGGGGGGCAAAGTTACCTTCAGCCTCCACGCGGACACTCTCGGGTATCCTGAAATAGAGCGACCCGAAGCGGAGTACAAAACCCATATCGGTCGAGCCGATGCCTGTTGAAAATGCACCGACCGCACCATACATGCAGGTATGCGAATCCACGCCCACCACAATGTCTCCGGGCATTATCCTCCCGGTCTCAAGAGCGACCTGATGACAGATACCTTCCCTGACATCATAGTTATGGATACCCTGCTCCTTTGCGAACTTCCTCATCATGATGTGATTCTCGGCCGCGGTGATGGAGTCGGCAGGGACCTGATGATCGAAGATCATAATGATCTTCTCCGGGTCAAAGACCTTCTCCCCCTTCATCCTGTGAAACATGTCGATTGCAAGAGGCCCGGTAATATCGTGGATCATTGCAGCATCCACGGGTACAACCATCATATCTCCAGCCGATACATCACACCCGCATTTTCGGGAAAATATCTTTTCAGTTATCGTTTTTGTCATATCTGTATACCATATTCAGTGCGTTGACCATCGCTTCGACCGAAGCCATCACAATGTCGGCATTCGACGCTCCCGCATCAAACACACGGCCGTTCTCATCCTCGACAGCGATAGACACATGACCTATTGCCTCGCTTCCGCCGGATATTGCAGCCACATTGAAATCTTTGAGCACGACCTTCATGGGAACAACGTTAAGCAGGGCCTTCATCGCGGCATCGACCGAACCGTCGCCTGTCATGCACGAGATCCTCTCCTCGCCTCCGACAATCGCCCTGACGGTCGCAGAAGGCATAACATGGCTCCCGGTCATTACCGCAAAGCCGTCCAGCTGCACTTCCTTCACCATCACGCCTTTACCACAGACGGTGTCGGCAATATCGTAGAGATCATTCTCCTCGATCTTTTTGCCGCGGGATGCTATATCCTTTATCTTGGCGACTATTGCATCCAGTTCTTCTTCCGACGGGGTCATTCCAACCTGTTCGAGCATCTGACGAACCGCGTGCTTGCCCACATGCTTTCCGAGCTTCAGCCGTCTCCTGTGGCCGACCATCTCGGGAGTCATGATTCCCGGCTCAAAGGTGCTGGTATTTGCCAGAACACCATGTGAATGGATACCGCTCTCGTGAGCAAAGGCATTGTCGCCGACCACCGGGTGGACAGGCAGAACGGATATCCCCGAGTACCTTGATACCAGCCGGGAGACTTTAACCAGGTTTTCGGTCTTTACCCCCGTATCAAAGCCCAGGATTGACTCAAGTGCCATAACGGTGGATGCGAAATCGGCGTTTCCGGCCCTCTCCCCGATACCGTTTACGGTAACCTGCACCTGCGACGCCCCGGCCTCGACTGCCGATACCGAGTTTGCAACCGCCATTGAAAAGTCATTGTGACAGTGGATATCGATAGGGCAATTCACTTCAGCACTTATTGCTGATATTAGGGCGCTCATCGACGACGGAGTCGCCACACCTACGGTGTCAGGCACGTTTATCGTCGTAGCACCCGCATCGACAGCTGCCCTGAAGACCTCGATCAGGTAAGGTGTGTCGGTCCTCGTCGCGTCCATTGCCGAGAACAGGACCTTGTCCACGTTTCCCCGGGCATATTCAACGATCCTCGCAGTTATCTCCAGGACTTCTTCGCGGGTCTTTTTAATGGTGTGCTCCCTCTGGACGTCCGATGTAGGGATAAATACATGTACCATATCGACATCGCATTCGATACACCGGTCCACATCGGATACGGTCGAACGCGCCAGCCCGCAGATATCAGCATCCAGGCCAAGCGAACTTATCGTCTTCACGGTCTCAAACTCTGAATCCGAAGATGCCGGAAAACCTGCCTCTATTACGGAAACACCCATTCCTGATACCGTCCTCGCAATATCGATCTTCTGGTCGAGAGTGAAAGAAACACCAGGCGTCTGTTCCCCGTCTCTTAAAGTCGTGTCAAAAACAGAAATTTTCTTCGCTATGCTATTCTTAGCGCCAAAGAAGGCGACCTGCCGCATCTGTTGCGACTACTCCTGCATCAAATCGTTTTGATGACATGCTGATTACATTAGCTGCATATAATATTTAAGGTTGTTGAAGCATGCACCGGAAGATGAGATATCCTTTCGATTTTTGCACCAAAACGATGAGTTTCAGATTATAGAGTGCACCACAGCAGGACAGATCTACTTTGCTTCATTCAGGGCTTTTTCAAGATCCCCTGCCTTCTTAGACCCGAAAAGAAGCTCATTCCCATCCTTAAGCGTGATCCATACCCCGTATCTCCCTGAAACCGTATAAGCACGACCGCGCCTGTTCCCGCGGATGCCCCAGCCTCCAAAATCCCTAAGTCCGCTGTAATCCCCGGCCTTAGCCTTCCTGATATTTTTATGCGGTACTACCTTCCATTTCAGGTGCACCGGGAAGTAGCGGTACTCAAGCCCCCCGCCCGACACTCTCATCTCAAGACGGAGACTAAACATGAACAGCGGGAAGACTATTCCAAATGCGATCATCATCAGCCATACCCAGAGGTCTGGCGCAGGGTTGTTTCCGACAGGTATTCCAAGAATCACCTGAACGGCAAATATTCCCCACGAAAGTATTGAAACCGCCCATACAACTATAGTCATCAGCGGCTGATCCTTCGCCATGTACTGGGCCTCGTAAAACCGTACTCCGTCATCATCCATTGAAGAAAATTATCAAATTATTCCGATTTAAATAGTTTGAACCGGGGGTTTGCACAGATAGACTCAGGCATACTTTCACACTGCACACGAACGCCGCTTATAGAGAGAGAAGTTCAGAAAAGATCCTGCAATGAGCAGAGATCGAAACGGAATCCCCACTTTTTCACGGGGGACTTTCAGCATCATTTCCGCCCCTCACGAACTTCTTCTACCGGCATTAGCTTCAGCCCTCTCCCCGGATGAGAAGAACCTCTGCCTTTATCTCTGCGGCAACTACCCGGTGATTCTCCCAAAGCTTGACAGGGTAAGCAGGATATTCCACGTCCGCCGTGCGATCAACCCTTACCAGGTCTTCGATATACTCGACGAGTCCGGCCACTCGCTGGTGCTCTTCGAGCACGACCCTTCAATCTACGAGGGAGAGACGGAACTGGCCGATGCCGTGGGTATGAAATGCAGGGAGACTGCGGAGGAGGCCGCAGTCGTTCTCTTTCACAGGCGGTTTGACCCGGCCTTATCCCTGATGGAGAGATATGCAGACAGGGTTGTTGTTATCGGAGAGGCCGGAACACCCCGGCCCGGCCCCGGGAAGAAGAACGTGACGGTCTCTTCCGGCCAGACGACTCTCGGGAGCTGGCAGGACGGCTGACAGCAGTACAGGGGGCTGGATATTCGATGCGGCATACAGCAGGAATACCGTTTCACTCTGGGTCAGGGACAAAGACGGCGTCAGGTGCCACACAAAGAGATTTTCACCGCAGTTCTATCTCGAACTCCCTGATCCTCACCTGCATTACGCCATGGTTGCCGAACTTGAAGAACGTGGCATCGCGGAAGAATGCACTTTTAAGACCATCTACGGTGAGAAGAACGGATGGAAGGTCTTCGGAGGCCGTGAGACCGCCGATAATATCGAGAAACAGACCAGGTATACCGCCGGCCTCTACAATGTCGACATTCGCCAGGAACAGAGGTTTATCGCAGAGAACGAACTGAGGCTCTGCCTGAATAAAGGCGGAGACATTTTCTTCCCCGGACCGGGGATGCCTCTTTCGCTGATGAGCGTCCGGGCAGGTACCGCCCCCCACAGGGAGAAGGAGATGCGCTCACTTTCCGTTAAATCAGGCGGCAGAATATACAGTTGCTCCGGGAACAACACCGAACTTTCAGAATGGCTGATAGAGAGCGTCTCGGAGACGGACCCGGACATTATCCTGTTTGAAAATGCCGACGGGTGGATGCACAGGATCTGCAGAATCGCCGATGATGGAGGAATATTCAACTGCCTCAGCAGGACGGGGAAATTCAGGGAGCTCAAGAGCAGATCTTACTTTTCCTACGGCAGAACGGAGTACAAACCGCCCGCGATGATCCCTGAGGGAAGGATCATAATCGACAGTGCCCAGAGCTTCGTCTACCACGAAGGGGGGCTTAGGGGAGTGTTTCTTGCTTCAGGACTGGCAGGAGTCTCTCCCAACCTTGCCGGGCGCTTCACGCCGGGAACCATCGTATCGAAATATGAGGAGTTTGAGGCACTCAGGCGAGGCATAGCAATACCTTACCGGAAACGTGACGCCGAGATGATCCGGCCTTCGGACGAGATCCGCATCGAATACAGGGGCGGCCTCATATTTCAGCCTGAGCCATCGGTATATGAAAACGTTCACCAGCTCGACTTCACCTCATTCTACCCTTCCATAATCGTGAACTACAACCTCTCCCCCGAGACGATGGAGAATCCCGGTATCGACGGATTCCTCCCGTCAGTAATCGATCCGCTCCTGAAGTTCCGCCTGAAGACAAAAGCGCTAAAAAAAACAGACCCTGGATACGCGGGCATTGATGCGCTGCTCAAGTGGATGCTTGTCACATGCTTCGGGTATACGGGCTATAAAAATGCCAAATTCGGGAGGATCGAACTTCACGAGAAGATAACGACCATCGCGACTAATATCCTCCGGGAGGTTGCATGTATCGCTGAATCGATGAATATGCCGGTTCTTCACGGGATAGTAGACTGTGTCTGGGTGCAGGGAGGGGACATCCTGGAATTCAGGCGGCGGGTAGAGGAGAGGTTCTCAATCCCGACCGAATACGAATCATACGACTGGATATGTTTCCTGCCGCAGAAAGACAGCACTGGCTCTTACACGGGTTACTTAGGCAGACTTGCCGGTGGAAAGCCCAAAATCAGGGGGGCTGCAGCAAGAAGGAAGGACATGCCTCCCTACGTCCGCCGTATGCAGGAGGAGATGATATCGCTTTTATGCACGAAAGAGACTGCCGCAGAGATACCTGAGCTTGAAGATGCCGTAAGGGAGATCTACAACAGGTACTACGAAGGCGCAACGGATGCTCCGGTTGAGGAGTTTCTTCTAAGGCGCAGGATCGGGCGGGAAGAATACTCCAAACGGTGCATAGCCTCAACGCTGCTTGAGACCTGCAGGAAGGACGGGATCCGGATCTCTGCCGGGATGGACATTCCCTACGTTGTAAGGGATGCAAGAAGCCAAACTGCGGATCCCGAATGGAGCCTGAAATCCGCCGATATGAATTATTACAGGGGACTTATCGACAAGGCATACGGGGAGATCCGGTTCGTATTCTCGTCGATAAAGAGGAAAGATATTTCCCGGCAGGGGTGAGAGATAAGAATTATGTGCGGGAGATTTTCATTCTTCAACGCAGAAGGCTTTGAGGACGTATTCGGGAAATTCAACCCGCTGCCATCCCTCCCGTTCTCTTACAACATCCCGCCGGGGAGCACCATCCCGGTTGTCTGCCTGCGGGAGGATGAAAATCCTGAAATTCTCTTCGCGAAATGGGGTCTCGTCCCTTCATGGAAGAGGAACGACGAATCGGGTGCATGGCTCATAAACGCCCGTTCGGACTCACTGACTGAAAAACCGGCTTTTAAGGAGAACTTCAGGGACCGCCGCTGCCTTATCCCTGCAAACGGATTTTACGAGTGGAAACACGAAGGCACAAGAAAGGTTCCGTTCTACGTACACTTCGAACGCCCCCTGGTCGCGTTTGCAGGTATCTTTGATACATGGACAGCCCCTGAAGGCGACGGGAGAAACACATGCTGCATTATAACTACGGAAGCGAACGCCGAAGTGAAGCGGATCCACAACAGGATGCCGGCAGTCCTTTCAGGGGAAGATACATTGAGGTGGATATCCCCCGGACTCACGCAGGAAGAACGGCTCGGGATGCTGAAACCATATCCTGCAGGGGATACCAGGGCATATGCCGTAGGACCAGAGGTCAACTCCCCTGACGCCGGGGGGCCGGGGCTGATTCAAAGAACAGGTGCGGGAGGATGGTGGTAAGTAAAGCAGAAGATTTTTTGGTTCTTATAAACGGCATAAGCCCCTAAAGGGGCTGCCCAATGCTCAGTTTGTTTAACAAACTTTCGCATAATGGAGATAACCGGATCTGGACACTACCCTCCGGGTAGCTCCGGCCGGATAAATTTCATCAAAACAACTGGAGCCGGAGAGATGCCTCTCCATCCCGGAGGCGACCTGTCATGATTAGATAGGGGGTTGAAGGGAGGAGAATTGCCCCTCTCTCTTATCAAATGATATTCGGGATATTATGATCCGAATATCGACATGGTGTCTCAATCTGAAGCCATCTTCATGTCGATCGTCGCCATAACCATGTTTCCAAATATTTCAACATGGATCTCGCCTTCGGAAAGGAGTTCTATTCTGCCTTCCTGGTAGCTTTTATAAAATGGAGAGATGTCAACATCCTCTATAATTCTGTTCGTGTTCCGGTCATAAACAGTGATCTTTAAAAAAGCGTTTGTATCCGGCACGGTCTTAGAGAATACCCTGCACCCGCTGTCATCACAAACCTCCTTTAAATCACTTTCAGATCCTACATAGGCCTTGTAATCGATAATAAACGGAGTTCTCTCCACTGAACAGTCCAGGGGAACTGTAAGATAGTTGTAATGTCTCGTATCATGATAGATCGTCTCGTACAACCTCTCTTCTTTTGAAGCATCGGGAGGCCTGTTGAAGGTCGGCTGAAGAAGATCATCTTCGGTGGCAATCGGAGTTGAAAATGAAACATATGAAGACCCCGTATCCTCCGGGATCTCTTCGGTCTGACCTGAAGAATCCTTAAGGCTGCACCCACAGGTGAGTATAAAACATCCGGTAAGCAGAATGATACATAAAATCAGCGGCTTGTTCATAAACTTCTCTTGAACAGGGAAGTATATAGCACTTACAAAAAGGAATTTCTCAATCCTTTATGTGTAATCGGGCATAAGCCCCTGACGGGGCAGCCCCGGCAGAGGAGAAGCAAAAAGGCTGGACTCATATGAATAACCTTGAAAAATATCTGTTCGGAGCCGGAAGGATGCCGGCCCGTCCCGGAGGCGATCTATCGTCAGCAGGGGGAGAGTTGAAGGGAGGGGAGAATCCCTCTCCCTTCTCACAATAAGATTTAGGTCCCACGTGACCAGGCCCTCATACTGGCGCCAGTAGCTAAAACTAATTTTCAATACGATATAAAACCCCTAAAAAAGATACGCCCAGTACGGAATTCGAATCCGTGTCGCAGCCGTGACAGGGCTGCATGATAGGCCACTACACTAACTGGGCAGATTTGTGCTTTAAATCAGCATAACATATTGATCGTTTAGGTTATTTAAGGATTTTATTTTGAAACTGCTCTCCGGCGCCTTCACTGATAGACAACGGTTCGCTGAACGAACCGCAATAGTTTATACTTCCACACTACAATCACTTCATGATAATATGAGCGGCGATGACGAAAACTACATGAAAGCAAAAGAAAAAGTCGCAGAACTGAAAGGTTTTTACTCCCATCTCTTCGCGTACATCATCTTCAATACCCTGCTCGCCATAGTCAACTTCATGACATCCCCGGGGGTCTACTGGTTCTGGTGGGTCTCGTTCTTCTGGGGAGTGGGCCTCCTCATGCATGCATGGCATGTATTCGGCCACGACAGGCTCATGGGTGACGAATGGGAGGAGAGGAAGATCAGGGAATATATGGAAAAAGAGAAGAAATAAAATTTGATTTCCCTTTTTTTGAATCTTTCTGAATCTTAAAAAAGGGCATAAGCCCCTTACGGGGCAGCCCAGTGCGTAAGTTGCTACGCAACTCACGCGAATGGCGATAGCCCGGTTTGGACGCTACCCAAGGTAATTCTAAAAACCAGGATTTCATGAAATGAAGAGGTGACCGAAGGTCGCCCTGGATATCGAAAGGGCGACAGCCCTTCGGTTGCCTCGACCGGGGGGAAAAGAGAGAGAAAGATCCTTCTGAAAAGTTATCTCCGGAGCCGGAGGGACGCCTGCCCGTCCCGAAGGCGACCTATCGCGATCAAGGGGAGGGTTGAAGGGAGGAGAATTGCCCCTCTCCCTTCTCTAACATAGTTATATTAAAACATTAGAAATCAGTAAAATTCTGAAAAAATTATTCTTCAACACCAACAAAGAAGATCCCCCGACCCTCTCTCTTCTCCTTAATCCGCCCCTCCTCGACGAGAAGCTGGATATATTTGTTGACTTCGTTTGGGTGCATCCCAAGAACGGATGAGAGATCCTCGACAGTGCACGGACGCCGGCTTATCGTCTGCATGATGCATTCGACAGCATCGCCAGAGAAGCTGTCTATCCCCGATCTCGATGACGGCCTCCCCGTGAGTTCCACACCCTCGTAATCAAGCGCCTTCGCAAACCTCTCCATCTCCTCCTGCGTCGCCGCCCTGATCCAGTCGACGACCCCGGGCCGGTCGAGTGTATTGAGCTGGATCCTCTCCGGAGCAATCCTGTGCACCGATTCCGAAAGGGCTGAGAGCTCCTCTTTCGTATCGTTCAGACCAGGAACCACAAATATCTCAAGCCAGAACTCCCCTGAAAACTCCTTCCTTAGATCCACGAGCCCGGCGATTATCTTCTCCACCTTCAGCGAGCTGCACGGCCGGTCGATCTTCATAAACCCGATCTCCGTCGCGGAATCAAGCGACGGGATGATGACGTCGATATCCATGACCTCGTCCCTCATTTTCTTATCGAAGAACAGGCTCCCGTTGGTTAGTAACGCAATGCGGTACTCCGGGTATTTTCCCTTTAAAAACCAGGTTATCTCACCTATTCCATTATGAAGCGTAGGCTCCCCCGAGCCCGAAAATGTGATGTAATCAAGCTTCGGCGACTCCGAAAGATAAGAATCAAGCTCTTCGATAACCTCCGCTGTAGGAACATATTCCCGGCGCTCTGCAGTAAGATCGGTCGTCTTCCCGCATTCGCAGTATATACAGTTGTAGCTGCACGTCTTATGGGGAACCAGATCAATTCCCAGAGAGATCCCGAGCCTCCTTGAAGGAACAGGACCGAAGAGATGTTTATATGCTCTTTTTCCGCATGCCATGAATCACACCGTTGGGATAATTATGAAACGCGAGGATAATTAAAGGCTGAGTATCACACAATTCTGGATTTTTTTTGGAATCTATTCGGGCATAAGCCCCTGACAGGGCAGCCCCTATCGCCAGCAGGGGGTGGGTTGAAGGGGGGAGGAGAATCCATCTCCATTCTAAAGAATAATAAAATTCAATTCACAGGCAACCCTTTCGCAAGTTCGCTTCGCGAACACGCCCTGACCTCAGGGCTTTGCGCTATGGAGATAACCCGGCCTTCGGCCGGAAAATAAACTTAAAAGATCGGCCGACTCTTCTAAATTATCAACATGATATATTATCCCCAGAGCCGGAGGGACGCCTGCCCGTCCCGACGGCGACATATCGCGGTCAGGGGGTGGGTTGAAGGGAGGGGGAGAATCCCTCTCCCTTCTCAGCAACAGACTAAGCTATTAAAAAAAATAGAAAAATCTCTTCTATAATAAATCCCAAAAAAACAGAAACGCCCAGTACGGAATTCGAATCCGTGTCGCAGCCGTGACAGGGCTGCATG
>CAYXKC010000017.1:22686-24734 GCA_964465295.1 uncultured Methanomicrobiaceae archaeon | reverse complement strand
AACGAAAAGTTTGATGAACACGGATTTATTCCGGAAAATGACTTTTGCTTCGTTACTTATTAAACTCACTTTCCAATGATATCAGCTATGCATAACCGATTTCGTGATTAATGCAGACTGGTTTAAGGATTGAGTTGAGCATGTTAAATGAACTGATTGAAAAAAGGAAAAAAGTCCTTTCAGAGTCTGAAGAGCATAAAGATAAGAGAAATGAATTAAATGCTCTCGCAAGCACATTCGCACGTGAGAGAAACCAGCTTAACGGCCAGACACGTGAATTTGTGGATGAAGCCCAGAAGAACAAGGATCTTCGTGATGAGGCGAACAAAGACGTCCACAGGCTCAAGGATGAAAGGAATGTTCTCAATGAGAAAGCCAATGCACTTTTTGAAGATATTGATAAACACAAGAAGGAGCATGGACCCGTAGGCAGGAAAGGCGGCATTAAAGAGCTTCATAAACAGATCGACAAACTGGAGCTCGACCAGCAGACCAGGGTTCTCACAAAGGAAAAAGAACGTGAACTTATTGAGAAGATAGAACAGCTCAAATCACAGATAAGAGAACAGGAAGACGAATATGAGCAGAATAAAGAGATCCACGTCAAACTCCAGGAAGCGCGTGATCTCCGTAAAGCTGCATCCGATCTTCACGACAAAGTCACCGAGAGTGCGGAACTCGCCCAGAAATACCATGATCTTATGGTTGAATGCTATCGTAAGGCAGACAAATCCAGAGAGGCTGCGGATGAATCACATAAGAAATTCGTAGAAGCCCAGGAACAGGCCGATGAGGAGCACCAGAAGTTCATTGGCTGCCAGAAAGAGATCAGGGACTTTGACAAGGTTATTGGCGGCCTCAGGAAAAAGACCAAGAAGACAAAGGTTACAAAAGAACAGAAGGCCGTACGCAAAGAGGCCGAACAGGTTTTCCAGCAGTTCAGGAGTGGAGAAAAACTTACAACCGACGATATTCTGCTCCTCCAGCGTGCAAAACTACTCTGACCTTCTTTTTTTTAATATATTTTCAGGCACTTTTTTATACCTCCGGATTGATTTCTAATTAGATGGAAAACATCAGGACTCTGATACTTTGTGTCGATCGCGATGACGATATCGGTTTTAAGGCAGGAGTGACAACCCCGCCTGTAGGCAGGGACCAATGCCTCGAGACCGCCCAGAAACTGGCAATTGTCGACCCCGAAGATTCCGATGTAAATGCAATTTTTCAGGGAATAAAAACTTTTGACGAATTGAAAAACAAAGGCGAAGAAGTATATATAACAGTAATAGGCGGAAGCCACACCAATATGCTTGACGGCGACAGGAGAATTGCCACTGATCTTGGAAAAATGGTATGGGACCTTGAGATCAATGAATGCATCCTCGTAACCGACGGTGCAGAAGACGAATTCATTCTTCCTGTTATACAATCGATAGTCGACGTGAAAAGTGTCCAGAGAGTTATAGTCAAACAGATGCCGAACCTTGAGGGTACATATTATATTATTAGAAAACTCCTCGACGACCCGGAGATTGCAAGAACTATCCTGGTTCCGACAGGCCTGGCAATGCTCCTGTATGCGGTCTCCAACCTGCTGGGATACCCGGGTATTGCAATTGTCATAGTCGTAGGTGTTCTTGGATTGTACCTGCTCTTTAAGGGATATGGAATAGACGATTATTTCAGCATAGCAATTAAATCCCTTCACTCTTCATTTTTCGGGGGGAAGTTCACCTTTGTTGCATACATTGCGGCAATAGTCACCGGAGTTCTCGGAATTATCATGGGATTGACAAGCGTTCTGGAATGGTATACTGCAGAGCGCGGGATTTTATTCTACATATTTGCATTTGTATACGGATCTATATGGTATTTTACAGCATCCATGCTTATAGCCTCTTTCGGGAAGATTATCGATGTATTTCTTAACGAGATACAGTCCCTCGGAAGGATAATTGCGATTCCTTTTTTTGTAATTGCTGTAGGAACCATAGCCTATGGTGCAAGCATTTATACACTCTCCCTCACCACCGAGATGAATTTCC
>CAYXKC010000017.1:0-22676 GCA_964465295.1 uncultured Methanomicrobiaceae archaeon | reverse complement strand
GATTCTCGAAGTGGAAGGGATAAGGATTATCATCTATACCACAATCGGCGGCCTGATTTGTGCCGGGGCGGGAATCTATCTCCAGAAATATGTTACAAACTGGACAAAGAGAATATCCGGTAAGGAGACAAGAGAGAAAACAATCCAGGAATTATAATTTTTTTTTCGTGCTTTTTACTATTACAATGAGCCTGTTTTTATAGTCTCCATAAATTCAGGTACCAGCTGCCAGGGGACTGGTATCATTCATAGTCCAGGGGCACCAGGTCCTTATGGCAAAACCAGGAAGTAAAAAATTACAACAGATACTTTATAAAAAGAAAAATGGTTCCAGTTCAGGCATTGTTACCGTAATAATAACCTATTCCGGGAAATTCCCTGACAAGGTCAAATTTCTTGTAACTCTCCTGGGCTTTAACGGTCAGGTTTGGAATGTCGGTCCTGAAAGTTCTTTCAGGGAACCAGTACGTCCCGTCACCATTATTATAGGACTGGATATTTGAATGAAAACTGGCACCGTCCATATCAACCCTTTCAAACCGGGAATTTTCGAGATCAAAGATCTCACATATCTTTTGCTTTAAATCGCTTTTTCCGAGAAGAAGAACCAGGAAGTTCACGTTGTCATCGATTTTGTAATTAACATCAAAAGAAGCCTCATTCAGGCCAATGACCTCAATATCCACGGATTCCACCTGAATATAGCTGTATCGGCCTTCAGTCGAATTTGCCATGGCCGGCGAGACTGCCAGTAAAGCAATGGCGAATAAGATTACAGGAACCAGCGTGAATTTATTCATAATTAGAAATTAAGCATAAAGTATTATATCCTTTATGGTAGAAAAAATTAAATTCTTTTTAGAGTGATTTCAATACTCGACACGTTTGTCTTCCCGCTTTCGGTATCGACAATCTCGGTGGATGTCAGGATATCAGATTTCTGTACATTCTCCAAAAACCTGTTCAATGCAATTTCGGTCGTATCCACCGCTCTTGATATCGCTTTCCCTCTCGCCTTTACAGATACTTCCTCTGCACCCTGGTTGAACTGTGTCACCACTGCAAGAACATAGTTCATAACAGGTTTGTTTCCAACGAACACTGTGTTATCTGACATTGTAACCATCTCCATTTAGAGAATTTTTCTACTGGCTGCCAACTCTGCATTCAATACCGAAGCTCCGGCTGCTCCACGTATGGTATTATGGCCCATTGCTATAAATTTTAATCCCTCACGCACACGACCCACCGAAACAGTCATACCCCCTCCGCGGTTCCGATCAAGCCGGGGCTGGGGCCGGTTGCCGTCACCTTCGAAATAATGAACGGATTCGGCAGGCTGGGTTGGAAGACCTGAAAATGGTGCCCGGTAATTCCTGAAATCATTCCGGATTAGATCCAGGTCGTCCCTGATATCCGCCCATATCGCCATCGTATGTCCGTCTATAACAGGCACCCGGTGACAGCTTGCACTAACTGAAAATCCTGCGTTCTCGATTACAGGACCGTTAAGCCGCCCCATTATCTTCAGGGTTTCGGTCTCCATCTTCTTCTCTTCAGAGCCTATATACGGGACAACGTTGTCGTAGATCTCCATTGCTGAAACCCCCTGGAAACCGGCACCTGAGACGGCCTGCATCGTTGCGACACGTATGTCGCTGAAATTCCGGTTGCGTATGGGATTTAAAGCCATCACCATGACTATAGTCGAACAATTGGGATTCGTAACGATGAACCCGTCGCGACCCCTGTCCCGCTGGACATCGATTAAGCCAAGGTGATCGGAATTGACTTCAGGTACGACAAGAGGGACGTCGGGATCCATCCTGTGGGATGAGGCATTGCTGAAAACCCCTACGCCCGCATCTGCGATTGCGGTTTCCAGATCTCCTGCAAGTTCTGCGGGAAGTGCAGAGAAAACAATATCCAGATCACGGACACTGTCCACCGTGGTATCGCTTACTATCAGTTCTCCTGCTTTTTCCGGGAACGGTTCGTCAAGACGCCAGTTTACGGCATCGCTATATCTCTTACCGGCACTTCTCTCGGAGGCGGTAAGTGTCTGCAGGTTAAACCAGGGATGATTTGAAAGAAGCTGGACAAACCTCTGCCCAACAGCCCCGGTTGCACCGAGTACTCCTACATTGATCATGGATTAGAAGAGGATACGTTTACTTAAGTATAAAAGGATTATTTTTCCTTTTTATTCCATGTGGATTGCCTCAGCAGGGCACTCATCCACGCAGGCTTCACAATCTACGCACAGATCTGCATCAACCACGGCTATGCCATCTTCCATATGAATTGCTTCTGAAGGGCAGGCATCAACACATGTTTCACATCCGGTGCATTTATCAGCGTCTACAACTGCTACCATTTCTTTAAACCTCGAATTATGTATGCTTATTAAAGAAAAATAAAGTTTCGATTGGATTCTTTTTAATTAATACAGGAAACTAAAGGCCAAGAACATCGTTCATACTGTAAACGGCGGGCTTCTTCCCGTAAACCCACCGGATCGCCCTGATTACCCCATGGGCAAATACTGCGCGGTCGTATGCCCTGTGGGAGAGTTCAATTACTTCACTGTTGCCTGCGAAGAGAACGGAATGATCGCCGACGATATCCCCTCCCCTTATCACGTGAACTCCGATCTCGTTTCCTCTCTCCCCAACCATCCCCCTGCGCCCGTACATCTCTTCCCGGGGGCCGATCTCCTCTTTCAATATTTCGACAATTGTTCCTGCGGTCCCGCTGGGGGCATCCTTTTTGAAGTGATGATGGGCCTCGATCACCTCGATATCATAATCGCCAAGCCTCTTTGCAGCCTCCCGGACAAGTTTCCAGAAGATATTGACACCCACGCTGAAATTGCTGGATATTACTGCTGCAGAATTGCCGTTGATCATTGAATCGATATCCCTGCGCTGTTCTGGTGTGAAACCGGTCGTACCTACAACGAGCGAAACGTTATGTTTCGAGGCTGCACGAATGTTCTCAACAGCCGCAGATGCGATGGTGAAATCAACAAGCACATCCGGTTTTTTTGCCTCCAGAAACTTTTCAATTTCTCCGGATTCAACTACTTCAACACCAAATATACTGCCTGCTTTGATATCGACTCCACCGACAAGTTCGAGATCTTCAGATTCATCGACAAGCTTTCCGATGGTCTGGCCCATCCTTCCAAGAGCACCGCATATTGCAACCTTAATCATAAAGCTTCAAAACCTCCTTCAGTGAATCCAGCTTTTCTTTGTCAAGTTCGTCAAGTGGAAGGCGAAGAGGTCCTGCGGCCATTCCACGAAGTCCGACGGCTGTTTTTACAGGTATCGGATTGGTCTCGATGAACATTACCCTCATAAGCGGACTCAGTTCAAAATGGATCTTCCTTGCTCTTTCAAGGTCTCCTGCCATGAACTTATCGTACATAGAAACCATCCGGGCCGGTTCCAGGTTTGCAACGACACTTATCACACCAGACCCCCCGGTTGCCATAATCGGAAGTGTCAGCATGTCGTCTCCGGATATAACATCGAAGTCCATATCCGCTGTTCCCTCAATGATCTGTGATATCTGCCCGAGGTCGCCTGAAGCCTCTTTTACACCGACGATATTCGGGTGCCCTGCAAGTTCGATTACCAGATCTGCAGGAAGGTTCTGCCCGGTTCTTCCGGGAACGTTGTATACAACAACCGGAATGTCAAGATCTGCGAGAGTATTGTAATGTTTGATAAGCCCCGACCGGTTGGGTTTGTTGTAATAGGGACTAAGAACAAGAATACCGTCAGCCCCCTGGTCCTTTGCAGCCTTCGAAAAACGAACAGCCTCGGCTGTATTGTTGGATCCGGTTCCTGCAAGAACAGGTACCCTCCCGTTTGCAGCATCGATAGCCCGTGAAGTTACCTCCTCGTGCTCTTCAAAAGTCAGTGTCGCCGATTCGCCGGTGGAACCGCACGGGACAATCCCGTGAACTCCCCGGGAAATGAGAAATTCAATATTTGAAGATAACCCGTCAAGATCAACTTCTCTGCTCAGGTTATCCTTAAAAGGAGTTATTAATGCCGGATATACACCCTCAAACATGAGGATTTATATGTTTTTCCTTCTATTAACCTTTCTTGTAACAGCGCCTGCAATTCTGTTGCGGACACGCTTTGAGTTGATGACTGCTACCTCTGAAACTGCCAGTTTGTTATCGTCAAAACTCCCTGTAAACTTATCTCCATGTTTTTCAAGAAGTTCCTGGCATGTTGCCTTGATGTATGTTGGTTTAATTGCCATTTTTCTTTACCTACAATATTTTATCATTTATGCGTTCTGAGAGCATAAGAATATTATTGACGACAGATGCGGGATCTTCACCAAGAATTCTTATCATTGGCTCTTTTCCGACAGCACCGTGGTCGAATATGACATCCGGAACATCATCTTCACTGCAGCATGACGCAACCCCCCAGTCCATGGTACTAACACCCGGAGGTTCCCCGCTCCTGTCGAAAGAACGGATTTCGAGCGGCATTTGTTTCAGGATTGAAACGGCTTCATCTGAATAGCGGATGTTTGCAGCGGCCCTCATCCCGGGATCATACTTCATTGCGGTTAGGACGATTCGCGCGACATGATCGCTTGCACCCATCTTAACCTCACCCACGGGAAAGACAGCGTTTCCTTTCCTTACTATTCTTCCCTCGACTGCGGCCACCTCCTGAACCGATGTCGCACCAGGAAGTGCGTAACCGATATTCATACCCACTTCCGGGATGAGTCCCGGTTTCATGAACTCTTTAATCCTGTCAACCGCACTTTGCACGGCTGCCGTTACCTTCTCGTTTCCGGCTGAATCCATGGTAATAATATGGTCGTCATACTTTATCTGATATGGGATTCCCGGACACTTCCGGAATCCGGTGGATTACACCAGTTTAATAACGAACATTTCCCAATATATATTCATGAATTCAGTGATCCTGGATGTATCTGTCGCCGCATTAAGCCTGATTGTACTAATTATCTCCGTATTTGCCCTTCCAATGGTATTTCCGGCAGGTTATGCAACTCTTGCGGCACTTGTTTTATTCATAATATGCATGAGTTGCGGCGGATATTTTATCAGTAAAAATTACGGGACTGAATAATTCAGTCAGGAGAGTTCTTTTTTATATTCCTCTCCGGTGATGGCGAAGCCGCTTCATGACCGGATACAGATCCCTTCTTCAAAGCCTTCTTCTTCTGCCTGTAATATGACAGCGGATGGCTGACATTTTTACAATACTGGTCCCTGTTGACACACAGCCCGTATGTCTTCAGGGTTGCGCATGTAGGCGGAGTATACTCTGTTCCACCCCTTCCGGATATGTGCTCAACCTGGTACATTGTTTTCTCGACGTCGAAATCGGGAGCGCGGGTATAAACCTCGACAATCTGGTGAATGTCCATTCCGATGACATGCATGAAGGCGGTTAGAGAAAAGCGGGCCGTGTGAGGGATATTCGTACCGTCTGTAACTGCGCTGATGATCGCCTTCATGCAGGGAGGGAAGGAGTCTTCGTCGACCTCCCCGAACTGCTCCATCAGCATCTCCTGGTACCCGGCCGAGATCTCATCTTTCAGCGGGCTTAACATAGCGCATATGCTTTCACCAACCTTAAGGGGAAGCTGATCTTCAAGCATGGAGCGAATTCTTTCCTTGATCAGTTCATCGTATTCGTCCTTTTCAATCCTGACTTTTCCAAAATCCGTCTGTCTGTTGATGAGTCTCCATTTTACATCATGAAGTGACGGGCAGAGTTCAATATATCCTGCAACAGGGATTGAGTCCGCCCCGGGATCAATTCCGACAACCGAGGCCACATAACTTCTCTTTTCAGGCGTTTCAGTCTGAAGAAAATAACCCGCCCTTTCAGCTTCGTAGCGGCAAAGCCTGTCAGTAAGTGCCCTCTCGTTCAGGCATGAGATAAGAATCCTGGCAAAGGCATACGACAATATCTCCCATTCCGCCATGTCGAGACGGATATCGTCAAAGATATAATCGAACTTAACAGCTTTTTCTACCCGTTCGGCGCCTTTTTTGAGAATAAATGATCTCTTTTCGATCAGCGAATCTATCGAGTAGCCGCTTTCGCCTACAAGCTGCTGGGCTTCTTTTAAAAAAGGGTATTTTGCAAGGTCTTTCTTATCCAGCTCAACCGGCATCTTCAGTCAGCTTCGATACGTGGCGCAAGGAGGTATTCGACATGCCCTTTTCCGCCTGCAATACCAAATGCAAATTTAACAGGATGGTCGACACCGATGTGTATCTCCACCTGATCGGATTTGCTCATTACTCTGCCGAGATCCTTTAAGTAATCCAGCGAGAAGAGCGATCTTGCCTCAGCAGGAACGAATGATACAAGGTCGTCTTTTGGGAGCTCATAATAGATATGATCCATATCCCCGTCGGCTTCCATGTAGAATACTCCCTTATCCGGATTGATACCGAATGCGATCTTGTCAGAGACCAGCGCAGCCGCCTTGATAGAATTGTAAAGAGCCGGGCCCGAAATCACGACCTTTCCCGGGAGATTTATCGTTGGCGGATTCGGGTCTTTCCTGACAGTGTTTACATCCAGGAGAGCGATCGAATATTTGTATCCTGAAAAGGACATCTCGATCTTATGACCGCCTTCGGGAAGTTCAAGACTGAGGATCCCGTCCTTATCCATCATCGCGATGATATTCTTCATTTTATTGATATCAATCCCGATCTCATTTTCCGTCGCATTATATGAGGAGAATGCGTCGGAAGAAAGTTCGAGCGACACCATAGCAACATTGGCAGTGTCGACTGCACGTGTCTTAAAACCGTCAGGACTAACGTGCATGCGGCATTCCGTGACCATTGCGACTACAACATCTATTAATTCCTTGAATATGTCCGTATTAATTTCTGCTTTTAACATTTCATACCCCGTAACCTGATTGGTAAGATTAAACAATATAGTGTTTATCCGTACATTTATTATATTATTCTTAAATTAGGCAGAGAACAGAAATATATTTTGATTGGATGTCGCGGTATCCGCAGGTATTACTCCCCTGAGGATGTGTCTCATCCTTTTGCCATGCAGTTTCATCATGCATATATTGAATGATTTATATGAACTGCAGACAAAAGTATAAAAAAAAGGTTTATCCGGGTAAATTATGGGATCTCAGTGGGGAAAGGACAAATATTACAGTAAATCCAGATCAGAGGGCTACCGTTCGAGGGCTGCGTACAAATTCCTCGATATCCAGAAACGATTCAACATTGTCAGGAATGACGATAATGTAATAGATCTCGGGGCCGCCCCTGGCAGCTGGATGCAGGTACTGCGTGATCTGACATCAGGATGTATAGTAGGTGTGGACCTCAATCCTGTTGCCCCTATTGAAAATACCGTAATGATAACAGGGGATTTCACGGATAAAAAGATCCAGGAAAGAATCATATCCCACATCATTGAAGTAAACGTCATCGTCTGTGACGCTTCCCCCAAGCTCTCAGGGAGCAAATCCTACGATCAGGCACGGGCGATAGGACTCAACGAAGAGGCCTTAGAGTTTGCGCGGAAGGTCTTAAAGCCGGGCGGGAATTTTATCGTCAAATCCTTCCAGGGCGAGATGTTCACAGAACTACTTGAAGATATCAGGGGTTCTTTCTATTCAGTAAAGGTATACAGGACGAAGGCATCCCGGAGAGGGAGCACAGAGACATACATCATTGCAAAAAATTTCAGGGGATCCTATGCAGCACCTGACTGACAATTACAACAGGCCTGTAACCAATCTCAGGATCAGCCTTACACCGCGATGCAACCTTAAATGCGCATACTGCCACAGGGAAGGCGAGAAAGAGTCCGGCGGAGATATCTCCAATGATGACCTGCGCGAGATATTCAGAGTCGCAGAATTGTTCAATATTAACAGTATAAAACTGACAGGGGGAGAACCCCTGATGAGAAAGGACATCTGCGGGATCGTGTCGATGATTCCGGATTCGATGCAGTCGTCGCTTACAACAAACGGGACTCTTCTTGCAGATTGTGCGCAGGAATTAAAGGATGCAGGGCTCTCGAGGGTCAATATAAGCTTAGACAGCCTTAACCGCGAAAGGTACAGGGAGATCTCTGGAATGGATTATCTTGACAGGGTCCTTGCCGGAATAGATGCCGCAATCCTGGCAGGCCTGACTCCGGTCAAGCTCAACGTAGTCCTGCTCGGCGGGGTAAACGACTGCGAAATAGAGGACTTCATTGAATTTGCCGGGACAAAAAAGAACCTGATACTTCAGTTTATAGAACTTATGGATTTCTCCGGCGACTGCTGCAGCGGTTTTGATATCAATGAACTGGAAGATGACCTGAAGCGCAGGTCGAAGACCATCATTACAAGAAGAATGCATCACAGGAGAAAGTACTGCCTTGAAGGTGCCGAGATCGAGATTGTAAGGCCGATGCATAACAACGAATTCTGTGCCCACTGCAACCGTTTAAGAATAACTTCCGATGGTTTTTTGAAACCCTGCCTGCTGAGAAACGACAATCATATCGATATAAGGGGAAAGCGGGGAGAGGAACTTGAAGACCTCTTCAGGAAGGCTGTAGCAGCACGTGAACCTTTCTTTAAGTAGATGCTCTTTTGCAAAAATATTTTTGAACTGTAGTCCAACTGGTAGATATGCTTCTTGAAAAGAACGAATATCATCATGTACTGGATACTCTTTACAGCAAATCGCTTGTTCTTGAATCCGTAGGAGATTTCAACCAGGTTTTGTATTTCTACTTCATGGATACCATTGCGCATATCGATTTTTCGGTCTGCATTCTTGCATACAACTACCACAATGTCAGGAACAAGATGAACATGGAATACATGAGATGGAGGATAGACGAGGAGAAGAAAGGAGACAGGATACTCTTTCCGGAATTTATCAACTGGCTTAAGACAAATCATCCTGAGAAGTTCAATACTCTTCCTTCCCTCTGGAGAGCGATATACGACAACTCCACCCCTGCAGGATACAGGAGTTTCAGGATCTCCATCAATCCCGACATCAACCAGCCTACAGAAATAAACCATTTTATGACGTGGATCGAAGAGTTCTTCTCGCAGGATTTCATCAAAAGTCTCTACAACGGGGCATCACTGGATATACTCTTCAAAGAATTTATGGCGACAAAGAGATGAACGAAGCACCCGATGTTGTAACTACCTGTATTGATCTTATAAAGATCAATAGCGAAAACCCTCCGGGAAGGACATCGGAGGTAATCGATTATATTGAAAAATATTTTTTCAAATACAAAATCCCTTACAAAAGAACGGATCTTCCCGGTGGAAAGAGCAATATATTCACCACCTTTGAAAACCGTCCGCTTCTTCTCCTCGGCCATGTTGATGTTGTCCCCGCAATTCCCGACGGATGGGATTATGATCCTTTCTCGGGCAGGATAGCTGACGGGTATATTTATGGAAGGGGGGCTGCCGACATGAAGGGGGGCTGTGCCGCAATACTTACAGCATTTATCGAAGAATATAACAATAATACTGAAATTCCTGCCAACCTCTGCTTCGTCTGTGACGAGGAGACGGGAGGAGATTTCGGGATCAGGCATCTTATTGAAGAAGGCTTCATGCAGCCCTGCGATTGTGTTATCGCAGAATGCACACCCGCCTTTCATCCTTCAATAGGGCAGAAAGGATTGTTGAGACTCCAGATAGAATTCCGGGGAGAACCCGGACACGGCTCACTTTACCCCGAGATTGGTGTGAGCTCAATTGAAAAGGCGCTTGAATTCATCAGCCACGTAAAGGAGATAAACAGGAGAACATACTCGTATTCGACTGAATTTGACCTGATTATAAGCGAATCGGAGAAGGTTATCCGGGAAGCGGCAGACTTTTGCCCAATAGGAAATGTCCTGAGGAAGGTGACATATAACCCGGGGATCATCAGGGGTGGAGAGAAACTCAATATCATAGCCCAGAAGTGCTGCCTTGCACTTGAGATGAGGATCCCCTGGGGATGCGACCCTGAGGATATTCTCAGGGAACTGCGCTCAATAGACAGCAAGGATCAAATAACAGTCAAAGAATATTTTGAACCGACATATACCGACAGAGACTCTGATATTGTAAAGAAGGCAATAGAAAGTATCAGGGAAGTGTGCAGGGGCAGTCCGTCACCTTTTGTCCAGTGGGCTGCTACAGATGCAAGGTTTTTGAGAAAGAAGGGATTCGATGTGATCGAATACGGACCGGGGGAGATTGAGACACTGCACGGCGTAAATGAGGCCGTCTCAACAGAACAGCTCAAAAGATCAGTTAAAGTCTACAGGAATATTATCAGATCGTATTCTAAGATACAATAAAACCTGATCTGAATTTTATTTCATATTGATTAAAAAAAAGAATCAAATTATACTACTGATAGGAGCATACCCGAAAGTTATTTATGTTAACAGTGTTAACTAAGGATTATGGTTGCTGTTAACACCGTGAACAGATCTGGTCTCCCCCCATCCGCAAGGATCCTGATGCGGGTTCTTGACGATGGAAAGCCCAGAACATTTAAGGACATGACCAACGAAGCAGAAATTGCTCCAAGAACAATCCGCTATGCCCTGAAGAGGCTGAAGGAGAAAGGACTCATCATAGAAAAATTCAACTTCCGTGATGCAAGACAGGTTCTTTACCAGAAGAAGGAAGTACCGGGACTTGAGGAATCTGCGGACGTGGCTTCTGTATGAACTTTCCCATATGCGATATAATGACATGTGACGAAGTCGTCAGAAATTACCTCCCAACACTCAGGGCAGAGCTTGTCTGCCGTCTCGTCGAAGAGAAAGGGATACCCCAGGCAAAGGTTGCAAAATGGATGGGGATATCCCGTGCCGCAGTATCACAGTACATGAGTAAAAAACGCGGTTCCGGAGATATTATTATTTCCACAGACCTGGACGATATCATTGAATCCTGGGCGGAGGGAGTTATTACCGGAGAAGGTTCTGTTACCATTTGTGATATATGCCGCTGCGTCCAGGAACTTAATCAATTCAGAAGCATGGCACGAAAAAAGGATTCCGGATCAGAGATCTGATCATTATCCAGCCGTTGTTTATATACAAAATGACCCAGCAATAATTGTCCGGGACATTCGCCTGAACCCTTTACATTTTAAACAAATCCTGATCAAATTGATAGTTTTATAGTTCCTGAAATGAAAAATCTTCTATTATTCTGATATATGGAGAGACTTAATGGCAGAAAAAAAAGAGCAGTCAAACTGTGACGGACAGTGTTCATCATGCCCTTCGGCGGCAACCTGTAACGACCCGCAAAAAGCGGCATCAAATCTCCAGAAAAACGTTGAGATGAATGTTAAGCACGTCATTTTGGTTCTTAGCGGAAAGGGCGGCGTCGGGAAGAGCACAGTCGCAACAAACCTTGCAATGGCACTTTCAAACAAGGGATTCAACACAGGCCTTGCCGACATGGACATCCACGGTCCCAATATCCCGAAAATGTTAGGTATTGAGGACCAGAAACTCGGGTCATATGACGGAAAGACCATTGAGCCTGTGAAGATATCCGGAAAGCTCGGTGTAGTATCGATGGCATTCCTGCTCCCCGATACATCAAGCCCTATCATCTGGAGAGGGGCAATGAAAAACACCGCAATCAAGCAGTTCCTTGAAGAGGTCAACTGGGGGGATCTTGATTTCCTTGTTGTGGATCTCCCCCCCGGAACGGGCGACGAGGCCCTGTCTGTCGCACAGCTTGCACCGAATATCGCAGGCGCAGTCATAGTAACCACCCCCCAGGATGTTGCAATTCTTGATTCGTCAAAGTCAGTAAAATTCATCGAAAAACTCGGATTAAAGGTTCTTGGAATCATCGAAAACATGAGCGGACTTGTCTGCCCCAAATGCGGCGAAGTAATCGATCTCTTCGGAAGAGGCGGTGGAGAGAAAGCTGCTAAAGAGCTAAATGTACCTTATCTTGGAAGAATCCCGCTTGACGTCGATATGAGGATCGCAGGAGATGAAGGAAGGCCTTTTATTCTTAAAAGAGACGGCAGCGAACAGAACGAAGTCACATGGAAACATGTTGATGAAGTAATGGAAAATGTCCTGAAAGAGATAAAGGAATAATTATTTTTTGAAGTCACCTGACTTCATGATATTTTTTAGTAAAAACCAATTTTACCTGAAAAGTGAATTCTTTCTCTTCACCAGTTTTTTGATATTTTTCTCAACTTCAAGTCTTTCTCCAGTATATGGATCATAACCAAGATAGTACATTGCAGTTGAATATGTCATCGGAGTGGGCGTGAATACCTGAAACTGCCTTCCTGAAAGTCTGTTTTTCTCCAGAAACGCTTTTGTCTCTTCCGCCTCCCTTTCACCTTCGCCCGGGTGCCCTGTAATTATATATGGAATTACATATTTTTTCAGCCCGTGCTTCTTCTTCACCTGCCCGAACTTTTCCAAAAATGATCTAAAAATTTCTGATTCAGGCTTCCTCATTAATCGCAGAACCTGATCCGAACCCGATTCCGGTGCAACCTTCATCTGTCCCGGGATATATTTCTGAAGCAACTCTTCAAGGGACTCCTGGTCGAGAATACATGGATCAAACCTTATTCCCGAATTTACCTGAATATTCTTTACCCCGGGAACCATGGAAGCCTTCTTTAACAGCCCGAGATAGCTGGCTGTCCCCGGGATTAGATTTTTGCACCCGTAGCCCCCCTTTAAACAGTCATGCAGGGTACAACCGCCGCTTTTGCAGGACGATGCGTACATGTTTGCCGAAGGACCTCCAATATCACTAATTGTTCCTGAAAAATCTTTTTGCCCCGCAATCTTTTTTATCTCATCAAGGATCGATTCATGACTTCTTGAAACGATATTTTTCCCCTGGTGAACAGCAAGAGCACAGAAAGAACAGTTGCCAAAACATCCCCTGTGAGACGTTACAGACGTCTTAATCATCTCAAACGCAGGGACATTCTTAAAAGATGGATGAACCTTCCTTTCAAAATCAGAAGAGTATATCTCATCAAGTTCTCCGGGGGTCAGTTTCATCGCAGGATACTGGACTATGTAACGTGTATCCTGCTTCTGGACCAGGATGTTTTCGTCGCTGTTCTCTTCAAAAAGGATATGCGCTCTTGCAAACGCCTCCTTATCGGATGCAATCTCTTCATATGAAGGAAGGGTTATACATCCGGGTGACGAGGTGATCGCCGGAATCCCGGACTCCTTTGCTGGGACAACAGTATTTTCTATCTTCATCTCCTCAAAAGGTATTCCCTCTTCGATTGCACGGATAGTCTTTAACAATGGGTATTCACCCATACCATAGATCAAAATCCCGGCTTTTGAGTCCGTAAGCAGGCTCTTCCGAATCTTTCCGGACCAGTAATCATAATGGGCGATTCTTCTCAGGGACGCCTCGATACCACCGATAATTATAGGTTTTTCTTTGCATACCGAACGTATCTGGCTGCAATATACACTGACACACCTGTCCGGGCGGATACGGTATTTGGTCTCTCCAATCCTGGAAAAAAACGGATTCTTATCCTCACAAAAGAGATCCTCGCTGCGTGGGAGTTTTGTTGCAGTATAATTCAGGACCATTGAGTCCATCTGGCCGCCGGACACTGCAAAAGCAATCTTTGGGACTCCCAGTTTCAAAAAACTGTCCGGGTCCTTCCATTTAGGCTGCGAGATTATTCCGACCCTGTAACCCTTTTTCTCAAGGAACCTTCCCAGCAATGCCATTGCGAATGAAGGATGATCAACATAGGCATCCGGCGTTACAATTATTATATCACACGAATCCCAGCCTCTTTTCTTCAGATCACCGGATGTGGTCGGCAGAAACATAAGATATCTCCAATAAGTCTTTGTTCCCCCTAAGGATAATTTAGCGGTATTATTGCTGTTCCAATTATTTCAAAAGATTTATTATCGGTATCATGGAAACTAATTACCTGAACTCGGTGTTTATTATGAAAATAGGTATTATTGGCGGCACTGGAGATATAGGAGAAGGTATAGCCCTTCGTGTATCCGACAAGCATGAAATTATCCTGGGATCACGCGATCCCTCAAAAGCCGTGGAAGCGGCAAAGAGGATTGTAGACACCCTTAAACAACGCGGAGTGACAGCAAACTGCCGTGGTACATCAAACGATGAGGCCGCCAGGGATGCGGAGATGATAATAATATCATTACCCTTCCAGCATGTGGGCAGTACAATTTCAGGAATAAATCCCGAATACTTCTCCAACAAGATTGTCATATCACCCGTGAATCCGATGGAAAGAAAGGACGGCTGTTTTATGTACTGCCCTCCCGAAGAAGGATCGGCAGCACTTGCGATAAAAAGGATGCTTCCAGAATCGGCAAGGCTTGTAACCGCATTCAACAATGTTGCGGCAAGGAAATGGACGATGCTTGATGTTGAACTAGATTATACAGTAGCGGTATGCAGCAACGACCCTGAAGCAAAAAAAGAAGTGATGGATTTTGTCAGGCAGATCTCAAAACTTAATCCGGTTGATGCAGGGGATCTTGGTTCGGCCGCCATTGTAGAGAGCCTGACACCCCTCACTATAAATATTGCACAGAACAGCAAACTGAAGGACCTCAGCATCTATATAAAATAAATATTTTTTTCTCCTGATTCGATCTATTCTCCGGTTCATCCGGTTTTCAATTAACTTCCAACGTGCATTTTCACCGACAAATAGAAAAGATTAATAATGAGAATCCTCTCCCAGAAACCGGATTCCTATATATTTTATATAGAAGAGAACTAACATTGTCTGTCAAATGTAGTCGTCTAATTATATACCCGGGACTACATCGACAGGAAGCAAAACTATGTCAAAAGTTAACCCGTTTGAGATGGCCCAGCAGCAGCTTCAGGACTGCGCAAATATACTTAAACTGGATCAGGATGTCGTAGACATTCTTATGCAGCCGCAAAAACAGATTCAGGTAGCAATACCTGTCAAGATGGATGACGGTACAACCCGGACATTCCAGGGATTCCGTGTGCAGTATAACGATGCGCTCGGCCCCTGCAAGGGAGGCATCCGCTATCATCCTGAGGAAACCATCGATACGGTCCGTGCACTTGCAGCATGGATGACCTGGAAATGCTCGGTACTCGGGCTTCCGCTCGGTGGAGGAAAGGGCGGCATCATATGCAATCCAAAAGAGATGTCGGAAGGCGAACTTGAAAGATTGAGCCGCGGATACATTCGTGCACTATGGAAAGATATCGGACCCGATACAGATGTTCCTGCTCCTGATGTCTATACCAATGCACAGATTATGGCATGGATGACGGATGAATTTTCCAAGATCAGCGGTAAAAACCAGTTCGGTGTAGTTACCGGAAAGCCTATTGTCATCGGCGGTTCACTCGGCAGGAACGATGCGACTGCAAAAGGCGGTATGTATACCCTTCGTGAAGCGGCAGAGGAGCTCGGTATAGAACTCGCTAAAGCAAAGATCGCAGTCCTCGGTTTCGGAAATGCCGGTGTCTTCGCGTCAACACTTGTAAGAGAGATGTTTGGATCTACTGTAGTTGCGGTTACAGATTCAAAGGGAGGAGTCTATGATGAGAACGGACTAAATATCGAGGCCGTAATTGAGCATAAAAAGGTCACCGGATCAGTTACCGGCTATAAAGGGCTCAATAAACTCACAAATGAAGATGTCCTCGCACTTCCTGTAGATATTATTGTTGCAGCAGCACCTGATGAAGGCGCCATAAATGCCAAAGTAGCAAAGACCATCCAGGCGAAGGTCATCTGCGAACTTGCAAACGGACCAACCACACCTGATGGAGACGATGTCCTGTTTAAAAACGGTGTCCATGTAATCCCGGATTTCCTCTGCAATGCAGGAGGAGTCACGGTTTCGTATTACGAGATGGTCCAGAACATGTACATGCATTACTGGCCACTTGAGGAAGTTTATGCAAAACTTGATGCTGCGATGACTAAATCATATCATGAAGTCCTCTTTGCATCAAAAGAGTATAAAGTAAACATGCGCCAGGCTGCATATGTCGTTGCAGTCAAGCGTGTTGTCGAGGCAATGAAAATCCGCGGCTGGGTATAAAAAATACACAGCACAACTGAAAATATATCAGATAATCATTCCGGGAATTTCAAACCCGGATATATTTTTAACTAAAAGAGATCATTCAGCAGTTAATTACCACATTCTCACTTTTTTTGCAGGGCACAGCTCCAAAAAAATAATAGAAAGAAACTTGAATTGAAAAGATCAGATCTACTAAACAGATACCCGGGGCCGAACCCGAATATCGGTGAAGATATGAAGAAAGAAATTATTCTCGGTTTTGCAGCCGCAGTTGCAATTGTTTTTTTCCTGTTCGCGGCAGTTGTTTCAATCAGCCCTGCAGATACACAGGTCAGGGATACTGTCTACCAGTCCGCACCTTTTGAATGGCTTGCAGAAGGAAAGTATAACGGAACTGTACCATATAGTGAAGTCCTGAAGTACGGGGATACAGGACTTGGCACCTTCGACAGGCTTGATGGTGAGATGGTGATGGTCGAAGGAGTCGCATACCGTGTAGCATATGACGGAACGGTTCATATCGTTGACGGGGATATGACGACACCTTTTGCAGAGGTGACAATATTTGACCGGGATGTCTCATATCAACCTGAACGGCCAATGAACTACTCACAGGTCAGGGACTTTATTGCCCAAAAAACAGCTCCCGGGGAGACCATCAGCACCATAAGGCTCGACGGCCGTTTCAGCGGAGTTCTCACAAGAAGCGTTCCTGCACAGAATAGCCCGTATAAACCTCTCAATGATGTTATACCCGCAGAGCAGAACGTTTTCCCCGGAGATGACGTTAATGGCACTGCGGTTGGATTTTACCACCCGGGATATATGAACGGTGCCAACGCCGAAGGATTCCACCTCCATTTTATCAATGACGAAAGAAATTATGGCGGACACCTCCTTGACTTCACGATGGAATCAGGTGTTATCTCTATTGACCTTGAAGATTCGTTCACGATGATGATCCCGTGGGAGAATTTTTGATTTTTTCATGAAACTTGGCGTACTCTTCTCCGGCGGAAAGGATTCGGTCTTTGCATGCTACATGGCTATGCAGTCTGAAGAGGTCGCATGCCTCATCTCCGTCATTTCAGAGAACGAATACAGCTATATGTTCCATACTCCCAACGTAAACCTCTCGGCCCTGCAGGCAGGGGCCTCAGGGATTCCCAGGATCGAAATTAAAACTGCGGGCGAAGAGGAGATCGAACTCGAAGATTTAAAGAGAGGGGTTCGTGAGGCCATAGACCGGTTCGGGATTGAAGGCATCGTCACAGGCGCCGTCATGTCAGTCTACCAGGCGGCAAGAATACAGCGAATCTGCCATGAACTGGATATCTGGTGTTTTTCTCCACTCTGGTATACCGACCAGGAAGAGTACATGAACAGGCTAATCTCTTCCGGGTTTAAGGTAATCATCGCCGGGGTTTTCGCTTATCCGTTCGATGAGAACTGGCTCGGAAGAGAGATCGACAAAGGAATGATAGATGAACTGAAAGTCCTGTCGGAAAAATATGCGATTACTCTCTCGGGAGAGGGAGGAGAGTACGAATCGTTCGTCCTTGATGCCCCTTTTTTCTCCAAAAGAATCGTCGTGGATGAATCCGGGTCTTTTTATAAGAACTACAACGGCCGTTTTGTAATAAAAAAAGCACACCTGGAGGATAAATGATCCTTATAATCGATCTCTGCTGGAAAGAGGAATCTCTCTCCAGTCCGGAATTCGTCGATCCGATAACAAATATCCTTAAAGCATCAGGAGAAGATTTCAGGGTTATTCACCACCTTTCGGATTACAAAGGGATTTCAAACGATGCCGGCGGGATTATCCTCTGCGGAAATGCCTTAAAAGACAACGGTTTTAAGGAGAACCTGAGGCTCAGGGAATTTATAAGAAACACTGACCTTCCGGTCCTCGGGATATGTGCAGGTATGCAGGTTATCGCTCTCTCATTCGGCGCAGAGCTCGTCGATTCACTGGAAACCGGTATGAATGAGATCAGGATAACGGGAAATGATGAAGTCCTCGGTGAAAAAAGACCGATTATGGGATATAAACTTCATTCGATGAGGATGAAACAGGATAAGAATTTTTCAGTTCTTGCCGAATCGGATAAGGGCATCGAAGCAGTCCGTCACGTATCCAGACCGGTATGGGGGGTTCTCTTCCATCCCGAGGTTAGAAACGAGTATATAATCAGGGAATTTATTGGATACTGCCGGCGATTATTTCCGGCGTAAAGCAACAATCAATATCCGGCAAAACTCCCCTGGTTTTTCCACATTACACTTAACAGCATTATTATTTAAAAAAGGGAATATGATCTTTCAGGTTGATCAATCATATCTGACATTCAGGCTCTTTTCGACATCATAGATAAAGATCTTCCCGTCTCCGTTTTTGCCGGTTTTGGCATTAACGTGGATGATCTGTACGATATCGTCGGCACATTCATCTTCTGTCACAATCTCGATCTTCACCTTGGGGATCATATCCACCAGGATCTCCTTGCCGCGATACTGCAGGGCAATCCCTTTCTGCGCTCCGCGTCCCCTGACATCCGTGACAGTCATCGCATTGTACCCGCCTTCAAGAAGAGCGGATGAAACCTTATTAAACCTTTCCGGCCGGATTATCGCTTCAATCTTCTTCATTTTCAGACCACCTACATCAGGGATTCTCCAAACTGGGCGATATCGATGCCCACGTATTCCTCATCCTCATCCGCCCTGAGACCGATCGTCTTATCGACAATCAGGGCAATGGCGTATGTTACTATAAACGCGTAGACCATTGCAACAACAGCATCGATGAACTGTATTCCAAACTGCTGAATGTTGCCATAGATTAATCCGTCCACACCTCCTATTGCCGCGATGCAGAAGATACCTGTTGCAAGAGCACCCCAGAATCCGCCGACACCATGTATTGCCCATGCATCAAGCGATTCGTCGAGTCCCTTCCTGACACGAAAGAGAAGTGCACTGTAACAGAGCAGGCCTGCAATAATACCTATCACAATTGCCGCCCGGGCATCAACGAATCCTGCCGCAGGCGTAATTGCAACAAGACCGGCGATTGCACCGGATATCATTCCAAGCGAACTCGGCTTTCCCTGGTACCATGATGCACCCATCCATGAAAGAGCACCTGCTGCAGCTGCAATATTTGTCACCACAAATGCATTCGCTGCTATCCCGTCTGCCGCAAGTTCACTGCCTGCATTGAACCCGAACCAGCCGAACCAGAGCAGTGCACCGCCCAGCAGTGTCAAAGGGATATTTGCAGGCTTCATGGTCTCCTGGCCGAATCCGAGACGTTTTCCGATTACAAGTGCCGCCGCAAGAGCTCCGAATCCCGAGCTGATATGAACAACCGTTCCTCCTGCGAAATCAAGTGCTCCAAGCTGTGATGCCCAGCCCCCGCCCCAGGCCCAGTGAGCAAGGGGGTCATATACAAGAGTCGTCCATAAGAGACCAAATATGATGAATGCACTGAGTTTGATCCTCTCTGCAAAACCCGACGTGAGTATTGCAAGTGTCAGGCCGGCAAACACCATCTGGAATACCATGAACAGGATATCAGGTATCCCGTCTCCATCAAGTCCGACGCCATTGAGGGCAAAGTAATCAGGACCCCCTATGAACCCTCCGATATCGGAACCGAATGCAAGAGAGTACCCGAAGAGCACCCACTGGATACTCACAAGGGCAAATGCAATTATTGCAAGTGCAATCATGGATATGACACTCTTTTTCCGGACCATTCCTCCATAGAACAGGCCGACACCGGGAGTCATAAGCATCACCATCGCCGTGCAGATGATAATAAACGCTGTATCGCCGCTATCAATCATTTTTCTTCTTCTCCGTCATTTTACCCTGAAACAATACGGATATATTCTGGTATATTCCAGGATATAATTCCTGCAATCCGGCTAAAATGACGAGAGGAAATTAAGTTCGAACGTATTTAAACATTACTTTGGTTTCAAAAATAGATTATATAGATTATATATCAGTATTTTGCCAGGTAATTTTGGATCTCCCATGGATGTACGGCCGTTCTGAACGAATCCCACTCCATCCTGGCGATGGAATCGAGACCCTCGATAACATGCCTTCCCAGTGTTTCACATAAGAGAGAATCGTGCATGAGATGATCGTTCGCTGAGATCAGATCCCCTGGAAGAGTATCGATTCCTGCTGCCCTCCTTTCTGATTCGGACATCTCAAAGATGTTTTTATCGATACTGACAGGCGGCTCGGTTCTTTCGACGACACCTTCGATCCCTGCGGCAAGAATCGCCGCGAATGTCAGGTAAGGGTTGCATGTTGGATCGGGGCTTCTCAGCTCCACTCTTGTACTGTTACCCCTGGGGGACGGAACTCTTATCAGCGCAGTCCTGTTTGAGGCGCTCCACCCAATATATACTGGCGCTTCATAACCCGGAACAAGACGCTTGTATGAATTTATCGTCGGATTGGATACCCTTGTGATACCTTTTATATGATGAAGAACCCCGGCGATGAAATGAAGAGAAGTTTTGCTCAGCTTAAGCGGGGCATCAGGATCAAAAAATGCATTCTTTCCGTCTTTGAAGAGCGAACAGTTTACATGCATACCGCTGCCGCATATTCCATAGATCGGTTTTGCCATAAAAGTCGCGTGGAGATCATTGTGAAGAGCGATCGTCTTTGTCGCAAAACGAAATGTTATCACATTATCGGCCGTCGACAGTGCATCGCTGTACTTGAAATCTATCTCATGCTGGCTCTCTGCCACTTCATGGTGGGATGCTTCAATATCAAAACCCATATCGGTAAGGCCGATTACAATGTCCCTTCTTACATCCTCTGCGTGATCCGTCGGTGCAAGATCGAAATAGCCGCCGTGATCCTTAAATTCTATGCTCGGTTCACCGTTTATCATCCTGAAGAGAAAGAACTCCAGTTCCGGGCCGGTATTGAATGTAAATCCAAGTTCTTCAGCCTTTGCCATTGTCTTCTTCAGGATATAGCGGGGATCACCTTCGAAAGGTTTGCCGTCAGGCAGGCAGACATCACATATAAACCGGGCGGTCTTTCCTTTCTCAACCCTCCACGGGAGAATTGTGTATGTTCGCGGATCTGGTTTTAAAACCATATCTGACTCTTCAATACGTGCAAATCCCTCGATCGAGGAACCATCAAAAGATATACCGTCAGTCAGTGCTTTTTCAACCTGTGAAGACGGAATTGCAACATTCTTTGCCTGCCCCTGGATATCAGAGAACTGGAGTCTTACAAACTTTACTCCATCTTCCTCGATACGTCCAAGAATTGTCGAGACATCATCGCTGTTCATAGATGGGATAAAGGTATCGCGATTCATATTTTTATTCTTATGGTTTGGGGGGATGGAAATATCCTTCCACATACCAATATTTATATTTAGTCCATCTTAATTAATAGTGGATTCTGAATATTAGAACATTATCCAGATAAATACCAGTGATCACAATGTGCGGAATTATCAGTGTAATAGACCAGCTCGGAAACAGCATGGACGGAGAATCGATAAAGAAGGCACTCTCCCTGATGAATGAAAGAGGGAGCGGAGAAGGTGCAGGCTATGCAGTCTATGGAGCATACCCTGATTTCGCAGATTATTATGCACTCCACATCTTCTATGACAATCTTGTTGAACCTAAGGGTGCGGTTGAGGAACTCCTGGAAAAATGGGGGAAGATAGAGCATTCGGAAGAGATTCCCACATACAGCAGCGGCAGGATGCTGAAGAAGCATATCCCCTGGAGGTATTTTTTCAAACCCGACACCTCACTCTTTGCCAAATCCGAATCCGGGGAGGAAGAGATAATAATAAGCCTTGTAATAAAAATAAACACCGAGATCAACGGGGCACTGGTTTATTCCTCGGGTAAAAATATCGCCGTATTGAAGGCTTCAGGCTGGCCGGAAGAGGTCGCCGATTTTTACAGGATCCAGGATTACGAAGGTTATCTCTGGCTTGCGCATAACAGGTATCCTACAAATACCTCCGGCTGGTGGGGGGGCGCACACCCTTTCAACCTCCTTGACTGGAGTGTAATACACAACGGGGAGATTACATCTTACGGGACAAACAAGAGATACCTGGAGAGCTTCGGCTATAAATGCACCATGCTGACAGATACCGAAGTCGTTGCATACCTTTCGGATCTTCTCGGTAGAAGACAAAATCTCCCGCCCGACATTATGGTAAAGGTTCTCGCACCGCCTTTCTGGGATGAGATTGACGAGATGCCCGAAGAGAAAAGAAAGCTCTATACAGCTTTAAGAATGGCATACGGACCTGCAATGATGAACGGCCCTTTTGCAATAGTTGTTGCAAGACCGGACTATATCGCAGGGTTCACAGACAGGATTAAACTGCGCCCCATGGTAGCGGCAGAATCAGGGGACCGGCTGTATATCTCAAGCGAAGAGGCGGCAATTCGCACTATGGAACCGAATCGTGAGAGGATATGGAAGCCGGATGCA
>CAYXKC010000016.1:20859-25161 GCA_964465295.1 uncultured Methanomicrobiaceae archaeon | reverse complement strand
ATTTATTGAATTCAGTATATCCGCACTTACCGCAGGAGACACGATCCTTGTGCTCCGCCATAAAGACGCCCGGGCCGCAGCGCGGGCAGTGCTTCTTTTCAGTTACGGCTTTATCGCCTTCGACCTTGTAGTAGGTGTAACGCTTTACTCCCATCGATTACTCCTCCGCTGCTGCTTCTGCAGAAGCTTCCTCGGTCTCATCGGCGGATGCCTCAGGGACGTCGGGGGCAAACGTGGAATGTTCAACTACATGCTCGAGCTCGGTCGATTTCAGTGCTTCAGCATCTTCGTATATGCGTGCCTGTGCGACAATCTCCTGCTTTCCAAACTCTGTTTTCAGCGAACCGAGAACACAGAGCTCGGGTTTTACATTACGAAGTGCGCAGAGTTTCCCGAGAATCTCTTTCCTTGAAGGTGTTGCGCCGTCGTATGTAAGGACAAAGTCGAGCTCAGTGCGGTTGAGAAGCTTGTTTTCTTCTTCTTTTGTAAACTCAAAGTCCATCGATATCCCTCAAATATTGTCCGCGTATTTATTTAAAACATAGCTAAAATGAACAGTACAACAGTAGAAAAGATCAGGGATTCAAAATCCACTCCCGGCGTATATCTTCTTTCAGAACAGAAAATAAAGACTTATCCTATAAAGACCTCAAGACGCTCCGGGATCTGGAGAAGAAGACGGGCGCGGTAATTGTGGCCTGGGAGCATGGAATTTCTTTTTTTTCTGTTCTGAAGATGAACTTAATTGGGCATAAGCCCCTGCGGGGCAGCCCTGTGCTTAATTCGCTACGCGAATTTTCGCAATGGGGATAGCCCGGGAATCCTTAAGCTGTACATATTGATGTTTAGTTTGGAGCAAAAGGGGATGCTCGTCCATCCCCTTTGCGACCTATCGCCGCGAGGGGGAGGGTCAAAGGGAGGGGGATACTTCCCCCTCCCTCAAAATACAAAAAAATTTATTCCCCGGAATCTTCCGGTTCAAAGAGTGAAAAAAGTTCTTCTGCTATGAGCCTGGCCTCGTCGTCGACTATTCTGACGACTACGCCCTCACCCGGCTGCCCGTACAGTATTGCAGATCCCTCAGGGGCCATCCTCGCAAGAGGAATCACTGCGAGATCCTCCTCGCCCTTTACGAATACAAGCGAAGGTCTCTCTTTCAGTGCAAGAGAGAGAACCTCGACAAGTTCGTCCGTAATCATCCCCGCGGGATTTTCGACCTCGAACCTCGCAGACGACAGATCCGGCGTCCTGCTGCAGGGCTCGCGCATCGTTATCCCGTCGATAACTGCAATCTCAGGAATTCTGCCGATCCTGACCAGATTGTACGTAACGACGTCGCCAACCGCAAAGACCGGAGCTTCCCCCGCGAATTCAAGTGCGGATTCGATATCAGGAAAGAGCCTGCCAAAAGGCTTCCTGAACCTGTCCCTGTGGCGCCCGGGCAGATACCATCTCATTTCAGCGGACTTTCAGGGCATACCTGCCAGGCATATCGATATTCATCTTCTTCGCGATCTCCGAGTTCTTCGGGTCGATGATATACAGATATCCTGCCCAGTCATCACTCAGGTTCGTGCTGCCGCATGTAAGGCAGGACTCACCCTCGACAACATGGTGGCATGCACGGCATACCTTCAGGCTCTTCTTATTACGCGGTGCCATTTGACTTTTCAGCCTCCATCTCCTCTTCGAGCCACTGTCCGGTTCCAAGTCCGGCCTGCCTCATCGTCAGGCCGATCTTGCTCTCCCTCGGATCCCTCTCCGAAAGACTCAGCGAGACCACACGGCCACGGATCGCATCGCCGACCGAGATCTGCCTCCTTGTCTCCTGGCAGACGAGACGGCCGTTCTTCTCGTCATAGTTGATGAAATCGTCCGATATCTGGCTCACGTGGAGCATCGCGTCGATCGGGCCCAGGGATACGAAGGCGCCGAAACTCGTTGTCTCGACTACCTCGCCCTCGATTACTTCCTGCATTGCCAGGCGAAGGACGACCGCATCGAACTCGACGTGATAGTAGACCGCACCATCACCCGGTATGATGTCGCCCTCACCGATGTCCTGGATCCTGGTTACGGCGATGAAAATTCCGATTTCCTTATCGATACTTCCCTCGAGCTGCTGCTGGAGTTCGTCCAGGACAACGGAGGTCAAATCCTCACCAAGCCGGTTCGGAGGAACGCGCACCTTGTCTGTGAGCCTCATTTTATAATACATCTATTTTTCACCCTTCTTTCAGGCTTTATTCAGCCTCTGATTATATCAAGTGTTTTCTGATTTCTAAGGGATATTACATCAATATTTTTATCGAGCAGTCTCTCCCTCAGCCGACGGTCGTTGGTCATGACCATGCACCCTGTCGCACCGGCGAACTCCACGATCATATCATCCACCGGAACGCCGGTAACCGGGCTCTTTTCCACGACGCACCTGCGCGCAAGCGAGAGCCCGACCTTTGCGGCCGCCGCATCCCTGCCGCGGCCCCTGGAGAGCCCTTCAAGCTCCCTTACAATCTCCGCGAGGGTCACCGGTTCAAAAGAGCCGATGAGCCCCTCGACCCCGGAGAATACGTCCACGCCGAACTGGACGGGGACCATCAGGCCGTTCGCATCGAAGAGAACCCTCACTCGACGAGAGTTCCCATTCCTATCAGGCGCCACCGCCCTCCGACCTGGCGGCTGATTGCAATCCTCGAGCCGACCGCAACGCAGACAGGCCTCTTGAGAACAACGTCGACTACGTCCTTCTTTACATTTACGACGACGCCCACGGTGACGGCGGTTCCGACAGAGAGCATCAGCGGCTCCTTGTGCTTCAGCGGTTCGATTCTAAACTCATCGTCTGAGCCTACGACCCTCTCCATCAGCGAGACTTTAAAGGCCATACGACTCCAGACAGGGGGCATCTTTCCAACAAGACCTGCAACCTGTCCGGCGAGGGCATCGCTCTTGGTCAGGGCCGGATCGAGCTTTGTTCCAATACCGAGAAGACCGCCGGGTGTCGCTTCTGCGACCTTATTCTTTCCTGCATTGATAGTCGTGACCTTCGTCATCACCGGATCCCACCGGACCTGGTTCTCGGCCTCGACCTTCATTCCGGGTCTTATCTCGATATCGTCACCCTCGCGGAGAATCCCCTGGGTAAGCGAGCCGCCGATAACTCCGCCTTTGACGTCCCGCCAGCTGCATCCCGGCTTGTTGATGTCGAAAGAGCGTGCGATGAGCATAATAGGGTCATCGTCAGGATCTCTTTTGGGAACAGGAATGTTCTCGTCCAGCGCCTGGATCAGTGCGCCGATATTGATGCCTTTCTGGGCAGAGACCGGGACCACCGGTGCGTTCTCGGCGATGGTTCCCTTAACGAACTTTTTTATCTCCTTGTAGTGAGCAAGCGCCTGTTCCTGTGAAACGACATCAATCTTGTTCTGTACAATGACTATATTCTCGATCCCGACCAGCTCCAGGGCCATTAAGTGCTCCTTGGTCTGGGGCTGGGGGCATTTCTCGTTTGCCGCTATTACCAGCATCGCACCGTCCATCAGCGCCGAGCCCGAGAGCATCGTCGCCATAAGCGTCTCGTGGCCCGGTGCATCTACGAAGGATACAGTCCTGAACGGTTCGCATTCGCTGGCGCATTCGGGGCAGGTGCTGCTGGTTGAAAATTTTTCAACACCCTCGCATTTCGGACACCTGTAAAAGGTTGCGTCTGCATATCCGAGGCGGATCGAGATTCCGCGTTTAATCTCCTCGCTGTGCCGGTCTGTCCACTGGCCGGTCAGACCTGAGACCAAAGTGGTCTTCCCGTGGTCCACGTGGCCCACAAGGCCTATATTTACTCCTGGTATTAATGGATCGCTCACTACTCTCCTGACCTCCCTTATATATGTAAGACCCAGATACTTATACGTACTCTGTCAGGAGCATACGAATATTAAAAGTATTTTCGGTCGGATCCAATCTTCCGAAAAAAAAGCTGAAGGGAAATTATCTCCTCTCGTGTTTCCTGAAGAAATAATATACTCCCCCGCAGGCGCCTGCCAGCAGGAGAAGCCCCAGTATTCCCACAATCGAACTTTCGCTGATTATTACCCTTATCTCGTCCGTCTCCTCCTCCTGATCTGATATCACCTTTACAGACACCTTGTAGTCGGATGCCGCGATATTTACCGGCGGAGTGACTTTAAGGTAAAGGACGGCCTTTTCGCCCGGCTGGATCGACGGAACCGTCTCCGGAGAGACTCGTACATTCCATCCCTCGGGTACCGAGACCTCGGCACGGATATTTGTCAGCGGTTCGCCGTT
>CAYXKC010000016.1:17619-20849 GCA_964465295.1 uncultured Methanomicrobiaceae archaeon | reverse complement strand
GAGATCGTAACAGGAATATCGGCCGATTCGCCCTTTGTTATCTCGTAGCGGTACTTCTCGGAGAAGACCACCATATTACTGCTGCCCGTGATCTTCGCCTCTAGATCCTCTGTGTATACCCCGTCCGACGATCCGAAGGTGGCGTTGAAACGATAATCACCCTTTTCAACCGAATAGGGCGGGATTACTTCCAGAAACACGGTTTTTGTAGCTCCGGACTGGATAAATAACTTCGAGACGCTGGCCGTCGAATCGGACGAAAGCTTGTATCTCCCGTACCACCCCGGAGGAAGGCCTCCGATCCCGAGCTCGAAAACGTCATCGCTCTTTCCGACATTCATCATATCGATCTCGTATAACGGTTTGCTGCCGATCGATGCGGTAACGAGCGGGGACTTCACATCCACGGTAAGACCATAATTTTTCTTCTCGAGCATTATTGTTCCGACATCGGTAGTATACCCGCATTTAATCGAGACATCGTCCTCCTCGGCGCTCCTGTAGCCGTCGCTCTCCACATAGAGGGTATAGTCCCCCTGGCCGACCTCGGTCCTGACCTCGCCGTCAGAAGTGGTCATCACCGTCTTTATGATGTTTCCGCGTTTTGCATTGGCGATTGCTATCGATGCTCCCTTGACCTTCTGGCCCTGCTCGTCAACGACGGTTGCCTTCAGGACTCCCGCCTCACCCTTGTATGATTTGTCGATCGTGATATAGAGCCAAAGGCGCCCGTCGTCTATCCTGACCCTGACAGGATAGGTGCCCTCGGGAGTGTCTCCGGCGGTATCAACCTCGAATGTTATCGATATCGACTGGCCTTCGGTCATCAGCACGCGGTCGATTTCATTCTCTCCTGCATAAAAGCTGAACTTCCAGTTCTCCTCGCCCTTGAAGGTGTCGATATGAAGCATCTTGGGATTGGTGCCGATGTTGTTCTTGATGTTCAGTTCGAACTTCACCGTCTCGCCGGCTTCGACGATTCTCCCCGGGTAAGTACAGAACAGCTCTATGTTCGATGTCGAATCGTCCGCTGCAAGTGCCGACTGGGGAACGACAACGGAGAGCAGAAAGACAGATACAAGAATCAGCCTGCATATTCCTTCAGTAAATTCTCTCACCATATCACCTCACGTCAAGCCTCATGAAACGCACATACGCGGCACCGAAGAAGACAGCCGGTATTGCTGCAAGTGCAACGAAATTCCAGAGAAGGTTTCCGAGCACATCGGAAACCCCCGCCTCACCGGGCTCATCCATGGGTCCGCGGATGATGGAGGAGGTCATATACGACATTTCAGGATATGTCAGGGATGTAACCACATTCTGGAAGTTGTTCGTCGGAGATATAAGATTGACGAATCCGGAGACCATCTGCCTTTTGTTCCAGTAATCCTCCATATCCTTCATGTATTTCTGCCATACTTCATTGTCCTCGAGAGGATCCCGCATTTCAACGGGCTCCATGTCTCCGACCGGCTCGCCTTCGACCACCACGGTTGTTGAAACTGAGTGCGATACTGCACCGAACTTTACCGTTTCCATCTCCCTGATCAGCTCCTCCGGGTACTCCGGCGGTTCGCCGATTACAAGGTCCATCGTCGAACTCCATACAAAGACCGGCATGAGACTCGAGAGGAATACGAATACGATCAGGGTGTATACAAGCGCATTGCCGCTGTCTTCAGCGATGGTCGACATGAACATCGAGATTGCAAAGTACGAGAAGATCATAAGAAACGCCGCAACTCCGAAGAGCAGTATATACATGACCTCGTCGACGGACGGGACTATGCTGAATACGAGCATCACCCCGAGCGAGACGATGAAGGTTACCCCGAGTGCCAGCAGAAGTGCCATTATGCCTCCGGCAGCCTTCCCGTTGATGACCTCGTCGCGGTATATCGGGTGAGACAGCAGTATCTTTAACGATTTGCTCTCCTTTTCCTTCGTTATCAGATCAAAACCCATAGCTATGCCAAGAATCGCGCCGAGGGATGCAAGAAGCAATCCTACGCTGTTGAAGATCGTCATCACCGAGGGTTTATACCAACCCGGGAGGTAATCAAATTCTTCAGCCTGCTGAAGGTTCTCGTTGTACTGCTCGATCTGTTTATTGTATTCCACAGAACCCGTAGCCATACCGATAATCGTTACAATAAGAATTATCGAGAGGAAGAGCAGAAATTTGCGGCTGTATATATGATCGTGGAACTCCTTTTCGGATATCGATATCAGTCCTTTTGATTTCATCTTCATCACTCACGCGTTGTAATATGAAAGAATCGCGTCCTCCATCGTCACCGGATCGAGGCTGATCTCCTTTGGGACTATACGCCCTTCAAACATCTGCTCCCCTATTGCGGTCCTGATATCCTTTGAAGCCGTAATCCTTGCCTTGGTCATATCCCCCGAATAATCGATCCTGATAATATCCCCGTGGGCGAAATCCGGAAGACGGGATTTGGATTCTACGTTTATGACTATCTCCGGCAGTTTTAATAGATCAAGGTTTCCTGCAAGCTCATCCCATGATCCATCCCTTACAAGACGGCCCTTCTGCATTATCCCGACCCTGGTGCAGACCTTGCTGACCTCGGAGAGGATATGCGAGGATACCAAAACGGCCTTGTCGGACCCGGATATCTCCCTGATAATCCTCCGGTAGTCCGAGACTCCCTGGGGATCGAGGTTTGCGGTCGGCTCGTCCAGGATTACGACCTCCGGATCGTTTACGAGTGCCTTGGCGATCCCGAGCCTCTGGCGCATTCCCTTCGAATATCCGCCGACCTTTTTGTCGACGCCCGACAACCCGACAAGCCCGAGAAGCTCTTTTATTCTCTCCGCCCTCCGGCCGGCGGGGATATCGTAGAGTTTCCCGAAGAAATCGAGGTTTTGTTCCGCTGTAAGGTTCGGGTAGAAGCCGACGTCTTCAGGCATGTACCCGATCTTCATCTTCACATCTATAGGGTTCTTCGAGACCTCGGTGCCGTCGACAAGGCATTCGCCTGCAGATGGCTGAATGAGACCGCAAAGCATCAGGATAGCGGTGCTTTTTCCTGCACCGTTAGGCCCTAAAAGCCCGAAGATCTCTCCTCTTCCGATCTTCATGGAGAGGTTATCCACGGCGTTCATCTCACCGTAGGTCTTCGTTACATCTTTAAATTCAATCAGTGGAATTCCTCCTGCACTGCAATAACTGCAAAACCATAGAGCTTAAGCTAGCTGAAAAA
>CAYXKC010000016.1:0-17519 GCA_964465295.1 uncultured Methanomicrobiaceae archaeon | reverse complement strand
ACAGCATATCAAGTAAGAAATGCTTTTATTTAATGACACAAATTGTATTACATTCAAAATTTCTTCAATTGAGAAAAGGTGAAATTAAGATGACACACGAATCTGATCTATCAAGGATTGGCATTTCGCTCCCGAAGAACCTTCTCGACAAATTCGATAATATCCTGGAGTACAGAGGATATTCCTCGAGATCGGAAGGAATAAGAGATGCGATCAGGAGTTATATCACATATTACCAGTGGATGTCGGATGTAGAAGGAGAGAGGCAGGGGGTAATCACGATGGTCTATGACCACGAGCAGAGAGGCCTTCTGCAGGTGCTCACAGAGATCCAGCACGAGCACCTTGATATAATCCAGTCCTCGCTGCACTCGCACGTTTCCCACGACAAATGCCTTGAGATAATTCTTGTGAGAGGAGATGCAGGAAAGATCAAAAAGATAGCTGAGAGCCTAATGGCCCAGAAGGGAGTGGACTCGGTAAAACTGACTACAATCCCGATAGAAGAATAATTTTTTTACCCGGCGCCAACTCCGGTTACATCGTCGAAGGCATCCTTTATCTCTTCGCTGCTGAGCTCTTTACGGTCCCTGAAGTCTTCGATACCGGTCTTTTCGCCCTTTTCACGTTTCTCAGTGATAAAATCAACGATCATAAGCTGATCGGCCCTGTAGTACATGCCTGAGGATTCGATGAGAACAAACTCTTTTCCGTCGATTATCTTCGTATCTCCGGCTTTGCCTGAGGTTCCTGTCCGGGGATACCTTACCAGGGATCCCGGGGCGATTGTCGAATCATTCATCAACAGTTGGTTAAGTGCATCTAAAATATAAAGTTGGCTCTCCAAAGATCTCTAAGAGATGTTTTCCCAAATCGATCCCATCAGAATCAGAAGGATAAAGAAGGAATATTATAACGGCACCCATCGGGTTGTTGCACCGGAGAAGACCCTGGAGATTATCAGGCCGCTTATGCCTGAGATCGGAGTGGTCGAGGTAGAGGATATAACCCACCTCGACAGGCTGGGCATACCCGTATATTCCGCGGCCCGGCCCGGGGCGAAACCGGGCGCAACCAGGGTCCATGCCGGAAAGGGCACTCTGCCAGTCCATGCCGAGGTCTCGGCGATGATGGAGGCGGTTGAGAGATACAGCGCGGAATACAGGGGCGAGCAGATGATTCACGACAGCTTCGAGGGATTAGGCCCTGCAAAGGCGGTTGACCCTGCCGACCTGATCCTTCCCAGACCGCTTGAGAGCGGTGAAAGGCTGCACTGGACTCCCTCTTGGGATCTTATGAACGAAGAGGAGATCTATATCCCAAGCAACGCCATATACCATCCCTATGACCCGATCGGGATGGCCCAGCAGCTCTTTCGGAGCGACACGAACGGCCTTGCAAGCGGAAACGTTCTCGAGGAGGCCGTGCTCCACGCGACCTTTGAGGTAATAGAGAGGGATGCCCTGAGCGACGCCGAGAACGCCAGGTCGATGGGAAGAAAGATAGTAATAGATAAAGAAGGCCCTGCCAGGGAACTCATTGAAGTATTCGAGAACAACGGCGTGGAGATTCACCTGTGGCTGATAGACGGGAAGACCGGAGTTCCGACTGTTGCTGCGGGAGGAGACGACACAGTGACGAAGGACCCCTCGCTTCTGGTGATGGGGTCGGGAACACACCTCAACCCGGAGATTGCCATACTGAGGGCGCTGACCGAGGTTGCGCAAAGCAGGGGCAGTTCGCTCAAGGGAGGACGGGAAGACGCCAAACGCCGAATGCTGGTTGAAAAAGCAGGATACGAAAGGCTCAAGAGGATCAACAGGATGTGGTTTACTGATGAGGCAGAGACAGTTAAACTTACGGATATCCCGGACAAGAGCACCGAATATATCGACGATGACCTTAAAGTCACTCTCGAAGAGCTCAAAGGCCATGCTGACAGGGTCTGCGTCTGCGACCTCTCAAAGACACCCGTGCCCGTAGTAAGAGTAGTCATTCCCGGCCTCGAGGTCTCCTACATGGACAAGTCGAGGATGAGAAAGAGACGCGGTTGAAAAAAGTTTTTTTATTTTTAACAGGGATTAATCCAGAAAAATGGTTACTTCCCGGAATAATCCGACAGCTTTGCAACAACATAGCCGTGAACCCACTCCCGCAGCGACTGTTCGTCGAGCGGTGACGACCTCAGCGCAACGGCATAGCAAAGGGCAAGTGCATTATCGAGATTGTACTCTTCCGTTACTTTTATCTCATCCGGTGAAAGGGCGAGTGCCAGGTACTCCCGGTCTTCGGGACCGAATTCGCATAAGACTATATCCGAATCATCTATCTTTCCAATGCCCCCGGCAGCGCTGCCCTCCCAGGTATAGCTCGAACTCATGCTCTTCTGCATCGGGGCAAGCTCTATCGAACTGTTCTTAATTATTGTAACGGCCTTTGAGAGGACAGCCGGGTAGCTGCTCTTCTCCAGGAGACCGAGGGCCTTATCAGCACTCTTTACCGCCTTCGAATAGATTGCATTCTTGTATGCGGCAAGCATCGATGCTATCGCATGCCCTGTCCGCTCGTCGGCGCGTGGAAGGGATCCGGCGATCCTCTCTACATAACTGTTCAGGATATCTTCAGCTTCGCTCAGTGGTCTCACCTTTTGAGTTATCGGGCGGCAGGGAATTTAATGATTCCCCGGGAAGGGCTCCTGGAAGGAGAGGCGGTCTTTTCAGGGAAAAAAGATTAAAAACTGTCAAGGATTTTTTTAATCTCGAGCGCATGCTCCATAACGGTTTCGGAAGCCATCTTCCCATCATCGCAGCTGTCCATGATCGAAGAGATGTGATCCTTCATCAGACTGATCCTGCCCCTTGTGTTGAAGAACTCCTCCCTGGAACGGGGGCCTTCTCCGCCTATCCCTCCAAAACCCGCCGAAGTATCCGGATTTACTAAAACAACGAAGACAGAGTAGTTATCTTCCGACCCGAGGATCCTGATGACATAGACGGTCAGTTCCTTCCCCGGGTCCTTATCCGGTCTCCCCCGATCAAGTATAAGCTCCCTTCTTCCATTTGCCAGGCAGTCCGCAACAGCACCCGCCACGCCGGGAATGAACTCCCCGAGATCCGCGCCTCTCTTCCATATCTCTTTTCCTGGCACCCCGAGGATACTGCACGCCTTATCATTTATCGCCATAATACTGCACCTCCCCTCCCCGGGGTTATAATCCGAGACGCAAAGTCCTATATCGATGCTGTTCATGACCTCCCACTGCGTCCTCCTGGCATCCCTGAGCTTCTTCTCGGCAAACTCGGCCCGATGCTTGTTCAGTGCCGTCTCTATCGTCGTATAGATCTCCTTCGGGCGGACAGGTTTTGTCAGGTATCCGTAAGGGTTTGTGCCCATAGCCCTCCTGAGCGTCTCTTCGTTCGAATATGAGGTCAGGTATACAACCGGTATATCCGAATTCTCCGAGATCTTTTCCGCCGCATCTATACCGTCGATCTCACCTTCAAGATTGATATCCATCAGGACCAGGTCGGGTTTCAGTTCCTCGGCGATCCTGATCGCATCCTCGGGCGTTGTAGAGAGCCCGACAATGTCATAGCCGAATGAAGAGAGCGTTCTCTCGATGCTCATCGCGACTATTACCTCATCTTCAACAATCAAAACCTTTGAACCCGGCATTTTCTACTCCTTTACTATCCTGTATGCCTCTTTGGGAATTAAAATTTCAAACCTCGCCCCTTCTCCGGGTTTCCCCGTCTCCCTGATCCCGATGCCGGTGATGTCGAGTATCTCCCTTGCCAGGAAAAGGCCGATACCGGTATTTTTGCCAAAGCCGCGGTTGAATATCATATCCTTCCATTTATCCTCAATTCCGGTGCCGTCATCCTCCAGGATTAGCATGCACACGTCCCCTGAAACCTCGTACCCGGCTCTAAGATTCTTCGCTCCCCCGTGCCTTGAGGAGTTGTCGAGGATATTGAACAAAACCTTCTCAAACATCGGATCGGCATAGATCTCCAGGCCACCGGTATTGTCGGTCACGGCGATATTCATCAGGTTGGCCTCTTTTTCAATATCTCTCATGACGACTGAGACTTTCTGCCAGCCTGGCGACTCGATTCCAAGGTTCTGGTAATCCTTTGTAAAAGATATCTGCTTTTCGATCATCGAGGTAGCCTTGAATATCACCTCGAAGAGATCCCAGGCATCCGAACTCTTCGTGATGTGATCCTCCGAGAGAAGAATCTCCTCGGAGAGCCTTATAGCCGTAACCTGGTTGAGAATGTCGTGGCGGGTTATCTCCGATAAGAGATTGAGTTTTTCATTGGCCTTGATTACCGCCTCCCTGTAATTATGGAGATTCGTGACATCCACCCTGATTCCTATCATCTTCTCCGCGATCCCCTCATCGTCCCTCTCGATGACCTTTCCGAACGAGTTTATCCACCTCCAGCCCTCCCCGGGAGCTTTTACCCTGTATAGCGCCGAATATGTTTCGGTTCTTCCCTCAAAATGATCCTTTAAGGCGTCCCCGATCACGTTTCGGTCGTCCGGGTGGATCGAGGCCCAGAATTCACTGTACCTGTTCTCTTCTTTTTTCTTTTCAAAATCATCCAGTATATCGTCGGGGCTGAAGACGATCATCCTTTTTTCCTTCTCCCACTGCTCCCATATGCTGATCCCCGCACTCCTCATCGCAAGAGCAAGATATTCGCGGCTCTCCCTGATCGCTCTTTCGGCTTTACGTTCGGAAGAGGTGTCCCTGAGAGTGACTGCAACAGCGGATACTTCGCCTGCCCGGTTTTTTACAGGGAAGACTATCAGCCTGTAGAAACGACCGTCAAACTCCTCGTCAAACTGGAGCGGGTTCTTATTTTTTATTACATCCAGGAACTGATCCCTTCGTTTTTCACACCTCTCGCCGCTCAGGAATTCATAGATCTTGCCCCCTGTCAGCTCTTCTTCGGTCTTTTTAAAGTACCTCAGGGCCTCTTCATTGGCCTTGAGAATAGAGCCTTCCCTGTCCATGAGGACCATTGCATCGAAAGAGGAGTTGATGATCGCCTTCAGCTGCTCTTCGCTTAAGGCAAGAGCTCTCTCTGCATCAAGACGGCGGGAGACGTAGAACGCAACCACGGAGCCTCCTGCAATGCACCCGAAAAGGAAAAGAAGACGGGTGTAAAGGGAAAATGTGGAGACGTTGAGTATTATCGACTCAAGGAACGAATCCGGGTAATAGTAGATCAGCGAATGGAAGTAGTCCCTAATATAGAAGTATTCGAGGGCTGCATCGAAGAACCAGAAGATCAGCCCGAAGATTACAGCGGAGAGCATTATCAGGGCGACCGCTTTTTTATTTTCTTTCAGCATCCGGACACCTCCCCTGCCATGTCAGGAGTGCAGTATATTAAATCGGCCAAGTTCAGCAGTCCTTCAGGTACTTCAAATCCGATCTTTTCGGCTGTTTCCATGTTTAGGTATATCCTGAACGGGAACTGGTGTTTCATCGTGAGGCTCCGGGGTTTGGCACCGTTGAGTATCATTCCTGCAGATTCCGCGTAGGCGGATGCATAGTGCCTGGGTTCACCGGAAACTATGCTGATAAGCACGCCTTCCCTGACAAGTCCGGGCTCCATTGAGAGCGTCGTGACATTATATTCAATCAGCGGCTTAAGAAATTTTTGTGCATTTCCTGGATTTACACCGTTCTGCCGGGTAATATAGACGGCATCGACCCTGGGAGCAAGATAGGTGTATGCTTCCACAACACTCGCCTCGCACAGGGAGAGATCAGGGTTATCGTCAACCGTCCTGCAAAAGGTTATCTCAAAACCCCTCTTTTCTCCAATCTCCCTTAAGAGGTCTATCCTCGAGTAGGAGATACTCTCTGCAGAGGAATCGTCGTAACCTGTCCCAATGGTATTAAAGCCGGTCGCTTCATGAAATATTTCAATCTGGCGCCGGTGCTGGCTGGGATCCACGATGGTATGGACATTGTCCTTTCCTGAGTCATCCATACTGCTGATGAGACCGGAACCCACGGGATCTGTTGATGCCATAATTATTACGGGAACATCGTGATCCGCTATGCCGATATCGATCCCTGCAACAGTTCCGAGGACGAGCAGAAGATCGGCCTTACCAGCTTTCATTTCACTTAATGCCTCCCCCGAATCACTCGTTCTCGCCGACACGTCCCACCCCGGCGACCAGAAAAGTTCAGGCGGAAACTCCAGATAATCGCTTTTGACATCTGTTCCAAGATAATCCCAGATCTCTGAAGAGTTTATGAACGAATCAAGCCTTTTCCCGCTGACACCGGAGATCCAGCCATTCGCTTCAAGTTCCAGTACCAGGTACTTCAGGGTTTCGGTATACTCGGGATATTCGCCGCCTTCATAGCATGCAATCCGCCATTTGGTGCCGTCCGGCTTCATTACAGGATCGGAAGGCCTTTTTATAATATAATCAGGAGTTATAACAAAGATAATGGCTGCAGCTATTAGAATTAACACAATAACTGCCGCGATATTTAACCAGTATTCCTTCCCGGCCCTGTTTGACATGTAAAAAGGCCCCCGGCGATATAATTCGGATTTTTCCAGAATGAATATTCTTAAATTGCCGTTGAATAACTGAAGGAAAGTATCTGATATATTCCTTTGGATTATACATATCAAATAAAACCCGAAAGTTAAAAGACCAGAAAGGACACCAGAAACATTATGCAGGAAACAAGAGAGCCTTCGATAGAGATCGCCGGTGCCGGTATCGCCGGGGTGGGGATTGAGACCACCACCCTAAATGTAACGATTTCGGTTAACAATCCGCTTCCTTTCGGGGGCACACTGGAATCGGTGGAGTTTAAGATCCTGCTCTTAAAAGATGGTAAAGAAGTCTTCCTGGGCGAGGGGAAAAGAAAGGATATCAGGATAGAGAAAAGCGGGGAAACAAGAGCCGATATCCCCGTCAGCCTCAAAAACACGGCTGTTCTCTCCGCTGCAGCAGGGCTGATTGGAAATGATACCGACATCGTGATCAGGGGCACTGCTGCAGTGGATCTCACAGTGGCCTCACCTGCGATACCTTTCGAGAAGAAAGTCAGGATAGAGGGTTTATTGAAGGGCTTTACGGATTAGGAGCGGTTTTATCGAAGAATATTCTCAGCCAGAGTTCTGTGCAGAGAATTCTCCAGAATTCAGGCGAATATCTTCCACTGCCTGATTTGAACTCCATGTAATTCTTTTTCACTGCTTCCGCATCCCAGTACTCTCTTTTCCCGAAACTCTCAGATGAAAATACAGATTCTGCAAGAGCCGACAGGTCTTCTCTCATCCAGACCTCTTCAGGTGTGACAAAACCCATCTTGTCCATCCGGCACCTGATCTTCTCCGGGACAAGCCCTGAGATCGCCTTCCGGAGTATGTACTTCGTAATCCCGTGCCTTATCTTCTGGTCCAGCGGGAGGGAGGCGATATATTCGACGAGCCTGTAATCGAGGAAAGGAACCCTCGATTCGATCGAGAAGGCCATAGAGTTCCTGTCCTCGTAATGCAGCAGGGCCTGGAGGTTGCTCTTCGTAACCTCGTTTTTAAGTACCGTATCGAGAGTTCCCGAATAGCGCGAGACGGAAGGTATATCGCCGATTATGAAGCTTCTTCTCTTCCTCCTTGCAAACAGCTGCCCCGGAACGGATAAGATGAACCCGTGGTGCACCATCATTGCTGAGAGGATCTCTCTTAAGAGTGCCACGGGATGGTTTTTCATCGACCTGAAATATGCCGCCAGGTAACCGAGATAACCTGCAAGCTGCTCGTCGGCACCCTGGCCGTCAAGAACCACTTTCACATCCTCAGATGCAAGCTGCATCACCCTGTACTGGGCATATATGGATATATTGAAGAAAGGCTCGTCCTGCATGTAGATCAGCTTTTCAATATCCTCCTGCAGCTCTCCTGTCGACGGGGAGACCCTGTGGGAGGAAACCCCGGTTGCGGCAATCGCCACGTCCATGTATTCACTCTCATCGTATCGTTTATCAGGAAAACAGGCTGAAAAGGTATTCTGTATCTCCCCCACGCTGCCCCTGCCCTCCTTTTGTATGAGATCGCTGATTATCGCAACTATGGTCGAGGAGTCGATCCCGCCCGAGAGGCATGTGCCGACAGGAACGTCGCTCCTGAGCCTGAGACGTACCGAATCATAAAGCAGTTCCTTCAGCCGTTCGGCAGCCTCTTCATCGTCTAAATCCGGGGGGGATACAGGATCCTGCGAGACGGTCAGCTCCCAGTACACCCGGGGCACCCCTGCACCATCGCCGCCTACTTCTATATAACATGCCGGTGGAAGCTGCTTTACGCCTTTAAACATAGTTCCCTCCCCGGTATCGAGCATTCCCCAGGCAAGATAACGGAGGAGATTCTCCTTGTCCGGCCCCGGGCAGCAGAGCCCGGCCTCAACAAAGGCCTTTATCTCTGAGGCGAAATAAAACCCGTCCGGGGTCTCCATATAATAAAATGGTTTTATTCCAAAGCGGTCCCGCGAACAGAAAAGGGTTTTTGCGGCAGTATCGAGGATGACAAACGACCACATCCCGTTGAATTTCCCGAGGCAACTGCTGCCCCATTCCTCATATGAATGGAGGATTACCTCACTGTCGGCAGCCGACCTGAACTCGTGGCCGAGTGATTCGAGCTCTTCCCTCAACTCCCTGTAATTGTAGATCTCGCCGTTGTATACGAGAATGAGCGACCCGTCCTCGTTCTTCATCGGTTGTGCTCCGGCTTCGCTAAGGTCGATAATCGAGAGCCTGCGATGAGAGAGGGCGATGCAGCCTTCGAGGTACCTTCCGCTCCCGTCAGGACCCCTGTGGGCGATTGCATCCGACATCCTGTCGAGGATCGCGGGATCGGCACAACACTTATAAGAATATATTCCGGCTATACCACACATCGGGATTAATCCTACAGATTATTCAATTGATTATTAAAAATAGATTTGGAGCGGGATATTACTTCTTCTTGTCAAAGTACAGGATCTTTGCAAGCGTTGCAAGGCCCAGGATGAAGGCGGCGAAGTATACGATTACTGTAAGCGCAATCAGGTACCCGGAATACTCGATATCGGCCGAAAACATGACGATTGAGGCACCGATGACCAGTGCCGCCGAGATCAGGCCCATTACGACCTTGTCCGAGGCGGTCTCGAGTGTGCTGCCGAGGGCCTCGACATCTTTTGCCACGATATCGACCTGGAAGTTGCCCTTCGCCATCTTGTCCAGCGTCCTGTTGAAGATCCTCGGGAGCTTCATTATGCTCTCGGCACTCTCGAGAAGCGTATGAGAAGTCTTTTTGAAGCTGGTCTTCGAGAGATAACGTGCCTCCAGGATCTCCCTTAGATATGGCCTTGCCTCGCCGTAGAAGTTGAACTTCGGGTTAAGAGCCGTCCCTATGGAGAGCACCATCACGATAACCTTCAGGAGCGACATGAGTGTTCCGGGGATCTGGATCCTGTAGAGATTCATTATCCGGGGGATCGACTCGAGTGCCGATCCCGCATCCACGTTATCGAGCTGGACGCTCTCCACGTCGAAGAGTGCGTAATAGAGCTGGTCCTTGATCTCGTCCTCGTTTTCATCCGTAATACTGACACCGAGCCTCTGGAAGGTCTCGACAATCATGTTGATGTCCGTATCGACGATTGCCAACAGGAGTTTTATGAAGAGATCCCTCCTTTCGGGCCTGATTACTGCAATAGCACCCAAATCGAGGAATGCAAGCTCTCCCGAAGGCGTCACCTTGAGATTTCCCGGATGGGGATCGAGGTGGAAGAAACCGTCCTCGAATATCATCTTCAGGTATGATGAGAAGCCGAGGGTCGCGAATTCGGTTGGTTCAAAGCCTAAAAATCTTATTCCGTCGACATCGTCGACCCTTATCCCGTCGATATACTCCATCATGAGGCATTCAGGGCCGGAATATTTCCAGTAGATCTTAGGAAACTTTATACGTGGTTTTTTCGCGAAGTTACGCCTGAATATGTCGGCATTCTTTCCCTCGGATACGAAGTTCAGCTCCCTTTTAATCATCCGGGAGAAGTCGTCGACCATTGCAGAGAGGTTGTAGGCACGGACAGCGGGATTTACCCTCTCGTACCTCTTCGCCATATGCTCGATTATAAGCGTATCCGTCTCTATAGTCTCCTGGATATTGGGGCGCTGGACCTTTACCGCGACTATCGTCCCGTCTTTTAGCACCGCCCTGTGCACCTGCCCTATCGAGGCCGCGGCAAGGGGAGTCTCCTCGAAGTATTCGAAGGTCTCGTCTATCGGGCCGCAGTACCTCTCAATTATAGGCCTTAGCTCTTCAAAAGGGACCGGGCCGACGTGATCGTGAAGCTTCTTGAATTCCCTGACGAGCTCCGGGGGGAGAGACTCCGTTCTCGATGCGAGCATCTGGCCGAATTTGACGAATGTCGGGCCCAGTTCCTCGAGGGCGAGACGCATCCTCTCGTATACCGACCTCTCGTCGGGCTTCATCTTCTTGTCGAATATCCGCCGCCTTTTGGCCCCGGGATCAAGCTCGTCCAAAAATATCCCGAAACCGTATTTGATCCCTACATCCACTATCTGGCCATACCTTCTGAGACGGGTAACCATGCAATGAATTAACGAATTAATAATACAAAAAATATATGCAAATGATACGGATTTTTAGAGAAAAATAAGCTGTTTCCTTTTTTTTTAGAAATATTTCCTATTTGTGCCGGAGATATTTTCCGGGGATGCAGGCTGCTGCGGCCGCAGACATTGCAAAGAAAACCGTAAGCGGGGATGCGGCCGTTTCGGTAGCAGGGGTTTCCGAAGGCGGGGAGCCCGTCTGGATATTGGGGGATTCACCGGGTTTGACCGTCATTTCAGGAGATCTTGTCGAAACCGGCGTCGGTGCCGGGGTCTCGTAAAGCGTGATGAACTTCTGGACTATACTCCCTCCGGGAACAATCTCGATTGTAAAGATGTATGTGCCCGGGTCCATCCCTGCAGTATCTATATCCACAGACCACGTGTTGTACGGCATTCCGTATTCAACCGTTGTCTGCCCGGCCATTTCGGTGGTGTAGGCCGTCGTGCGGGAGTCCTTTGGCGAAGGGATATCTCCTGATGCGGGTTCGAGAGTATATACAAGCTTCTCGCCTGGCGCAATGTTTGTAGTCCCGTAGATATTTATCACAGAGCCGGCAGGGTTTCCACCCGGATCGTCCCCTCTTATCCAGGGTTCCTCAAGGGAGATTGTCGTATAGGTATAAGTATCGTCGATATTCTGTGAATCAAGCAGGTTCATCAGGGCATAGGCAGCGGCCGAACCCTGGAGCTTTCCCTTTCCGTCAATTATAAAACTCTCTCCTGCAGTCGAAACTGCGCTGGTCTGCCCTGCGGACGGGAATCCTGCCTGTGGCGTCACGTCGAACTCCCCGTTGTACATCGGGTGCTGGATTACTATGATATATGTGCCGGGGTTAAGTGTCCCTGTAAGTCCGCCATCCACCTCGTATATGTAAGATCCGCCGGCCTCCGTATCGAAATATTCGAAAGTCCAGTAGTTGGTCCCGAATATCCACGCGGAAAGGCCGCTGGTTTCTGCGCCAGGTGCATTCCCGCTCACGTATACGGGATCCCCTTTCGCATAGAATCTGATATCCCCGGCGGATGCCCCGGCCGCAACTGCCAGCATGGCGATTGCAAGAATGATTATTCCGGCCGGAAGGATGGATTTTGCATTCATATCATATCTTTCCTAAAGATACTGGGTCGATACCGCGTAAAAGATTTATGTGTGATGACTAAAACAGAGATTCAGGAATCTTTGCGGGATGCGGACGAGACTATTGCGGTTATCTCACCATCGGGGCTTTTAATTATCGAATTGTGCCAGACTACCTCCATCTCGTTACCCGACGACGTCATGATCACACCTTCGTCGTTTGGTGGAGGTGTGATCTCGCCTGCAATGATCCTCGAGTACTGTTTCCTGAGCCTCTCTCTCATCCCCGGGGGTATGACGGACTCAAACCAGTCCTTTCCTGTAAGTTCATCTTCCTTAACGCCGAGCATGCTGCAGCCATGCCGGTTGATGCAGCTGACACGGCCTTCCCTGTCGATTACGGCAATCATGACCCCGGCAAGATCGAGATAACTCTGGGCCTGGTCCCTCTGCGCAATTATCCGCTCTTCGGCCTTTTTTTCTTCGGTGATATCCTCCAGGAGAGTCAGGATATACTCCAGATTATTGTCCATCCCGAATATCGGGACCTTGCGCGACCTGATGATCTTCTCGTTCCTTCCCGGTACCTTAAGCTTCATCTCGGGCATGGATACCGGCGAGCCCGTGCCTGCGACCTCCCTGTCACCGGATACGAGATATTCCACAAGCCTGTCGGGAAACAGTTCGCACCCCATCTTTCCGGCGGCAGAAGACCAGCCGATACTGAAGAACTCCTCCGTCTCCCTGTTGAAGTAGATGTAAGTCCCCTTTTTCACCTCTTTCACGAGCACCATTGCGGGGATGTTCATGACGACGGAGTTTAAGAAGGATTTCCACTTGAAGAGCCCCTGGTAGGCCTTTTCACGTTCGGTGATGTCCCTTGAGACCAGCCTGTATCCCGAACCCATCCCGAATTCGTCGTACCTCCTGCAAAGGCTCGATTCGAGGACTACATTGTGACCGGCGCTGTGCAATATGGTGCAGTTGAAGAGCTCGGTGCTGCCGCCGTTGTTCCTGCATTCGCGGATGCACCGCTCAAAGGCCTTCCTCGCCTCATCGTCAAGGAATTCATATATCGGCCTGTCGACAAGCTCGGACGGCTCGAAGCCGAGAATGGCAGCGGTCCTTGGACTTACATATGTAAACCTTGCATTGTCGTCGAGATCCCATATGGCGTCGTTGATCTCCTCAACAAGCGACCTGTAGTTCCTCTCGCTTGAGCGAAGCGCCTCTTCCGCCTTTTTCCTCTTCGTTATATCCTCAAGAGTTATAGTGACTCCCGGGGATGAATCGTTCATGACGGTCGGGATAAGCCTTATTTTAAAGTGCTTCTCCTCGTCGACCTTCATGATTCGGATCTCGTCGCTGCTCTCCTCCCCTTCGAGTGCGGATTTGATCCTCTCATTTATCAACGGGTGGTCGAAGCCCACAAGAGGCGAATTCCTAAGCTCTTTTCCGATAATATCCGCTCTTTCGATCCCCAGGAACGAGCACAGTGAATCGTTCACCTGGGCGACGGCCATATCCGAATCGATTACGGCCACCATATCGGATGAGAAGTTAATCATGGCCGATATCGGGGCACGCTGGGAGATAAAAAAGACCTTTGCCTTCCCGTACATCTTCATGTCGACCTGGCCGGATATCCTGAGCATATCGAGATACCTTGAAACAGTGTTCCTGTTTACTGATATCTGCGCGGCAATGTCTGTGACCGAGAGTCCACGGGGATTCTCCTTTAGAATTTCAATAACCCTTGATAATTCTTCAGCGTAGGAATCCATTGTTACTCTTATCATTTTTTTAATCCATTACTTATTGATTTCGACATTGCCATACACATGGCATACTTCAATGCAAAGTATAATGCAAGGCAATAGAAGATAGTTTTATATATACGGTGCATCAACCTATTAAGTGCAATACCAATAGCATTTTTCAGCCTATTGGAATAACCTCTACAACACATGATTGCGGGAACCACCTCCAGCACCAAACAACCAGTTCCATAACTCAAGAACGCAAAATCCTCCAAAATGCCCAAATTGCATGAGCTAAAAAAATCGCACCATAGCGATATACCTCTTAAAACTGGTTCCCGCAAATGCCATGAAACACACGTACATCCTGTGAGAACAGGATAAATTTCACCAAACCCCCCCAGACTCCAATTTTTTTAAATTCCTGAATTATCATAATACAAGGCGTTACCTTCAGGCATTAATTCATTATAATACGGCCTCCATTCCATTTTTGGCTATGAAAAATACCGGAACCGAGAGCAGCTCCATTGCAATAATAAATACAAACATAAGATCGAATGATACGCCGTAGAGATATCCGATCGCAACGCTCCCGAAGAACCACGATGCCCCATATAAGGTGTTGAACAGCCCGTAGGCCGTGCCTCTCTTTGAAATGTGGGTATAATCAGCCACTGCCGCCCTTAGCACCGTTTCCTGGACTCCCATCACGCAACCCCATAATACGGCGGACGCCAGTGCAAGAATGTAGTCCTGAGAAAAAGCAAGAAATGGAACCGCTATTATCATTAGAGGAAGAACTATCAGGGTTATCAGGCCTTTTTTATCGTAGAGCCTGCCTGCAGCGAGCGCCGCAAAAGCGTCCACACCCATGGCAACTGCATAGAAAAGGGGGATCTCTGCACCGGGTACCAACCCTGTCGAGCTGAAATGAAAAGAGATTATCGGAAAGGTTGCAAAACCGCACATTGTAAGTGCAGTGAAGATGCCGTAAGGGATAAGACACTTAGCCGGAGGGAGCACGGTCTCTTCCCCTTTTTCTCTCTCATATGCTGCCGTGTCGGGGATTTTTCTCCTGACGAGAACAAGGGTCGCCATCATCAGGACAAACGGAATTACCAGGAGAGCGAATCCGCCACTGTAATCCCCTCTTGCAATATAAGCGGCAGTAAAAATGAGAGGTCCGAGTATTGCACCGGTCTGGTCGAGAGCTTCGTGAATACCGAATCCCCATCCCCTCCCCACATCCTTCGTGACATTTGAGAGTATCGCATCCTTTGCAGGAGCACGTATCCCCTTGCCCATCCTCTCGGCGATAAAGAGCATTGCGGCGATCTCCCACGAACCGGCAAATGCAAGAAAAGGCACAGCGATAAGCATCCCGTAACCGATAAATGTGAGAGCCCAGTAGTGCTTCGTCGTATCTGCGATATATCCCGACAGGAGCCTGAGAGCGTACCCTGAAAACTCGCCGAAACCTGCGACAAACCCGACAGTAAGGGCAGAGGCTCCTAAGATGAAGAGATAAGGGCCGGTAACGCTTCTTGCACCCTCATAGATGATGTCCCCGAACATAGCCACAATACCAAAGAGGAGGATGAAATAGTAGCTCCGCCTCTTTCCGGTGGCAATCCGGGAACTATTGTTCATATGTTATAATAACCGGGGCCCTCTGATTAATTTTTGTGCTATCTGCTGAAAAAAGAATTTTTCCGGTCTTCACCTGTTCATTTTTTCCTGTTAAAAATAAAAAATACCGTACCTGCAAGCGCCACAAATACCGTGACAGGAGCAAAGCCGGGGGCCTGTTCAGAGGCTTTATCCTCCGCGTATTTTACCAGGACGCTGTTATTTACATCCGGACCACTACCGGCAATAATAAATCCGCCGTCCGAAGTCGTTGCAAAACCTCTAAGCTCAACATCGCCGAGGCTCTTCTCCCACAGGACCGCCCCTGAAAGACCGGTCCTGATAATCTTATATTCATAATCATCTTCAGAATCCCCGGTAACAAGTCCGGAAAGATAATATCCGGCATCCCCGGCATTTGTTATATGAAAGAGGTATTCCGCGGATTCATTATAGTATACAATCTTCTCAAGACTGCCATCAGGGGACGTAAACAAAACCGAGGGTGCAAGGACTGTTGAATTGTCTTCACCTTCGAGCACCTGGAGCCTCGTTGCCGCATAACCGCCCCCCGGCCTTGGTGCAACCGAGAAGATCATTCCTGATGCGTCCCCCGAATACTGTCTTGCCCAGATCTTGTTCCCCTCTTCACCGGTCTTCAGCAGGAAACCGCGATAGTCCGTGATCATGAAGATCGGGTCGATGTAACCGGCGATTATGAATCCCCCGGACGGATCGTTCTGGACCGACCTGATGACATACTGGCCGCCTCCTTCCGGATCGGAGAAGGTCCTGTTCCAGGCCTCCTCCCCGTCAGTGGAGACGGAGGTTAAAAATCCCTGGATGTATGTACCGGCCATGACCCCTGATCCGTCCGGTGATACCTCGATCGAATAGACCTTACCCAATGGCTGGTGGAACTCCCATTCGAAACCGGCATCGTCGCCGGTCTTAACGAGATTCTCCCCATCGGCAAAGAGAATAAGGCCGCCGGCGGGAGATTCCTGCACCAGCTTTATGCTGCCGTTTTCGTCGCTGCCCGGGACTGTCTTCTCCCAGACGGTTTTCCCGGATTCATCGATCTTCATCACCATTCTTCCGCCGGGACCGGCACCCCCCGCATAATACCCGCCTTCTGAAGATTCACATACGGAAAAAATTTCAATCTCTCCGGCAGGATATTCCTCAACCCACATAGCAGCCGGACCCGCGGCTTCGCCGGCCGATGAAGCCTGAATTAATGCTGCCATGATCAACAGGGGAATTATCCGGCATATCGTCCTGCAGGAATATCGGTTCATGTACCTATTTCGTTGCTTATCCGATTTAGGATTGATCAAAATAACTGCCCCCAGCCTTCCCCTGACCGGCTACCGGAGAGATGTACCGCGTAAAATAATATGTAGGAGTGTCAAAGATTAGCATACTATGATAAAGGTTGCTGTAAACGGATTCGGAACGATAGGCAAGAGGGTCGCCGATGCCGTCTCCGCACAGACTGACATGGAGATTGTAGGCGTATCCAAGACAAGGCCGAGCCACGAGGCGATGATCGCACAGAAAAGAGGGTTTCCGTTGTATATTGCCGACATCTCGAAGAAGGGCGATTTCGAGAAGGCCGGAATGAAAGTGGCAGGAAGCGTCGAGGAGATGGTGCAGGCCGCAGATATCATCGTCGATGCGACTCCGGGCGGGGTAGGTGCCGGGAATAAGGCGATGTACGAGAGATACGGAAAGATGGCGATCTGGCAGGGCGGAGAGGACCACGATGTCGCAGGGTATTCATTCAACTCTTCCTGTAACTTTGCGGATGCAAAGGGACGCCAGTTCGCACGTGTGGTCTCGTGCAACACCACGGGCCTCTGCCGGATAATAAAGCTTGCAGACGATGCATTCGGTGTTAAAAAGGTCAGGGCGACGATGGTCAGGCGCGGGGCCGATCCGGGCGATGCAAAAAGGGGCCCTGTTGACGCGATAGTATTAAACCCGGTCACCATCCCGTCCCACCACGGCCCGGACGTGCAGACCGTGCTTCCGGATATCAATATAGTTACAACCGCAATGGTAGTTCCGACTACATTCATGCATATGCACGTCGTCCAGATGGACCTTGTAAACACCGGCGATAAGGACAAATTCCTGAAGATGATCGCGGATCACCCGAGGATCGGGCTTGTTAAGGGATATACGGGGATAAAAAGCACGGCCGAACTGAAGGAGTATGCCTCCGACCTCGGAAGGCCGAGATCGGATCTCTGGGAGTCATGCGTATTTGAGGACTCGGTATCGGTCGTAGACGGAAAGGAGCTCTACTTATTCCAGGCGATACACCAGGAGGCCGATGTCGTCGTCGAGAACGTGGACTGCATCA
>CAYXKC010000015.1:23123-27977 GCA_964465295.1 uncultured Methanomicrobiaceae archaeon | reverse complement strand
CTGATTCGGGCATATGCACGGCAACCGTGGCAACTGCCGAAGGAGCAATCATGGCAGCACCGGTTCCCTGGATAAAGCGGAACACGATGAGGGATGTGATGTCCCATGATATGACACAAAGAAGGGATGCAATTGTAAATATGGCAATCCCGGCCATGTATATCTTTTTGGTTCCGGCGGTCGAGAGAACTTTGCCGAATATTATCATCAGCCCGCTAAGTGCGACGAGATATATCGTTATAACAAGAGAGGCGATCCCCATATCTGCCTGAAAATCTCCTGCGATATAAGGAAGTGCAACATTTACAATCGCACCGTCCAGCCCGTCCATGAATGCACCGAGGCCGACGATGGTAAGAATAAGTATATGGGGGAGATATTTTCTCTCCTGTAGATTCATCAGGAGTTATACTGAAATTATGCTAATAAATGATTTTTAAAAAGATCAGGTTTATTTCCCGGGGTCGTAAAAATCTCGAAAATCTCTAAATAATCCGGATAATTTAGGATTATTCTTATCCTGTCCTTAAATTGAATATTTCATGGAATATTTATGAGCTTAAAAGGATTAAGGAAGCCGGAACTTCCAGCCGGCATTTTTTTCTGGAAAAGAACCGCAGGATTTCATTCGCTGCCCGGAGTCAGGGGCGCAATAATTCTTATTGCCGGACTTATGCTTTTATGTCCCGGGGCACTTGCACATATGCCGGGTGCCTCTGAGGCGCCCGACGTCGATTTAGGGCCGATAGTCATGCTTGAAGGCGGTGATACTGTAGAGATCGATCTTGATGATGTTGCCGAATATCACGGGCTTATGACAAATTCCGAACCTGATGCCTGTATATGCTGTATCTGCATGTTCAGGGTGGCAAAAGCGGGTTTGGGGGAACTTTTCGGGGATGAGACTCCACAACGTTCCGATATAGGTATTGCCAGTTATCTTCCCTCTACAGGTTCAGTGCATACTGCAATGCTGATTACCGGAACCGGGCCAAAACTGGACTGTAATGATCCCGGCCGGCTTCAGGTTCTCCGTACCGATGGCACTGAGGTAGATGACCTCTCAAATCCCGGTCTCAAATCTGCATCGGCAGAGAGGTCTATGGATAATTATCACTTCATCATTACCCGCCTGTCTACAGGAGACAGCGTGGAGATCTCCGTTTCGGACGAAATGTTTCCGGAGGATTTCTTTGATTTACGCAAAAAAGTAAAGGTTGAGAAGACCTCCTCCGGGGAAGAAGATGCTCTCTTCTTATCTGAATGGAGTGATACAAGGAATAGATTCCTCGAATCACAGGACTGGGAGATCTTTAATGAGATTGAGGAGCCTGAAAAGGAGGAGCCTGATGTTATGGGGGGTAGCGTATTCCTTGCCTGCCTTATCTGCGGATTGATAGTGTTTGCGGCGTTTGTAAGGAAATAAGTATAAAAATAAGCTTTATCTCTATTTTTTATTTATATAATCAAAGACGTGCCTGATGCAGCCGTCCATGTTGATATATTCAAACTCGGAGAAGCGGCCGACAAGATCGATTCCGGATGTTGAGAAGTAGTCTGTGACGGTCTTTATGTTTTTGAGGTAATCTACATCATAGACGACATAGGCGTATTCGAACCGCCCGACTGTCGTATATACCACCTTATCCTTTGACGGGATGATACCCATCTCACATAGTCCGTCGACACAGTGCTCAGCGATCTCGTCATCGGTCATCTTTGAGACATCGTCGCCCTCGTTGAATGTAACCTCGGCAAGAACCGATGAACAGCCCTCCGGTGCAACTTCTGTTGAGTAGTTCGACGGGAAGGAGATCCTGTTGAATCTTCCGAGCTCCTTCTGGGGGATATAGAGCCATGAGATATCGCTCATCCCGCCCTCGACCCCGATGCCGACACATGCGATCGAGTTGTATTTGAGAGCATCAACCGCATTCCTGACTTCTCCGGGAATATCGTCAAGGCAACGTATAAGAGCCTGGACAGGTATCGTAGATATGCAGGATTCGCAGTAGATCTCTTCCGTCCCGTTGCTGATTATGAACCCTTCAGGAGTCTTTTTAATAGATTTAACCTCAAAAAATGTCCTGATATTATCTATCACCGGTTCTGCAATGGCGTGAACGAGCGCCTCGATTCCCCCTTCTATGGGGTAAGAGAAGACCGACTGGTGGGTGTAGCCCTCGGTGTCGATCCCAATCGCCGATTTGATGATATCCTCCACCGGGGGTCTTGGGATTCTGCCGTCAACCCAGTGCATAGACATTCCTTCTGCCGGGTAATTCCAGATCTTCTCGTTATATGGAACCATATACGACTCGGCAATCCCTTTTCCGAACGTATAGTATATCCAGTCCCTGAAGGTATCAGGCTCACTGACCTCGCCCTTCTCTACCGCGATCAGGTTCTTCACGAACTCGTTTATACAGAAAAAACAATCCTCAGGCGGGAGCTGATAGAGGCCGTTTTCAAACGGGTATTTGACATACCTTCCCTTGTAGAAGATCTTCGTATTCCTGTTCCTCTCATCCTTGTTGTCTTTCAGAACGTCCCTCATGAAGTCGAGGACTTCAGTGTCCCTGCTGAATATTATGTGGGACCCGCCGATATCGAATGTAAATCCTTTTTCGGTTTTTGACCTGCAAAGGCCGCCGATCAGGCTGTCCCTCTCAAGAACTACTATGTCCTCTCCCTTTTCCTTTAGCAGGCGGGCGAGGGTCACCCCTGTCAGCCCTCCGCCCAGTATTGCGACTGTCACAACTATAATTTCGGCCTGTCTCACTAATAATGTTGTCAGCCGGCGGCCGGGAATGCTGAGGATGGATATGTATTTTTTTTGTAGTCATAAAGCCTAATTAATGGAAGACAATCCTGAGGTTTGTTATGGATATGAAGATTCGGTCAGTAAAGGGCAGGGAAATTATTGATTCACGTGGGAATCCTACGGTGGAAGCAGAGGTATTTTTGGAATGCGGTGCCATGGGGAGGGCGGCCTGCCCTTCCGGGGCATCGACCGGTGCTCACGAGGCAGTCGAACTCCGTGACGGCGACAAAGTGCGCTTTGGCGGTAAAGGGGTGCTTAAAGCGGTTTCGTATGTCAATGGCCCGATCGGTGAAGAGATCTCCGGGATGGATGCAGCGGACCAGCGTGCGGTGGATGATGCGATGATTGCGCTTGACGGAACGCCCAACAAGGGCAGGTTCGGTGCAAACGCCATACTCAGCGTCTCCATGGCAAATGCCAGGGCTGCTGCCGCCGCCGAAGGTGTCTCGCTCTGGAAATATCTCTCCCGTGATGATTGTGAACCCTCGCTGCCTGTTCCGTGCATGAATATCATGAACGGCGGTGCGCATGCAAACTGGCAGGGTGCGGATCTTCAGGAGTTCATGATCGCCCCTTACGGTGCACCTTCATTTAAGGAGGCACTCCGCTGGGGTGCTGAGGTATACCAGGCCCTGAAATCGATATTAAAGGAGAACGGCCACAGCACCGCAATCGGTGACGAGGGAGGGTTTGCGCCGAAAGTCCCTTCGAATGAAGAACCGCTCAGGCTCATTATGTCAGCGATTGAAAAAGCCGGTTATAAACCCGGTCAGGATATCGGGATAGTTCTCGACCCTGCTTCGAGCGAGATCTTTAAAGACGGAATGTACGAGCTCAAATCGGAGAAGAGGAAGCTGACTCCGGCAGAAATGGTTGCATACTACAAGGACCTCTGCTCGAAGTACCCGATCGTCTCTATAGAGGACGGTCTTGCAGAGGACGACTGGGACGGCTGGAAGATCCTTACAGAAGAGCTCGGCGATTCCGTTCAGCTTGTGGGAGACGATCTCTTTGTCACTAATGTTGAGAGGATTAAGCATGGAATTGAAAAAGGTGTTTCAAACGCCGTTCTTATCAAGCTTAACCAGATTGGTACTGTGTCAGAGACCATTGATGCAGTAATGCTTGCCCGGGACAACGGCTGGGCTGCAATGGTCTCCCACAGGAGCGGAGAGACGGTCGATTCATTTATCGCGGATCTCTCAGTTGCCCTTGGAACCGGCCAGATTAAAACGGGTGCACCTGCTCGCGGCGAGAGGGTCGAGAAATACAACCAGCTCTTAAGGATCGAAGAGGAGATGGGTCATTCGGCGAATTATGCCGGTCGCTCCGCTTTCATCAGGTAATATTCATTTTTTCAAAAAATTTTTCAAAAAAATATTTATCCGGCCGAATCCATTCTAACGATCAGGAGGGTTTATTCTGGCTGATTATGACCGGATGCGATCGGAGATGGTGAGAAACCAGATCGAAGCCAGGGGAGTCGCTGACAGGAATGTCCTGAGGGCTATGGCAGATGTCCCCCGTCATCTGTTCGTTCCTGAACAGTATGCCGGTTCGTCATATGCCGATTCACCGCTTCCGATAGGGTACGGGCAGACGATATCCCAGCCTTATATCGTTGCTGTTATGACCGAACTTCTCGAACTGAAAGAATCCGATATAGTTCTCGAACTGGGAACGGGTTCGGGTTATCAGGCAGCTGTAATCGCAGGAATTGCCGGTTTTGTAAGATCGTATGAGAGAATACCCGATCTTGCAGAATATGCAAGAGCAAATCTCAGGAGAGCAGGAATATCGAATGTCGAGGTTATCTGCAGTGACGGAACAGTCCCTGAGCCATATGAGGGAGGTTATGATGCCGCGATTGTTACAGCGGCAGCTCCTTCCATTCCAGATTACCTCTTTGCCCTGATGAAAGATGACGGGAGGATAGTCGCTCCTGTGGGGGGCCATTATGTGCAGGATCTTGTACGGATAAAGATAGAGGACGGAGAACCTGTTGTGACATATCATGGTGGATGCAGGTT
>CAYXKC010000015.1:0-23023 GCA_964465295.1 uncultured Methanomicrobiaceae archaeon | reverse complement strand
GACTGATCTGTAATATTGCCCCTCTGCCAAGGATGATATACTCTGCGCTCCTATAATATAGGAATGGTTTCTTTTTTGAAATTCAATGAATTAAATATATCTCCAGAGATCCTCAGGGCAATAGAAGATATGGGTTTTGAAGAACCCACGCCTATACAACAGCGCTCAATTCCGGTTATTCTCTCGGGCAGAGACGTTACCGGCCAGGCACAGACAGGCACAGGTAAGACCGCCGCATTCGCAGTACCAGTAATCGAGAAGACTGACCCGAAGAAATGTCTTGTACAGGCGATAATCATCTCACCTACACGCGAATTGACTATCCAGATATCCGAGGAGTTCAACAGGCTTCTCAAATATCATGATGATATCAGGGTTCTCCCCGTCTACGGCGGTCAGCCGATCGAGAGGCAGATCCACGAACTGAAAAAGGGCGTTCATATTATTATCGGAACCCCTGGAAGGGTGATGGATCACATGAGGAGAGGAACGCTTTCATTATCCGGTGTAAAGATCGTTGTCCTTGATGAGGCAGATCAGATGCTCGAGATGGGATTCCGTGAAGATATGGAGGAGATCCTGTCACAGGCTCCTGAAGGCAGGCAGACTATCTTATTCTCTGCGACGATGCCAAAACCCATCCTTAAGATATCCAAGTCATTCCAGAAGAACCCGGAATTTGTAACGATAAGTCCCGGCCAGCTTACAGTCCCGTCTATCGAGCAGAAATATCTTGAGGTTCGTGAGAAGGACAAGATGGAGGTTCTCTGCAGGCTTATAGATATAAACTCCTCGGATCTTTCTATGATCTTCTGCAATACCAAGAAGAGGGTCGACGAGATATCCGGAATGCTTCGTTCCAGGGGCTATTTCGCAGAGGGCCTTCATGGTGATATGAAGCAGCAGCAGAGGGATCGTGTTATGGGCAGGTTCAGGAGCGGGTCTATCGATATCCTGATTGCCACCGATGTTGCCGCCAGGGGTATCGATATTTACGACATCGATATTGTTTATAACTACGATGTCCCACAGGATGTCGAGTATTATGTGCACAGGATCGGAAGGACCGGAAGGGCGGGAAAGAGCGGTGCCGCATATACTTTTGTGAGTCCCAAAGAGATCTACAAGCTGAGGATGATCAAAAAGCTTGCAAAGGTGAATATCAGCAGGATTGATATTCCCAATGCGGCCGATGTCGAAAACTCCAGAATAGAAAAAGCACTCGACAAGGTGAGGTCCATAATCGATTCGGAAGATCAGGATCTTGGTCTTTTCATCCCGGCAATCGACAGGCTGATGGAGGAGGACTATACACTCTCAGAGATCTCTGCCGCCCTGCTGAAGATCCAGCTTGAGGGCACTTCTGGGAAAGTACAGGCAGATGAGGAGTTTGATCATGGCGATACCGGCGCAGAACCCGGCATGGTCAGGTTCTTCGTGAATGTCGGGAGGAACAAAGGCATAAGGCCGTCCGATTTCGTTGGTGCAATAGCCGGCGAGGCGGATATTCCCGGCGGCGAGATCGGTTCGATCTCGATTCTTAAGGATTTTTCATTCGTGGAAGTCCCTGAAAAATATGCCAAAAGGGTCTATGATATTATGAACCGGGGAACAATCCGCGGGAATGAGGTATCTTTTGAACCTGCAAAGAAAGAAAGAAAAGCAAGATCGAGATACTGAATAATATCATCTTTTTTTGATTGAATCAGATTTTTTTGATATAAGCTCGTAGCAATAAGAATGGATTCTTAATCCGGGAGGGGTATCTTCCACCTAACTTCGTGATTTTCTGTGATTATGGAGTATTATACTGTTTAGTAACCATTACTCAAAAATCCGACAATGTCGTCTGCCTGCTGTTTCCGGAATCAAAACCGGAAAGCGAGACCCCTAAGGATCTCACAGATCTCCCGTCGTAGAGCACCTGGAAAACCTCAAGTGCTTTTTCACGTATTATTTTAAGATCTCCGGTTGGATGAAGGAGGCTTTCCGCCTTAGACCTGTCGATAAACCCTGCATATCTTATTTTAACGGTAATAGTCCTGCAAAGGTATCTTCCCGACCTGAGTCTTGAATGGACATTTTCGCAAAGCCGTAAGAGATCCTGGTGAAGTTTTTGTTCATCTTGGACATCTTCCTGGTAGGTTTTCTGTTTACCAATAGATTTCTGGCCTTTCTTCTCGACAACTTCGCTCTCGTCGATCCCTATCGCCAGCCTGTGCATCTGGATTCCGTGTTTTCCGAATGCCGACTGGAGATTCTGGATGTCACATTCCGATAGATCCCTGATCGTAAGAATCCCGTGTTTTTCGAGTCTTTGTTTTGTCTTCTTCCCTATTCCCGGAATAGATTCTACGGGGAGAGGGTCGAGAAAATCCCTGACCTCATTCTGCTTTACGACCGTCATCCCTGCCGGCTTCCTGTTGCCAGAGGCAATCTTTGCGATAACCTTCCCCGGGCCTATTCCAACAGAGCATGTGATCCCTTCTTCATCCAGGATTCTGGTTTTAATCTCTTCTCCAATTCTCTTTGCTTCATCAAAGGATCCTGCATATGATATGTCGATATACGCCTCGTCGATGCTGACCTGCTGAAACCTGTCTGAATATTCATGAATAATATTCATCACGCTGGCTGACGTCTCCCTGTACAAAGGCATATTTACCGGAAGAAAAATGCATTCGGGACATCGAATGTAGGCAGTGCTCACCGGCATCGCCGACCTTACCCCGTATTCCCTTGCTTCATAAGAACAGGTGCTTACAACTCCCCTGCCCAGACCTCCTTTCGGGTCTGCACCGACCACAACGGGTTTTCCTTTAAGCGACGGATTCTCTCTCACCTCCACGGAAGCAAAAAAACTGTCCATGTCGATATGCATGATTATCCTTTCGCGGGAATCTTTTTCGGGCATCAGACTCTCACCAGAGTCGTCTCTTTTGAATTATAAATGCTTGGACCGTGGGGAAAATGTGCGACCGGAAAAAAAGTTATTATCTCGGCCTGATGAACGGGCCGGTGAGCGTGAGATCCAGGACTTCTTCTGAATTTTTTGGAGTCAGGTAACTTACAATAATCATGGCAACTGCGGCACATACAAGCGAAAAGAACGAGAAGTGCATCGGTAATTTGTCTATATACTGGTGCCAGTATGCGAATATTCCTGAACCGATAAGTCCTGCAATCATTGAGGCTATTGCACCCTGGGTTGTAGCACGCCTCCAGTACAGTCCGGCGATGAAGGGAACGGCAAATGTCGAGAGCATTACGCCTATACCCATCCAGATCAGGAAAGCCAGCATCTCGGGAGGGTTGATTGCAAGCAGGAGTGATATTGCCGCCGCTATGAATACGCAGACCTGGCTCAGCTTTAGTACCTGCCTGTCAGTTGCATCAGGTTTAAGGAGGTTTTTGTAGATATCCCATGAAAACATTGTTCCTATGGTGAGCATCAGCCTGTCTGTTGTCGACATTACGGCCGAAAGAACGATTACGGCGAAGAATGCCCATATAAGCATATTAGGAGATGCATACTCTACGCCATACATGAATGCAAAGTCCTGTGCGTTCACAGCTTCGGGCAGGACGAGTTTTCCCTCTTCAACAAGCACCCTGACAGCGAATCCTGATATTTTTACGAGGAACATGATGACCAGGTAGATCAGGAATGCTACAAGAGGCGACCATTTGAAGAACCTCTCTTCCTTTGCGGCAAGTACGTTGTTTACAACGTGCGGTGCGCAAGCAAGCCCCACTGTCAGCAGGATTACGAACGATACAAGGAATTCGGGAGTGCAGTATGCATATGCTGCATAAGCTGAAGGGAAATACGACTCAACCAGATTCGGGTCGATCGTGGCCATTACCGTATTGATGTGCTCTATCCCGCCGGCTGCAAGGATGACAAGAGGTGCCATTATCAATACACCCGCGATTAGGAGTCCGCCCTGGATCAGAGTCGTCCAGGAGACCGCGTACATACCCCCGATAACAGTATATATCGTAATAATTATCGCAGCAATAAGCAGCGCCACGATGTGGTTGATGCCGAAAAGCCAGACCAGAACGATACTGATTGCAGTGTACTGCCCGACAAGGTAGATCAGTGATACAACGATTCCTGCGACGGCAGAAAGGCCTCTCATTACCCTTGGGCTTTCGAATCTCTGCGCAAAGTAGTCCTCAACCGTCATATATCCCGATCTACTGCCGATGTAGTGAAGTTTTACACCGAAAACTATGATCGCAAAGGATGCGGCGAGTGGAACTGCCAGCTGTTCCCAGATCCCCGGCCAGCCTGATGTGTATCCGAATCCGCTGACCCCCACAAGAGTCATGCCCGAACATACTGATGCAACCATCAGGATGGTAAATACCCAGAATCCGAGGGATCGCCCTGCAAGGATATAATCCTCGCTTGAATGTACTTTTCTCGATGCCCAGCTCCCTATTGCAAGAAGGCCTATGGCATACAATACGATAACGGACACTGTGACCCAGTCGCCGCTCATTTCTTCGCCTCCTTAAAGGTCAGACCCCAGTATAGAAGTGCGAAAGTAATTAACGCCGTGGCAAAGCCTACGGCAAACAGTGTTGAAAATGGAAGACCAAACATATGCTCCGTGCTAATATGTGACATGCTAACATATAACACGATCGATATTGTCCTGTGATTCTCTATGTTTAGGGATTCTTATCCTGGATCAGGAATAGGATGATGGTTGGCCTAATGTTTCATGTGACCTTTTACATGAAAAGAGTTGACAATCTCACGCACATCTTCCGGCCAGTCTGAGTCGCCGGTCCCTTTTACCGGAGTTCCGTCGGGCTGCATATTCTCAGGGATGAACTCCCGCCCCCCAAGGCTGTCAGCCACTCTCTTTCGGGCACATCTCCGGAGTGAGTCCCCTTTGCAATAGTTCCTGATGAAGTGATTGACTATTGCGCCGTTTTTTGTTGAATATTTTTCAATCCATTTGCAGGTACTGAAGAAAGGGCAGGTTGGCATTTCGTTAGAATAGATGATGATACTATAAAAAAATTTTTGTAGAATTAAGTTAGTGCCTGAAATGGCGGACGCCTGTAAAGACCATCGCTATATTAAGGCGGTTTGCCGCCTCGATAACCTCCTGGTCCCGAATGGATCCGCCGGGCTGGAGTAGTGCTGTTGCACCCGCCTTCGCAGCGGCTTCAAGCGTATCCGGGAAGGGCAGGAATGCATCGGATGCAACTGCAGAACCTTTCAGGGGGAACTGCGCTTTTGAGATCGCGATCTCAGCAGAGTTCACCCTGTTCATCTGCCCTGCCCCGATACCAAGCACCGCCTTTTTATCTGCAAAGATTATTGCATTGCTCTTTGTATGTTTGCAGACCTTCATTGCAAGCTTCATGGCCTCCATCTCGTCAGCAGTCGGTTCGCGCTCTGTGACTACTTCCCAGCTTTCGGTAATATCTTTCGGGGTCATCTGGACGAGAGCCCCGCCGGCTATAGTCCTTATCTCTGGTGTGTCTTCATCAGGCGGCAGAACGAGGATACGCATATTCTCTTTTTTCTTCATTATTTCAAGGGCTTTATCTGTATAGGAGGGTGCAATAACCACTTCGATGAATGTAGAGGCAATCTCTTCGGCGAGTTCGGATCCTACCTCTCTGTTGAGTGCAACAATTCCTCCATAAGCCGATACCGGGTCTACATCCCTTGCGCGGGTGTAGGCCTCCAGGATCGTATCTCCCAGTGCCATGCCGCAGGGATTGTTGTGTTTTACGATAACTGCCGCTGTTTCATCGAACTCGCGGAGGAGTCTTACTGCCGAGTCGGTATCGAGATAATTGTTGTAGGACATCGCCTTACCCTGAAGCGATACCTGTCCGGCAATTCCGGTTTCCCCGTATACTGCGGCTTTCTGGTGTGGGTTTTCCCCATATCTCAGCTCTCTTCCGTTTCTATATTGTACAGAGAGAACTCCGGGGAAATCATTCTCAAGTGAGTGGAGGTAATTGCTAATCGCCCCGTCATATGCAGCCATCCGGGCAAAAACTGTCCCTGCAAGGTAAAGTCTGTCTTTTTCAGAAATTCCGCCAGCCTTAAGAGAGTTTTTCACGAGGTCGTAGTCTTTGGGGTCAATGACTACCGCTACATCCTTAAAATTTTTTGCAGCTGCGCGAATCATCGCAGGCCCGCCAATATCAATATATTCCACGAGATCATTTAAGGGAAGTCCTTTTCCCGACATCTCTTCGAACGGATAGAGGTTTACGACAAGAAGGTCAATCTTTTCGATTCCACGTTCTTCCATAACCGAATCGTCGATTCCTCTTCTTCCGAGAAGACCGCCGTGGATCTTTGGGTGAAGTGTCTTGACCCTGCCATCCATCATCTCGGGGGCGCCGGTATATTCAGAGACTTCGGTGATCTCTATTCCCGCATTTGAGAGTTCCTTTGCTGTTCCTCCCGAACTGAGGATCTTAAATCCATTCTCAGAGAGGGTTTTGGCAAGGTCGGTGATCCCTGTCTTATCCCATACTGAAAGAAGTGCGTATCTCATGCCTGATATTATTGGTTTTAGAAAACAATAATCTATACCTGTCCCGGGAGTCGATCTCATACAGTAGTCCCGGGGATGCAGGTCCGGCCGGCCCTTTTAAAATCTCATTAGTGTCCCTGATAAGATCTGTTCTATGCCTTACCCCGGATTTCTTCGTTTCAGCAGATGTGGGGCGGAGTGAAACGGGTTTAGATCTTTTATGATTATCTGGATCCACAAAAACCATTATATAGAACTGTTCGCAGATAGAGAATTAATATTATATAGAACTACTAACCATTTACTATGGTATAAAGGTTAAAAATTGTCTTTATGGAGTATTGAAGGATGAATGATGAGGATCTTGAAACAAAAATAAAAGAAGAAACGGATCAGGATTCCCCTACTATCGACGATTACGCTGAAGTAGAGGGGTGCTCCGGGGATGAATCCGGAGAGGACCCGGGAATTTCTGCCGGAAGGGAGGCCGAACTCCAGGCCCTGATTGATGAACTGAATGACAGATATCTCCGCCTTGCTGCGGATTTTGATAATTTCAGGAAGAGAAGTTCCCGCGAGAGCACTGAAAGGGTGGATCGTGCAGTCGGGGAGTTTGCATCCGGAATACTGGAGGTTGCAGACAATCTTGAAAGAGCTGCCCGTTCTGATGATTCCGCCCTTAGGGAAGGACTCGAACAGATCCGGAAGATCCTTAAAAAAGTACTCGAACAGCATTCAATACATCCCATAGAGTCAGTTAACAGTCAGTTTGATCCTGAGAAGCACGAAGCCATCGCATATGTTCCTTCAGATCAAAAAGAAGGTATCATAATCGATGAGGTCTCCTGCGGGTATTGTATGGGGGATCGTGTCATCAGGAGCGCAAAAGTCGCAGTATCAAAAGGTAAACCTGAAAAAAACGAAAATGAGGAGAAGTAATAATGGTATCAAATAAAGTTCTTGGAATTGATTTAGGAACCACAAATTCCTGTATGTCGATCATGGAAGGCGGAAAGCCTGTTGTTATACCCAATGCAGAGGGGGCAAGGACAACTCCCTCGGTTGTGGCTTTCTCAAAGGAAGGTGAACGCCTTGTTGGAAGCGTTGCAAAACGACAGTCTGTGACAAATCCCGACAAGACGATAATTTCGATCAAGAGGGATATGGGAACAGACCGCAAGGTCGCGATAGATGATAAGACATTCACTCCGCAGGAGATCTCTGCAATGATTCTCCAGAAGCTCAAGATGGATGCAGAGGCATATCTCGGCGATGAGATCAAAAAGGCGGTAATCACTGTCCCGGCATATTTTAACGATGCGCAGAGGAATGCAACGAAGGATGCGGGAAAGATTGCGGGCCTTGAGGTCATGAGGATAATAAACGAACCGACAGCAAGTGCACTTGCATATGGTATCGAGAGAGAGGGCGATTCGACCGTCCTTGTATATGATCTCGGCGGTGGAACTTTTGATGTGTCAATCCTGACCCTTGGCGACGGCGTTTTCGAGGTACAGGCTACAGCCGGTGACAACCATCTCGGTGGAGACGACTTTGATGAACTTGTCGTAAAGTACCTCATCGAGGAATTCAAAAAGCAGGAGGGCATCGACCTCAGCTCAGATAAGATGGCAATGCAGAGGCTTCGCGATGCAGCAGAGAATGCCAAAAAGGAGCTTTCGACAGTTCAGAAGACGAACATAAACCTTCCCTACATCACGACAGATTCCAGCGGTCCGAAGTTCCTTGATATTGATCTTACAAGGTCAAAGTTCGAACAGCTTATTGGAGATCTTGTCGACAGGACGATTGGCCCGGTAAAACAAGCCCTTAGTGATGCAAAACTTACTGCGAAGGATATCGATCACGTCCTTCTCGTCGGCGGTTCTACACGTGTCCCCCTTGTCCAGGAGAGGATAAAGGCACTCCTGGGAAAAGATCCTGACAAGGGAATAAACCCTGACGAGTGCGTCGCCATTGGTGCGGCTATCCAGGGAGGAGTTCTTACAGGGGAAGCGAAGGACGTAGTTCTTCTTGATGTAACTCCGCTTACGCTCTCGATCGAGACTCTCGGCGGAATCGCGACCAAGCTCATCGAAAGAAATACAACCATCCCTACGAAGAAGAGCCAGATCTTTACAACCGCGGCCGACAACCAGACCAGTGTCGAGATTCACGTTGTCCAGGGTGAGCGTGCGATGGCGTCGGACAACTTCACGCTTGGAAAGTTCCAGCTTACCGGAATTCCGCCTGCACCAAGGGGCATCCCTCAGATCGAGGTTACGTTCGATATCGATGCAAACGGAATCATCAATGTATCTGCAAAGGATCTCGGGACCGGAAATCAGCAGGCAATAACAATCTCCGGGGACAAGAGGCTCTCGAAGGATGAGATTGATGAGATGGTCAACAAGGCTAAGGACTTCGAAGAGGCCGACCGGAAGAAGCGGGAGGAGATCGAGATCAGGAACAGCGCCGATAACTCTGTCTTTGCTGCAGAAAAGCTTCTAAAAGAGAGCGAGGACAAGATCGAGGCGGAGGACCGGGAGAAGATCGAATCAGCTCTTGAGAAGATCAAAAAGACCATGGGAGGGGATGACGCCGAAGCCCTGAAGAAGGATGTCGAGGATCTGCAGGAGGCGGTCTTTGCAGCGACAACAAAGATCTACCAGAAGGCACAGGCCGAGGCCGAGGCTGCAAAGGCGGAAGGCGGGGAAGCGGCAGCTGAGGAAGACAACGTTGTCGACGCCGATTATGAAGTGAAAGACGACGAGAAGAAGGATTAAACCTTGAATACAGGATGTAACGATGGGTGCTACAAATTACTATGATGTACTGAACGTTCCAAAAAATGCCAGCGAACAGGAGATCAAGAAGGCATACCGCACCCTGACGAAGAAGTACCACCCCGATGTGTGCAAGGAAGAGGGCGCTGAAGAAAAATTCAAAGAGATAAATGAGGCGTACAGCGTCCTCTCAGATCCCCAGAAAAGGGCGCAGTACGATCATATGGGCCATGAAACCTTTACAAGCGCATCGAAAGGGCAGTACTCGGGCGGAGGCTTCGGCGGAGCCGGGTTCAGTGCTGATTTCGGTGGATTCGGGGATATATTCGATGCATTTTTCGGGGGTGGCGCAGGTGCCCGGAGAGGGCCACGCGGCCCTCAGCCCGGTGCAGATCTCCTGATGCGCATTCAGGTCACACTGAAGGATGCGGTCCTCGGTGTATCAAGGGATATTGAAGTGATGCACACCGAGGCATGCGAAGAATGCGAAGGTACGGGAAGTTCCACCAAAAAGACACGTATATGCCCGCGCTGTGGCGGTTCTGGCCAGGAGCGGCGCGAGAACAGGACTCCTTTCGGCAGTTTCGTAAGCATGACCACCTGCTCGCAGTGCAGGGGGAGGGGAAAGATTCCCGAGAGCACCTGTTCGAAATGTGGAGGTACTGGGCACAAAAAGGTAAAAAGGACACTGACCGTCAACATCCCCGCAGGAATAGAATCCGGAATGAGGCTCCGGATGGAAGGATACGGCGAGGCCGGCGATCCCGGTGCACCGAACGGCGATCTCTTCATTGAGGTCGATGTCCTCGCGGATTCCAGGTTCCGGAGGGTCGGCGACAACCTTGAGACCACAGTCGGCGTATCTGCTGCAGGTGCGGCGGTCGGGACTAAGGTTGATATCAAAACCATCGACGATCGTGAGGCCGAGCTGAAGATCCCGCCAGGAGTCCAGCATGGCACAGCACTGAAGATGCAGGGAGAGGGCGTCAGGCGGCGCGGAAGGCCCGGGGATCTTTTAGTCCGTGTTAACATCATAATACCCAAGGATCTTGGAGATGAGGAGAAAGAACTCTATAATCGCCTGCTGGAGATTGAATCTGAGAAAAAGGACTCGAAGAAGACCGGATTTTTCCAGGGTATGATGGGAAAGAAGAAGGGTTCGAAGAAGTAACCCTCAAATCTATTTCATATATACATTTTTCCGCCTTGAAAACAATTATTCTGGGCTGATCCATGAAACTGATCTTTGAACTTTCCGGCGAACATCCACAAATACCGTTTTGCGAGATAGAATGTGTTGGTAAGCTGCTAGAATCTGCAGATCAGGTCGCCGTTGCAGAGTGTCCGTCCCCCGGGGATGCAGAGCGCCTTGCAATGACACATTGCGTAATGGAATATCTCGGGGAGTGCGGTGCCGACAGGTCTTCATTTGAGGCACTTCTTAAGAAACTGGATATAAAGACGGAGAAAACCTTCGCTGGTCGTGTAAAGAAGGTCACAGGCACATCGATAAGGGACTCACAGCTGGATCTGGAGCGTTGCATCGGTTCCCTGATTGGCGGGCCTGTCTCGCTTGATTCCCCGGAAGCTGAGTTTCGAGCTGTATTTTCCGGGAATCGCTGTTTCTTTGGCAGGGTTTTATTCAGGATCGATCGTGGTGGATTTGAATACAGGAATCCTATGAGAAGGGCATTCTTTCACCCGGGTGTTATGATGCCGGTAATGGCCCGGACGCTTGTTAATCTTTCACTCGTCCGGAGAGGAGGACTTATTCTTGATCCGTTCTGCGGAACTGGAGGAATACTTTTGGAAGGGCAGATTCTCGGCTGCAGGGTTATCGGTTCGGATATGGACCGGTTCATGCTTGCAGGATGCAGGCAGAACCTGCCCGGCGCCGAGGTAATGTGTGCGGATGCAACAGGGCTGCCGCTTCCAGACAATTCGGTCGATGCCGTCGCAACAGATCTACCCTATGGGCATTCGGTCTGTATCCGGGCCGAATCTATGAATAAACTTTATAATGATTCGCTTGCAGAGATAAGGCGTGTGCTAAAGCCCGGCGGCCGGGCTGTAGTTGTAACCCACCAGGATATCCGCAATATAGCGGAGAGTCATTTCACCATAGTTCAGTTTCATGAACAAAGAGTCCATAAGAGTCTTACGAGAAGAATTATGGTACTGGAATAGACACACACAGGAGCTCGTTTTTCCGGCTTCTGCTGACGGAGAATAAAATATCGCAAATAACCCGGATACCGGATTTGAATTGGATGAATACTCTTGAATGGATAAAGGCGAACTTTCCAAAGAGGAAACCTGACCGGAAGCTTGCCCGTAAATCGATAAGACACCTGAAGAAGATAGAAAAAAAGCAATTATTCTCAGATGAAATATCGCAGATGAGGGCCTCGGAGGGCCGGTGGTACGAGTCACTCGTATATGAAATGCTACTGGAATTATCCGGCAGATCGGATAAGATAAAATATATCATACGTAAAGGTGCGGATGCCCCCTTCCCTCCCCCGGAGATCGAGATCGGCCAGAACGGCCTCTTCTATTCCAACCGCGGGGATATCAATATCAGGGGCAACGGCCAGGACATCGCCGAGGTTGATATACTCTGGGTGGACGATGAGGGCCGGATATCCTTTGCCGAGATTGTGACCTCTGCATCCGACCTTAAGGATCTCGAGGCTGAGGTCCACTACAAAAAGCGCCTCATCGGGTACCTTTACGGTCAGGTAATAGTTCCGTTTATACTCTTCTCCTCGGTCGATATATCCCGCTCTTCAATCATTCGGCGGCTTGTTAAGGAGACGGAGAGTGTTGTAATAATCACTCCCACCTGCGAAGAGATCAAGACGATCATTACGCCCACCTCTATAAGAGGAGTGCCGAGAAAACCTGTCAATCATCCGAAACTAATTGATATCTCGGATATCCCGTTAAAAAGACCGTTCAATTATCTTGCCCTTCACGATAAGAAGAGGGACCGGCTCATAGGGATGATGATTGAAGGTAAGGGAAAGGAGGAGATGATGAAGAGGGACGAGATTCCCCCTGTATCCAAGAAGATCATTATCGGTGCACTGTACCCTTCTGGTGTAAAGGCCCTGATGCAGAATCGCACCTTTACGATGAGGGGGAAGGTCCATTCGATCGATTCAATAGACAGGGACTATTCGAAGGTTGTTCTTGCAGTTGATATCCCCGAGTACGAACCGGTTATCTATATGAAATCCCGGAAAAAAGAGGAATATGTCAAGATCGTCCAGAAAAAATCAGGCGAGCTGAAGGTCGAGAGCAAGAGGACTCCCCAGATGACAGGCTTTTACCTGTGGCTTGAAGACCTGAAGCCGTCCCTCGGCGCAAAGGTTGCAAAGAAATACGCGGGGGTCTTTCTTAAGAGGAATTGATTGGTGTTGTGATAACTTCTCCGGGAGGCGCTCCCTGCATCGTTTGTCATCCGGAAAACCTGAATCCTTCAGCATCCTGTATCGTCTCATTGCCTGCTTTGATCTTTGCGCAGATAAAATACGATTCAAGAGGACACCATCCTGTGGTGTTGACAGGGCAGTTCCAGGTACTGTTCCCTCCCGGACCCTGTGCTGCATATAGATGATATTCTACTATTTCCGTGCTGCAATTGCCGTTGCAGAGGGTTCTTCTTCCCCCGGTTTCCATTTTTGCTCCCGGCGGTCTTGCAGGACAGGGATGCACCGCCAGTCCGGCTAATATTGTGACCCCGGTACCTTCGGGAAAACTGGTTGTTCCGGTGATATTAAGGATCTGGTCCTCATGTGACCATATGACAGGGTTTATGGAGACGAATGGGGCCTGTCCACCTGAACTGTTATCGGGCCGTTCTGTTGCATTACTGTTTGCCGTATGATTTTCCTTTTCCGGGTAAGACCGGCCATTGCCATCGCTGGAGGTGCATGCGGAAAAAAAGATGAGTGCAGCCAGGATTATTAAAATAAACGGGATATTTAAGAAGTTCTTATTTTCCATCTAATAGCCCCTCTGTACCGGGTATTTGATTTTTATGGAGATACGGATTTCGGTCATGTGTGTTTGACACAATTATTGGGGCATAAGCTCCTTTCGGGGCAACCCTATGCTCAGTTGGCTTCTCAGGCTCCGCGAACTTTAGCAGTCGTGATAGCCCGGCCTGGACGCTACCCATCCGTGTAGCCTCGGGCGGGAGACTGAAACATTGGAGCAGGAGGGGGTGCTTGTCCATCCCCGGGTGCGATCTATCACCACGGGGGGAGGGTTATAGGGAGGGGGAGATCCCCCTCCCTTAGCAGGGGTTTATGCGCTTTTGTTTCCTAAAGTAAAAGTTAAAATTGAAAAATTCAAATCCTCGATCCAACCGCACCCTCGCTGTCCTGGTATCTTCCGTTATAGAGGCCTGCGCCGTCAGCGACCTCATGCATTATTATCTGGACGCACCTCTCTCCTGCCGGAAGAAAGACGTCTTCAGGCCCGTTGTTGACGAGACATAACGTCAGGTTACCCCGGAAACCAGGGTCGACATATCCGCCTCCGATTAAAATACCCTTCCTTCCGAATGAAGACCTGCACATAAGAGTCGCAGCGACATCTGACGGAAGTCCCACCTTTTCCATCGAATGAACAAGGGTGCATCCGCCTTTTTTCAGGATATAATCCTCTCCTGCACGGAGGTCGTAAGACGCAGGCTGCTGTGAATCTTTACTATAGGGATCAAGCACGAGTTCACCTTTTTCGATCCGTTTCAATATGATATCCCTGGATAAAATCATTATTTCCTGTTTGAAAAATAGAGTAAAAAAGAGTGCGGTTTTAAACCGCATTCATTCTTCAGCAGGGTTGATTTTCTTCTGGTATAATCCTGCGAAAATCGCGATGATGGATGCAACAAGTCCTATCCAGTAAGAGGTTGTAAGCCCCAGGGATACAGGGACCATAATGGTAAATCCGCCCGACACCATCGATGCCGTTCCTTCACCAATAAGTACGGGGAAGCTGCCTGAAAACCCGCCTGCAAGAAGCATCTGGCCAAGGTACCAGCTGACAGCTGCAAGGCCAATTGTAAAGACTATTACCAGGTAAAGTGGTTTTCTGCTGTTTAACCGGACCAGCGTATCTGCAGTGAATTTGTATTTTTCATTGGCAAAAGCTATCGATCCAACAAGAAGCAGTATGCCAAACAGCAGCATCAATATCGTGAATGCAATATTGAGCCAGTAAAGGAGGGGGGACATCACAATCTTCCCGAACATCAGGATCTCTGTTGTAAACGGAGAGAGTGAGACCTCAAATGCGCCTTTTCCCACGTGCATTACCCACCAGCTGCCGGTAAATGGTAGAACTATCAGCAGTATGCCGCCGACGACTCCTGGCCAGTTGCATTTTGAAAATTCCCATCCCTTATCTGCCTTATCTTCAGTCATTACCGGACACCTCCGTTGTTCCTGAGAATGATTCCTGCAAACGAAATCTCTGAATTAATACCTGAAGGATCTGGTTCGACCGGCATCTTCGGCATTCCCGTAAGCTGATCATGTCCTGAAAGACCCCCGGTGAGAATGATTTCAATCCTGCTTCCGGGCATAACCTCAACCGGGTCGTCAAGGTCGATAACGATCGGTCTACCATTGAAATCAGTCGTATAGGACATACTGTTTACCGTTAAAGGGTGATCTATCGGGTTTTGAATTGCAATCCCAAGCAACAGCGTACTCCTGTCGTCTGAGAGCGTATAGCCCGAGACGGAGATCAGATCCCCGCCTGCTCCGGTAAAGCCTGCAATATACCCGTATATTGCTTCGTCAGGGCCTGTTTCAAGCACCATCCTGCCGGCGTCCCCTGTTACGGCGAAGGCAATTGCAAGAGCGGCGATAACGGCTATTGCCGGAATTAACGCAAGAATCAGCCCCAGTGTTTTCCTCTCCATGCACTGGAATAAAACAGGATAGTATATTAATGTTTATTTTATCGAATGATATTAAGGCAGAGATACTGAAAAAGAGAACGTTTTTTGAATGTTACAATCATCGATTGACATTTCATTTTACCTATAGACCAGATTACAAAAACCGGCGGCTTACCGGTTCATCTCTTCTCCCATCTCAGGAGATCTACTACACCTGAGAGGGTGTCGCCCCTTCTTATCTCCTCGCGTATGCGGGTTTCATGCTTTTTTACTTCAAGGGCACGCCTTGCGATCTCGTAGGCTCTCTCTCTGGGAACGACAACAACACCCGATTCATCGCCGATTATCCAGTCTCCGTTCCTGACAGTCTGTCCGCAGCATGTGATCTCAGCACCAATCTCCCCGAAGCCTTTAGGCTCTCCGGCATTGGGAACAACGGCTGTTGCGAAGACGGGGAATCCGTATCTGCGGATGTCATCCACGTCCCTTGCCGCGCCGTCGATTACAACGCCTGAAAGTCTCTTATTCATGGAGCTTAAGGTTGCGAGCTCTCCCCAGGGTGAGATGTGCTTTGCCCGGTCGTTATTTATCACAATAACGTCTCCTGTCTTTGCGATATCGATCGCTTCAACAGGTTTGGCCCAGTCCCCGGCCATTGTCCGGACTGTTACAGCCCTTCCGGCCATCTTCACATCCCCGCAGATCGAAAAGATGCCGCTCATCGCACCTTTCCTGTGCATTGCGTCGCTGATGTTCGGGGTTGAGACGGATTCAAAGATCTCCCTTATCTCTTCATCCCTGCTTTTCTTTTTGATCCCTGCCAGGTCCGGATTGTCTATAGCCTTCCTGACTGCAGCTGTTGCGGCTTTCACATCTGCAGCTTTTGTTATACTGCTCCCGACGAGGAGAATATCCGCTCCGGCAGCGACCGCCTCGGCCGCCCCTGCGGCATCGAGTCCGCCTGCTGCACCGATGGGAAGATTTACCTTACCTGCGATCTCGGTCAGGATATCGACAGATCTTTTCCCTTTCATTTGCTGGTCGATTCCAACATGTGCATTTAAAAGGTGGACTCCCATCACTTCAAGTTCTACGGCTCTCTTTACAGGATCTTGAGTATTGATGAAGTCTGCCATAATCCTCACTCCATATTTTTCTGCGGCACTGACAGCCTCTGTTATTACGGTATCGTCGGCATCTGCAAGGACGCATACAATCGAAGCTCCTGCCTTTGCGGCCATCTCAACCTCAAGGGCGCCGGTATCGGCGACCTTCATATCCGCGACGATTTCATGACCGGGGAATTCCGCCTTGAGAGCCCTTACCGCATTCATGCCTTCGCTCTTTATTAGCGGTGTTCCGGCCTCTATCCAGTCAATTCCGCCTTCCACTGCTTCTTGGGCAATCTGAAGAGCTCTTTTGATCTCGGTCAGATCAAGGGCCACCTGAAGGACGGGATAACTCATAACAGATTATTCCTGTTCCATCGAAAAAAAAGTTTGCAAAAGAGCGGTTTTATTTTTCAGAATAGGTCTCACTGAAGACGAGATCCTTTAGATCCTTCTTCGACGGGATTGTCATCTCCGCAGGATATCCTGCCGGGATCAGTGATACGAGCGAATATTTCTCCGGGACGTTCATCATATTCCTGATCTCCTCCGCATAGTCTTTCTTGTCCCCGGCAACCCAGCATGTCCCAACTCCGAACGACCACAACGCAAGTATTATCTGCATTGTTGCGGCGCAGCAGTCTTCGAGGTAGTAGGTGTGATCCTTCTCCCCGAAGATTGCAAAACAGATGTTTGCGTCATTGATGAAAGCGCCGTTGGGTGCGAGTTCTCCGAGTTTTTTCAACGTTTTCTTATCTTTAATCACTCCAAAAAGCCAGGGCTGGACATTTCTTGCGGTGGGGGCAAGATGAGCCGCCTCGAGTGCCGCATTAATGATCTCTTCCGGGATCTCTTCGTCCTTATACTTCCTGACGCTTCGTCTTCCTTTTAGAATGGTCAGTCCAAGATTCATGCGCCATAATATGGCACTGCAGGAAAAAAATGTTTGTTTTTGAAGTTCTCAGAACGGCAGAATCCCTGTAATGGCCGATATGAGGTTCGAGAATCCGTCGGCAAGGATGACCTTCGGGTCGATCCCGAGTATCGGGAATATGAAGATGAAGTATGCAAAAGTCCCGATCGAGCTGCCTACATTGGCAAGCGCCGCGACAAGTACAACCCTGAATATCGGTATCTTTCTCATCTCGGCGAACGATTCTGCATCAAGTATCTCCTGGAAGTCCGATGGCTGGGGCTTTCTTATCTTTGCCTCGGTTATCGCTGCAAACCATCCTGCAGCAAGGAACGGGTTTAATGAAGTCAGCCAGGACACCCCGAATGCGGTCAAGGCGGATAGCGGGTGTCCGCCTGCAATCAGTGTGAATCCTGCCGCCAAAAATCCGTTTATCGCGATCCAGTAGAGAATTGCCTCCAAAAGGACATCTAATCCCACTCCTGAAAAGGCGATGAGGAGTAATAGAAATGCGAATAACGAGACGAAGAATACTCCAAACGCCAGTTTCCATGGAAAACTTTTGGGCTGTTCCAGAAGGGAGCTGAAAGGCGGAAGAGTTTCAGGTTTTGACATATATTCCCTGATTCCTTTTACATGCCCTGCCCCTACTATCCCAAGGACTTTTTCATTGTTTACTGCCAGTCTTAGGAGAGAGTGGGTGAGGTAAGCGTCCCTTTCACCTATGAGGGCTTCCGCACCCTTTGGAGAGAACTTCCTGAACTCCTCTATCGAAGCTTCGATTAAGTCCTGATTTTTGGTAAGCTCCTCGATATCGATCTCCTCTTCGTCACCTCCGCCTGCAACGGCACCTGCCACGGCGAAGAGGAGCCTGAACTTCCCGACAATGCCCATGCCTCTCCAGAAGCGCGAAAGTGTCAGCCGGATGTCCCTGTCTGCCAGGGCAATAGGAATATTGCGTTTTTCCGCCTCCTCGATGGCGGCAAGCATCTCGGCACCCGGTTCGACACCGACGTCCATTCCGATTCTTCTCTGGACATAGGCAAGCGCCCACTGGACTAAAAGTTCTGAAAAGTTTCCTCCCTTAAGTATCTCGTTTACTGTAGGCTTTTCGCCCTGGTTCCTTATAGCGGCGAATCTTGCATTGTCAAGCTCTATTGCAACCACGTCTGGCTGGTACTCTTCTATCGCCTGCCTGACTTCATCGATGCTCGCCTGTGATACGTGTGCCGTTCCGACAAGCCTTATCTCACCCAAGTGTCTTTACCCCCTCGCTGTCGATTATATTCATCTTATCTCCTGATAACCGGGCCGAATCGAATATCTTCCTTATCTTTTCAAACTCTTCCCGCTCAAAAAATTCTCTTTCTATTAATTCTTCGGCAATCTTTTTCGCGTCTTCGTATCCCGTATCGGTGCCAAGTCCCGGGCATTCGAATACCAGCAGTCCGGAATCATCAAGCATGAAAGGATAGGTCCTGCAGATTAAGGGCCTGAATTCGTATATGGTACATTTTGAGTCGTCGTTAAGAAACCGGCATTTATCCTTGTCTCTCTTCAGGCACCATGCAAAGGTGAATATCTCCCCGCCCGGGCCTTCGATAATCTCCGGGTAAGGTTCTGCAATCTCGTCCCAGGAAAGTCCGGTACCTTCGATAATCCTTCGAACCTCCGGGGCGCTGACCAGGACAAGGTTTGAGTTGTCTGATAACCGGCTGCAGCACCGGCCGCACATAATGCAGGAAAATCCTGTTTTTTTTATCTTTTCTTTTAGTTCTTTGGAATCAATCATAAAAAAATCAGATATTGTCCTTTGTAATCCTGTCGAAGTTCTTAAAAACCCTGCTCCCGTCTACGGTATGGCTGACCTCGGGGTGCCACTGCAGGCCATATATGTTCTCTTCAAAGTTTCCGATCGCCTCATTGCCGCATATATTTGATCTCGCAAGAAGCGTGAATCCCCTGGGGATGCTCTTTACTTCATCTGCATGAGAGGCCCAGACAGATATCCTGCCGGGATAACCTTCAAGTATCCCTGTGTGATCCAGGATCTCAACTTCAACGCCTCCGAATCCCCCCATATCTCCCTTTGTTACAGTCCCCCCGTATTTTGTCGCAATAATATGGAGTCCAAGGCAGATGCCAAGGACAGGAACACCAAGGTCAAGGTAATCGGGCGCATGATTTGCCCGGTCTATATCTGGCCCTCCACCGAGAATGATGCCCCTGTAAGAATCCTCAAGATCTTCCGGGTTAGTGTCGTTTTTTATCATTTCTGCGTCTATATCAAGATCCCTGAGTATCCTTTTGATCAGGTGATTGAACTGGCCGAAGTTGTTAACGAGGCAGATTGGAAGCATTTGTTAATAATTGTGGTTTTTAGTGTATATTACTTTCACAGGGGGCATGAAATTACGGGATATCACCGTTTGCCGTGAAGAGAAAAAAGGGTGTTAATTCTACCTGCATCCGCCTTTATCGAAGAAGGATGTTATAGCTTTCCAGATATCTTCCTTCGAATGGCCCATCATATATGCAAGCCATAGGGAGCCTGATATAACTGCTCCCTCTTTCACTTCCCCGTGTGTATATCTTGCAAGAGCTTCATTTCCAATATTGCCGAAATCGGGGTCTACGTACCATACGGTGGCCCCGACAAGCTCCGCGGCTTTCGCGATATCTGCAGATTTATCCGCCCTTACATATTCTGTCGTTACAAAGGGCGGCATGTCGTTTCCAAGTGCTTTAATCAGCGCCTCCACTGCAAGCATCTGGGTGCCTCCCGAGAGGACCAGGTTTTTCCCGTAGCCTTTTGCAATTCCGGCAACAACAGGCATCATGGGGTCTCCGCAGTACTTTGCAATATCCAGCGGATCTTTTATTCCGTCAGCCGTGATTATCCTGGCAGCCCCTTCACAGATCTCTTCCTTGAGGGATGACGGGTTGCTGCTGTAGCTGCTTGATACACCTACCTTGTATCCAAGAGAACGCAGGACGCATAGTGCCGTTGTCGTCCCCCCCGGGACGCTTTCGCCAAGCACCAGGAGGTCGCTGTAACCGGAGAGCTGTCTTCCTATGGTTACTCCTCTTTCATATAGTGCGTGCGCATCAGGTACTGCAGGCCCGTCTCTTGGATCGCCTCCGGGGCTTCCGTAGACATCAATGCACGGGACGGCTGGAGGCTGTGCAAGTCCTGCATTTATTATCAGGGGGTTTATATTGCAGAGTTCAAACATCGCCCTTGTAACTGTCGCAGGTGTCGCGCATCCTGTCGGGCTGAGCGGAATAGCAATGTCTTTGGGCATTCCGTTAAGTATAAGGCCTGCATCAAGTCCAGGGGTCATGAGGGTTGCCTCAGGACTGAATCCTGCTGCGGAAACGCCGGGGATTGTTGAAAGCACCGTGTTTGCTATGACCATTGCAGCCATAGGTTTTTCAAAATGAATATCAGGTTCATATGAAAGGAAAGGCATGGGATCAGGTTTGGGAAAAGGGGTATAAAAACAATATGTTCTTGTTTATAACAAAAAAAGTTGAGGTGTGTAGGGCATTCCAGGAAATTTGTTTTAGGGATAAGGTATTTGAATGCTTAATTGCAGGGCGGTATGCGCCCGTTACATAACATGCAGAATCTGTCTGCAGAAAAAACCCGGTTCCGGATTATTTCTGGTTTCGTCCTTTTTTTAAGATGTCTCATTCTTCCCGATAATTAGATATATTTATGGTGCATAAATGTTCCATGTGGAACAAAATATCGAGTATGATATCATCCTCCATCTCATGGAATCGGATAGCCATCCCCGGCGGATAGCGAAGGATCTCAATGTTCCCCACACAACGATTATCCGGAAACTGAAAAATCTCGACGAAATTAATGTGGTTGACTTTAGGGAAGAAGGAAGGAATAAGGTATATTTTTTGGAAGGTACGCTTGAGGCGAGATCGTTCATTATTTCTGCCGAGGTTTACAGATCCATGCGAACCATTGAATTATACCCCCGGTTAAGGTCGCTTTTCAGTGCGATAATCCGAAATGAAGAGATCCGTCTTGCGATACTTTTCGGTAGTTATGCGAGATGGGCTCCGACATATAAAAGCGATATCGACATATTCATAGAGACAAAGGATCGCAACATCAGGAGCGATATTGAGAAGCTGCATTCCCGTGCAAGCGTTAAGATTGGTGATTTCGATCGCAGTTTGGATCTTGTAAGGGAGATTGAGAAAAACCATGTAATAATCAAAGGTTTTGAGGATTATGTCGGAAAGACGCGATTTTTACAGTAAAATTCATCGTCAGGGACACCTCCGTTCCGTTCCGCCGAGCATCGATATGAAGAGGGCGTACCAGAGAAAGTCCGAGAGTTATATCATATCTGCAAGGATTCTTTTCGAGAACGGGAAGCTTGAGGAGGCTGTTTCTATGATTTATTATTCGATGTTCTATATGGTCCTCGCCCTCATGTTCCGGACCGGGATCAAGTGCGAGAACCATTCTGCAGCTATATATCTCCTTGAGGATCTATACGGTCTTGATAACGGTGCGATAATTCGTGCCAAGACCGAGAGGATCGATAAGCAGTACTATATCGATTTCACCCTCAGCAGCCAGGATATCGACGAACTTATGGAGGCCGCTGATGATTTCAATGCCTATATTATGGATTTTACAGAACGGATGAAAGGGAGGGAGATAGAAAGATTCAGGCAGAAATTTCAGGAACTTGTAAATTAATTTTTTGAACTATTACGGATATCCGGAACATATTTATTATATTACGGATAACCGTATTATATGTCCGAATCCCCGGTAATAAGGCTTAGACTGGCTCTCGGTTTTATCCAGTACGCAATGAACCTGCTTTGGGAGGTTGACAGGGGTAAGAAGAGTCCTGTTTCACCTGCGGCAATAGAGATCATCTATACGGCGTATTTCTATCCGCTGTATATGGGGGAGGTGGCCGAGATGCTTGGAGTGAGCCGGAGTACGGCTACAGATCATATTGACTATCTCGAACGTGAAGGCTATGTCCGTCGCGAACCCGATCCGGAAGACAGGCGGAAGCTCAGGGTAGTTACAACGGAAAAAGCCGGTGAATGGATTCTCATGATTGAAGAGAGGCTTTTTGGTTATATCGAATCATGCCTCTCAAGACTGACGGAGAGGGAACGGGAGGAATTTGCGGTCCTCTGTACGAGGTTCACAGGCGTTTCCGACGACCGGACATTCGGGGAGGCGGTCACTCAGATGAAGAGGAGCAGGGATGATTATTCCGTCCCTCTCTTAAAAAGAAGGGATGGGCTGCTGCTTCGTCTTGAAGAGACTGCAGACGAACGCTATCCTCCTGGTGCCGGCCAGCATTCCGGCAGGAATGATGTTAAAATGTTTAAAGAGAGAGTTCCGGAGACCGATGAGGGTATCCAGGATGAATTTACAGTTGAGATATACGATCTGATGCAGAGAAATCTGCGGGATGCAGGCCATCTCCCGGCTGAAGATTATATCGCGGGCGGCATTGCTTCAGGAGAGGCACTTGAGATCGGCCCCGGCCCGGGTTATGTCGGGCTCGAATGGCTGAAGAAAACAGAGAATACGAAACTTACCGGTGTCGAGATCAGCCCGGAGATGATCAGGATGGCAGAGAAGAATGCAGCCGAATACAGGCTTTCAGAACGGGTGAATTACGTGGAGGGAAATGCCATGAGCATTCCTCTGATAACTCGATCATCTGTGTCTATCCCTGAAGGAAATCCTCCTCCGTAAAACGACG
>CAYXKC010000014.1:0-28152 GCA_964465295.1 uncultured Methanomicrobiaceae archaeon | reverse complement strand
ACAGATGGGTCTCGACAATGACATCTCCGCAGTTGCCGGGATGATAAAAGAATCAAAAAAAGTAACGATAATCTCGCATATCGATGCCGACGGAATAACCAGCGAGGCCATAATGAAGCAGGCCGTCGCAAGGGAGGGCATCGAAGTAAAATCGGTCTTCGTCAGGCAGCTGGAACCCCTCACCATGAAGCATGTGCCCGGGGACGACTCTCTCAAACTTTTTATCGACCTCGGGGCAGGACAGCAAAACCTTCTCGAAGAGAGGGAGCTTTCCGACAGGGAGGTTGTGATCATCGACCACCACGTATCGCAGGACGTCGATACACAGTACCTCCAGGTAAACGGACTCCCCTACGGCCATGAAAAGCTCTCCGCCGCAGGTCTTGGCTATCTTGTTGCAAAGGAGATCGATGATGTGAACACCGACCTCGCAAAGCTTGCCGTCGTCGGAAACGTCGGGGATATGATGGGCCGCGAGAACTGCGGGCTCATAGGACCGGCAAGGGATATCGTCGAAGACGGTGTCAGGCATGGTAATATAGAGGTAGTAAAGGACGACCTGAACTGCTACGGGATATCCACAAGACCCCTCCACATATGCCTCTCTTTTGCTGACGACCCGCATATCCCGGGAATATCGAACCGCCCCGGCGAGGCCCAGAACCTGCTGGCATTCGAGGCCGGAATAGAGCTCAGGAAGGCCAACGGCAAATGGAAGGTCTGGGAGGATCTCAATGCAGACGAGAAGAAGAGCGTTATAGGCCGCCTGGCACTGAAGCTCCATTCGGCGGGAGAGCCACTTGACCGCCTGAGGGGGGAACACTACATCTTCCCCGATGAGCGGAAGTATACACCTCTAAGGAATGCATCCGAGTTTGCAACTATGCTGAATGCATGCGGCAGGTGGGTTAAACCTTATACAGGAAGTGCGGTCTGCTGCGGGGAAAGGGGCGATCAATACAGGGAGGCCGAGCAGATGCTCAGGCATCACAGAAAGATCATCCGCGAGATGATGGAGTACATACTTGACAAGGGAGTTGAGGAATGCTCGCACCTCCAGCATATCCATGTCGGCAGCCGTTTCCCGGATACAATCGTCGGAATCGGGGCGGGGATGGCCCTCTCCAAGCTGAACCGCCGTCTTCCGATAATGGTGCTCTGCTACCTCTCCGACGACCCCGAGCTCGTCAAGGTGTCTATGAGGACGAACGAGATGATGGTCCAGGAGGGAATCGATCTCCAGGCCGCACTTCTCGAGGCATCGGAAAAACTCGGCGGTGCAGGCGGAGGACATAAGATTGCTGCGGGCGCATATATACCAAAAGAATTAGAAGAGGGATTTGCCGAAGATGTCAACAGAATCCTCAGAGAACAGCTCTCTTAAAAGAGTGCGGACGATAGCGGACTTCCAGTTTGGAAGAGGAACCGGAGCGAAGCTTTTCCCGGACGACTGCACCTTCAGGCTCTCTTCCACCAAGAGAATCAGGTACGTAATGTCCGGAAAAGTCCGCCTTGCCACCGTCAGGGCAGGCGACGGCCGGCTCACCCTGGGACGCGAAGCAGGAGAGCGCCTGTGCGAAATCCTTCCCGCCCCCGCGTACCGTGTAGTCGTCAGGAGCGATGTTGCAGAGTTCGTCGCGGCAGGAAAGAACGCGATGGCAAAGCACATCCTCTCCGCCGACCCCGGCATTCGTGCAGGCGACGAGGTCATGGTCTGTGACGAGCAGGGATCCTTCCTCGGTATCGGCAACGCAGTCCTTTCAGGAGAGGAAATGCTTGCATTTAATTACGGAGTAGCAGTACAGGTAAGAAAAGGGAGTTGAGAAGATATGATTCCAGGTGTCAACCCAAAACAGATGAAACAGATGATGAAGAAGCTCGGCATGAAGATGGAGAGCATCGAAGACGTCGAGCGCGTAGTGGTATACACAAAATCGGGCAACTATGTCTTCGACGATGCCGAAGTCGTTGCAACCGTGATGCAGGGAATGACCACGTACCAGATCAACGGCGAGCCTAGATTCGAGGAAGCCGAGGCTGTAATACCCGAAGACGACGTGAAGCTCGTCGCCGAGCAGGCCGGAGTTCCCGAGGATACGGCGAGATCCACCCTCAAAGAGGCAAAAGGCGATATTGCTGAGGCCATCCTCAAACTTTCGGAATAGACTGTAAAATGATTAAGGAAAACGACAGGGTTCTTCTTGCCGGGCGGAAACGTGAATTTTTCGTCAGAGCTGGCGAAGGGGAATTCTCGACAGATAAAGGAATAATAAAACTCGATGAACTCACCGGGTTGAACAGCGGCGATAAAATATCGACCCACATGGGCTTTGAGTTCGAGGTCAGGGAACCGAGGCCCACCGATTTTTTCAGTTATGCCAGGCGTACCGGTGCACCCATGCTCCCAAAAGACATCGGGATGGTCATTGCCTGTACAGGAATGAACAAAAATGACCGTGTCCTCGATGCAGGAACAGGCAGCGGGATTGCGGCTATCTTCTTCGGGGGAGTCGCGGGAACGGTCGTCACTTACGAAAAGAGACCGGAATTTTCTGAAATCTGCGCAAAGAACATCGCAGATGCCGGACTGGACAATGTTGAGGTGATAGCCGGAGATGTGCTTGATGCATCGGGAGAATTCGATGTGGTTCACCTCGACATGCAGATAGAGAGAGTGCATGTCGAACATGCGTATAGTCTCCTTAAAAAGGGCGGTTATCTTGCGACATACACGCCCTTCTTCGAGCACACCATACTTGTGATGGATACTGCAAAACCGCTCTTTTCTGAGGTTGTCTGCCACGAGACCATAGCGAGGGAGCTTACGAGAACCGAGAGAGGCACACGGCCCTCCACAAGAGTGGCCCACAGCGGATATATCACAGTCTGCAGAAAATAGAACCACTTTTTTTACAAACTTATATCAAATCCGGTGCATGACAGTGCTGCAACATGAACCACGATTAGACATTATTATATCCAAGCAGGAATAACACTATCCAGGTACTTTGAATATGGCATACGAATGCAGTTTTAATGAGGTTGCAGGCAACAACGCTTCAGCCCCGGCATTCGTCTTTACATTTTTCTTCTTTAGCTTTAGATAGGGCTCCGGGAAGATAACCGGTTGCCCCTGTATTGTTTAGTCATTATTCAGATTACCGCATAGGTTTTTAGAGGTTTATGATGTTTGGAATTACTGATCCCTATATCTGGACAGGATACCTGCTGGCCTTCATACTGACGGCTGCATGTATAGCTTACGGCTTATTGAACTGGCGAAACGGGCACGAACCCGGGGAGGAGAACAATGGCAGTTGATACGCTGACCTTTGCGATAATTACAATGGTATACCTTGCCGTAATTATCTTCCTCGGGTATCTTGGTTACAGGCAGACGAAGGGCAGCGATGATTTCATGATCGCGGGCAGGAGGATCAATCCTGTGGTGCTTGCACTCTCATATGGTGCGACCTTCATCAGCACATCGGCGATAGTCGGTTTCGGCGGTGTTTCGGCGATGATGGGGATGGGACTGGTCTGGCTGACCGTACTCTGTATCGGAGTAGGTGTCCTCATTGCCTTCGTCGTCTTCGGCAAGAAGACACGTGAACTTGGAAAGAAGACCGACGCGGTAACATTCCCCGACCTTCTCGGGAAATGCTACGGCTCGAAGTTCATGCAGCATGCCTCCGGACTTGTGATACTTGTCGGAATGCCGCTTTACACCGCAGCAATCCTAATAGGCGGTGCACGTTTCATCGAGACCACGCTCTCGATTCCCTACGATACGGCACTTATTGCTTTTGCAGTGATAGTTGCGGCATATGTCATCCTCGGAGGCCTTATCGCCGTCATGTACACCGACGCCCTGCAGGGTGCAATCATGTTCATCGGGATGACGATACTGCTTATACTTACTTACACGTATCTCGGTGGTGTTTACGAGGCGAACTCGGCGCTTGATGCAATGTCTTCCATGGTACCGGAGGCACTTGCCGCAGGCGGAATGACCGGTTGGACCTCAATGCCCGAATTCCTCTCGCCTATATGGCTGACGATGATAACCACGATGGTTCTCGGCGTTGGAATAGGTGTTCTCGCACAGCCCCAGCTTGCGGTTCGTTTCATGTCGGTAAGGGACAACCGCTCGATCCACCGTGCAGTAATGGTCGGCGGGCCTTTCGTTTTAATGATGACCGGCGTTGCGTTCACCGTCGGGCCGCTGACAAACGTCTGGTTCATGCAGACAGAAGGAATGCTTGCAGTAGAGGCATCGGGAGGCAATGTCGATTCCGTAATCCCGAACTTCATCAACTCGGCAATGCCCGATTATTTTGTAATAATATTCATGCTCGCGCTTCTTGCAGCGGCGATGTCTACCCTGAGCTCTCTCTTTCATACGATGGGCACTACCATAGGGTACGACCTTAATGTGAAGTCTGAAGGCTCCAAACCCTCGATTCGTGCGATCCAGGCGGGAACGGTCGTAATGATCGTCATCAGCACCATCGTTGCATACATGATGCCCGGAAATATCATCGCAAGGGCTACAGTAATGTTCATGGGGCTTTGCGCAGCCGCATTCATCCCGGCATTCGCCTACGCGCTTTACAGCAGAAAACCCTCGCTCTTTGCCGCAAAGGCGAGCCTGGTTGCCGGAGTAGTATCCTGGTTCCTGTGGACGGCTTTCGTGCATTCCTCCGAATCCTCCGTCCTGGGCCTTTCGCAGGCGATCTTCGGGGTCGCATCAGTCCTCCCGATGCCCTGGGGAGTTGTCAACCCGATTGTAATCGCACTGCCGGTATCGGCGGCAGTCCTCGGGGCGGCGGTCTTCTACGAGAGGACGTTCGTCGATGTGCCTGAAGACAAGGCCGAATCATCATAACACCCACATATAACTGTTTTTTTTCACCCGGACCTGCATCAGCCCATTCGTTTCATTACTCGAACAATTTTAAGGCAATGGAACAATAATTAGAGATGGAGAGTTCATGCACCATATCATCTCAATCAAGGAGCTTGAAGTTGAAGAGATAAACGGACTGCTCGAAAAAGCCAGACTGATCCAGGAGAAAGGGTTCATGCGACGGACCCTTGAAGGAAAACTCGTCGCACTTCTCTTTTTTGAACCATCCACCCGAACAAGAATGTCTTTTTCCGCCGCACTCTCCCGCCTTGGGGGAGACGCCATCACCGTGGACAGTGTTGAAGGAAGTTCGATATCCAAAGGAGAAACTCTTGCGGATACAATAAGGGTTGTAAGCAGCTACGTTGACGCAATTGTCCTTCGCCATCCAAAAGAAGGAGCGGCAAGGCTGGCGGCGAATTTCTCGGACGTTCCGGTGATCAATGCAGGTGACGGCGCGGGGCAGCACCCGTCGCAGACCCTGCTCGACCTCTATACAATCAGGGAGAATATGCCGCTGGACAATATCGATGTCGGCCTTTTAGGCGATCTTCGATACGGGAGGACGTCGCACTCGCTCTCGTATGCACTTTCGAACTACAATGTAAGGATACATACGATCGCCCCTGCCGGGCTGGAGATGCCGGAGGTTTTAACCGAAGAGATGGCCGAAAGAGGGGTGGAGCTTATACAGCACGACAGCCTCTCCGATATCATCAGCGAGCTCGACGTACTGTATGTTACAAGAATCCAGAGGGAGAGGTTCCCCGATTCCGCAAGCTACGCGAGTGTTGCACACTCGTACAGGATAACCCCGGAAGCTTTGACAGGTGTTAAAGACAGCCTTATCCTGATGCATCCCCTTCCCAGGGCGGGGGAGATCGATCCGGCGGTCGACAGCCTACCTTACGCCAGGTACTTCAGGCAGGCGGAGAACGGCGTTCCCATCAGGATGGCCATGCTCGAGGAGGTGATGCTTTGAACGGCCATAAGAAGCCCGAGGAAGGACTGCTGATAAGCCCGATCCGCGACGGGACTGTAATCGACCATATAAAGGCAGGAAAGGCGCTCGTCGTCCTGAGGATACTCGGGATAACAGGGACCACGGGCGAGTCGATATCGGTTGCCACGAATGTCGAGAGCAGGCAGTCTGGAAAGAAGGATATCGTAAAGATCTCAAACAGGGAGCTTTCCAAGGAGGAAGTCGACAGGATTGCACTGATTGCACCCAGGGTGACGATAAACATTATCAGGGATTTTCGCGTGTTCGAAAAAATGAAGGTCGAGATCCCAAAGACTGTCACGGGATTTGTGCAGTGCCCGAACCCCGGGTGCATCACGAACTCTAACGAACCCATCGAGAGCAGCTTTGAAATGAAGAACGGCAGGCTGCAGTGCATCTATTGCGATGCGACGATATCTGAAGATATTGCCGAATATATCACCTAAAAACTTTTTAGAAAAATTTTTTCCTTCCAGATTATTCCCGCCACCGCTCTAAGGCAATAAACGGACAAGTAATAAAAATATAATTCTCCTAATTGTAATCAGGGAAATTATGACAGAATTCAGTGAAGCGATGAAAGGAGCAGGCAGGAAGGACAAACGTGCCGGTCTTTTGGGAAAGGTCTTAAACCTCAAAGAGCTTGTCCAGTACCAGGAAGGAACTGTTGCAAGCAGGATGATCGTCAACAACAAATCCGGAAGCATTACCCTCTTCTCGTTTGACGAAGACGAGGGGCTCTCCGAGCATACCGCACCCTTCGATGCCGTCGTAACCATTCTCGACGGGGAGTGCGAAGTATGGGTTGCCGGTGAGACGAACATTATGAAGGAAGGTGATACGATAATTTTCCCTGCGAATGCACCTCACGCCCTATCGGCTGTGACCAGGTTCAAGATGATGCTTACAATGATAAAGGAGACCTGAAATGTCACAGGAAGACGGGGAATACTGCACGATCTGCGGGGGAATCCCCCCGGAGAGGATCAATACGCGACAGATCCTTATCGACGGAAAGGCGACAGGGATCGATCATCTTGACTTCATCCTTGAAAACGTCATGGAATTGAACCTTCATGAAGACAGAAAAATTATCGAAGAGATCATGGAAAGGGTGAAAAAATTCAATTATGTTCCGACGAAGAAGCAGGAAGCCTATGCCGCCGCTCTTTTGGATGAGTATAAAAAATACGCGAATAAATGAGATAAGATAAAGATACCCCGTCTGCAGCACCCCTTCATTCCGGGGAATGCTTCTCCCCGATAACCCTGCCGTGGGTATCGATCTCCCCCTTCCAGATCCTTGTACTCGAGATCCATCTCCCGTCCTCGGCGAGGACGCATGTAATCTGGTGGATGTCGACCTTCTTCATGCCCTTCTCCCGGCGAAGCCTGTTGATCTCGACTGCTGTTGGAAAGGTCTCCTCGGATACTACGAGTGCATCGAAGTCTGAGTCGAGAGAAGAGCCGAACCTGTCGCTGAGCATCTCAACGTCCCACCCGGCCTCAAAACCGGAGCCCCCAAGAAAATCGACAAGCTCCTTTTTCCTGGCCTCATAAGACCTTATAGGGTGGGCCTTCCTGTTTGCAAACTCGTCCCCCGAAAGACCGATCGTCACATGGCCGTCCGGCCCGGCAATAAAAAAAGATCTCTCAAGGAGCTTCTTATGCCCGTCATGCAGGGGATCGAAGGTCCCGCCGACCATCACTCTCATAATCCGTTTAAGATTAATCAGGACAGTTTATAGCATTTTTTGCGCCCCCTTTTCAGGTACAACCATAAAATACTTTGAAGCATAGAGCCAATACTATTCCACTATGAGTAGCAATACTCGCAAGAATGATGCTCTTTTCATCGCTGAAAACGCTACGGTAATCGGGGACGTCACCCTCGGGAAGGACACCGGGATCTGGTTTGGAGCGGTTGTCAGGGGCGACAACGAGAGAATAACGATAGGTGAAGGCTCGAACGTGCAGGACAACTGCGTAGTGCATGTCTCTGCCGGACGCCCTGTAACAATAGGAAAAAACGTCTCAATAGGCCATGGCGCGATAGTCCACGGCTGCACAATAAAGGACAGGGTGCTCGTCGGTATGGGGGCGGTTGTACTTAACGGAGCCGAGATCGGCGAGGATACGATCATCGGGGCAGGTGCTGTCGTGCCTGAAAACAGGATAATACCCCCGGGTTCGGTTGTGATGGGCATTCCGGGAAAGGTTGTAAAGGAGGCATCCGATGAGCAGAAAGCCCATATCCTGAAGAATTCAAAGATCTATATCGAACTTGCGGGGAGATACGCGAATGAATGAGATTGCAGTAATAGGAGCGGGGGCGGCAGGAATCCAGGCTGCAATAGATGCGGCGAACAGAGGGATAAAGGTCCACCTCATAGAGAGAGAGCCTTCGATTGGCGGGCGTATGGCCCAGCTGGATAAGACCTTTCCGACAAACGACTGCTCGATGTGTATCCTCTCCCCAAAGATGGTCGAGGCGGAGAGGAATGAGAACATTATACTGCACACGCTTACCGAACCGGTCGGGTTAACCGGGGAAGCCGGGGATTTCAGGCTCACCCTCCTCCGCCACCCCCGTTACGTAGATGCAGGACTCTGCAACGGCTGCGGGGACTGCTACGAGGTCTGCCCTGTCGAGGTCTACAACAGGTACGATGCCGGACTGGGCGTAAGAAAGGCGATCTACAAACCGCACGCACAGGTTGTTCCGAATCTTGCCATCCGCGACCCCGAGCACTGTATCGACTGCGGGCTCTGCTACGACATATGCGGGAGGGAGGCAGTCCTCCATGACGATGAAGACGGCGAAGAGGAGTTTACAATCACTGTCGCCGCGATAATCCTCGCTACCGGATACGATACGTACAACCCTGAGGAGAAGAGCGGTTTTCTCTACCTGAGTCACCCGGATGTGATAACGAGCCTCGAGTTCGAGCGAATGATTTGCGCCAGCGGGCCGACAGGCGGAAAACTAAGGAAACTCTCCGACGGAAAGGCACCGGAATCGATAGTTTTTATCCAGTGCATCGGGTCGAGAGATCTCACGATCGACAGGTGCTACTGCTCCTGCGTCTGCTGCATGTATGCAATCAAGAATGCCATGCTTATAAAGGAGAAGAACCTGGAAACCGAGGTCGTCATGCTCTACATGGACATCAGGGCATACGGCAAGGGCTACGAGGAGTATTACGAGAGGGCGAAAAACCTTGGAATAAAGTTCATCCGCGGAAGGCCGGGGGAGGTTCTTGAAGCTCCGGGAAGAAAACTCGAGATACCGGTAGAGGATACGGAGAAAGGCGAATTCATCAGGCTTGAGCCGGACCTTGTTGTGCTGTCGGTAGGGATGCAGCCTTCGGAAGGTGCGGAGAAGCTGGCCGAAATCCTTGGAATAGAGAGGGATGAATCCGGTTTCTTCAGCTCGCCTGAGATGAAGCTGAACCCTGTCGGAACCATCCGCCCCGGAATATATGTAGCCGGTGCGGCATCTGCCCCAAAGGACATCCCAGACAGCGTAACACAGGGAGAGGCAGCGGCGATGAAAGCTTTTCTCGATACAATAAAGGCCGGGGCCTGATCGGACCTGATGAAAAATGGATGATAAGACGGTATACTGGGATCATAAATCCGGCTCAATAGTATTGATCGAACAGACCGCCCTTCCGGCCGAATACAGGACAGTAAACTGTACAACTGTAGAGAGGCTTGCAGAAGCCGTTCGCCGGCTGGAAGTCAGGGGGGCGCCTGCACTCGGTGTTGCAGGAGCATTCGGGGTTGCACTCTCGGCCTCGCTCCACGACGACTCCAACATGGATTCCTTCATGAGGCTCGTCCGTGAGGATGCAGACTATCTCAATTCAACAAGGCCGACTGCCGTGAACCTCTCGTGGGGGATTAACCGCACATATGACGCGATCAAGGACTGCTCTTCGCCTGAAGAGGCAGCAAAGACCGCCCTTCGAACGGCTGAAGAGATCGCGGCGGAGGACGAGACGATGTGCAGGAAGATCGGGGAGGCCGGTGCAGGGTTTCTTCCTGACGAGTGCACGGTCCTTACCCACTGCAATGCGGGTGCACTTGCATGCTATACATGGGGAACAGCGCTGGGCGTAATCAGGTCGGCGGTCGGGACAGGAAAGAGGGTCTCGGTCATCTCCTGCGAGACAAGACCCTTAAACCAGGGATCGAGACTGACAGCCTGGGAGCTTTCAAGGGACAATATTCCAGTAAAGACGATAACCGACTCCTCCGCCGCCTTCCTGATGAAGAGAGGGGAGATCGATGCGGTGATTGTCGGCGCAGACAGGATAACGCATGATGCGGTCTTCAACAAGATCGGAACCTACATGCATGCGGTATGTGCAAAGCACCACGGGATCCCGTTCTATGTCGCAGCACCCACATCTACCTTCGATGCAGGACTCTCGGAAGCAGACGTCGTTGTCGAACAGAGAAGCAGGGACGAACTTTCAAGGTGCGGAGACAGGATGCTTATGCCCGATTTTGTCGATGCAATAAATTATGCATTCGATTCAACACCCATGGAGCTTGTAACGGCAATCTTTACAGAACGGGGTGCGGTAAAACCGCCTTTTGAAATCGAAGAACTATTGCAGGGAAAGGTTGGTATTTAAATACATACTACCAACAGGTGAGTGAAAATGTTACCGGGAACACCATTGTGGGAGCAGGTTATGATATTGATCGGCGAGCTTGCGGTCATCTTCATAATCGGGATGTTCCTCTTCTCTCTTTTCGTGGTGGCGGTTGCCTTTTACTCGATCAAACACGGACGGTTTTATTTCCCGAGGGTAGTCCAGGCAGGGCTTGTGATATCCGAAGGTTTTGTGAAGGCCATATGCAAGTTCTTCAATCTTGACGACAAGGAGCTCACGGCCTTCTTTATCAGCCTGCACAATGCAATGACAAAGAGGGCCTTCGCCGCAGTTCCTGTCAATAAAAGGGCGATCTTTGTTCCCCAGTGCCTGAGGCATTCTGCCTGCCCCGCCAATCTCACTCCCGAAGGGCTTGTCTGCAGGCGCTGCGGGAGATGCGAGATCGGTGCACATATCGACGAACTTGAAGAGATGGGATATATGGTCTGGATCGCTCCCGGCTCAACTCTTATCAAAAGAATGGTCAGCAAATACAAACCGGAGGCGGTAATAGGGGTGGGATGTCTCGTCGAGGTAAAAGAGGGACTTGAGATGCTTGATAAAGCAGGTCTTATCGGAATGGGGGTCCTGACGCTGAAGGACGGCTGTGTGGAGACTATAATGAACTGGAACGATCTCCTGGAAGTTGCCCGTGAGGGACTTCCTGAAGCGGATTCGGGTCACGCGTAGGATCCCTTAGAACCTTTACCTGCCTGCCGAAGAGTTTTCCCGATTTTACTTTACCATACACGTATATCGTACCTTCACTCCTTACATCCCCTGTCTCGACACCGGGACGAAGAATGACATCTCCTGCCGCCTCGATCGTTTCTATCCTTGCAGAATCGCATATTGTAACGTCCCCTGAAGCCTTAAGGGGCCCGTTTATTATTGTATTCGGACCGATTACGGCGTTATTGCAGCGAACCCTCATTTTCACAGACGACCGGGGGCCGAGTTCAAGGTCCCCGTCGACATCGAGCAGACCCCAGAAATGTGTGAGAGGGGGTACTATGAAATCACCTTTTATCCTGACATTGCCTTCGAAATACGAACCGGCGGGTGCTATAAAAGTATTGCCGTCCCTGAAGATCTTCATTGATCAAGAAATGAATTCCCTATGCTTATTTAATTTGCCCTGATAGCAATGCAAAAGCGATGAAGATTACGAGCGATAAGAACATTCCGTACTTCAGGATCGAGGTTGCCTTCGAGCCGATTAAAGACTCAGGATCGCCTGCACGAAGGCCCCTGACCGCACCCGTCATGATGACCAGATCGGCGATTGCGATGGACGCCATATAAGGCATTCCCCACCAGCGGAATACCGGCATAAAGCTGATTATTACCGCCGCAAGGCAGAGAACAAAACCGGTTGCCGCGCTCTTCCCGACTCCAATCAACATAGGAAGCGTTCTGGCTCCGCCCGCCCTGTCTCCTTCGATATCTTCTGCATCCTTCAATATTTCCCTTGCCAGAATCGCCAGGAATACAATAATTGTGACAAAAACGTTCTGCATGATCCCCGGCCACCCGTAGACGGCCCCGCCGAAGAGGAATATGCTTGCAGTCAGGTACGATACGGCTGCATTTCCGGCAAGGGGGAGCCCTTTCAGTCTTACTGCATAGAGGATAAGGAGCGCGGAATTGAAGATAGCAATCGCAATACAGATCGGGTTTGTGAATATGCAGGCGAAAAGTCCTGCAAGAAAGAGTGTCATGCTGTAACAGAGTGCAGCTCCGGGTGAGATCTCTCCTGCGGGAATCGGACGATCCGGACGGTTTACGGCGTCAATCTCCCGGTCGAAGTAGTCGTTGATGACATTTCCGGCAGCCGTGATCAATGATACGGCAAGGATGAGTGCGGGATAGATGAACAGGGACGGGGCTGCTTCTCCGGGTGGCGGGATTGAGCCTGCAGCGATGATTACACCGAGCAGTACGGCAAAACCTGCAAAGAGGGAATTCACCGGCCTCGTTATCCTGATATATGCACCCGGATTCATAGCTTTCAGTTAGAGATTGGACTTTTAAATAAAAGATGTTGCTGATTACAGGAACAAAGACACTTCGAACGGCAACCCTTGCTCAAGTTCGCTCCGCGAACCCGCCCTGACCTCAGGGCTTTGCGCTATCGCGATAACCGGCCTTCGGCCGGGATAGACAAGCATCCCTCCAGATCTGAAAAAATATTGTCAAAATTGGAGATTCCCTCCGGACGGGACTACCCGCAAGGGTAGTGCCCAGTCCGGTTATCTCTATTGAGCAAATTTCGCAGAAATTTGCGGTTAGGGCTGCCCCGACAGGGGCTTATGCCCACAATTGAATCCCAAAAAATTAAAACTGAAAGTAAAAATAAAAACAAAAACCAAAAACGGGCTTGAGGGGATTCGAACCCCTGACTTTTAGCTTAGGAGGCTAACGCCATATCCAGGCTAGGCCACAAGCCCAACTAAGAAAACTGCTCTAATAACTAAGACTGTATAAGCTATAAGATTTCCTGATAAACAGATTAAGGCGGATGACGGCATACAATAATATTAAACGCCGCGTTGAAGGGATTTTAAGATGAAACTTGTCGAAATAAGAGAGGGAAAGACCTCTTTCCTGATTCCGGAGCAGGAGGAGGGGCACAATTTTCCCCCGGGAAGCGCACCGGTATTCTTCAACAGGAGAATGGCGATAAACAGGGATCTTACCGTCCTGCTGGTTCAGTGCCTCCGGCCCGAAACCTACCTCGACGCAATGGGTGCGACAGGTGCCAGGGGACTCAGGGTTTCAAACGAATCCGGAACAGCCGTCACTATCTGCGACAAGGATCCGGGAGCCACAACCCTCATAGAATACAACCGCGACCGTTGCTGCAGCGGTGTGGAGGTCGTCGGGTGCGATGCAAACGTCCTGATGCACCAGAGGCGTTTCGATGCTGTCGATATCGACCCATTCGGATCGCCTGCACCGTTTATCAACTCGGCGGCGACATCGGCGAAGAAATTCCTCTTCCTGACCGCAACCGACACCGCCCCCCTCTGCGGCGCACATCAGAAGGCGGGAATCAGGCGCTATTTTTCAAAACCGCTTAACAACGAATACCACTCGGAGACAGGGCTTCGCGTCCTCCTCGGTTATGCAGCGAGGGAATGCGCAAAATACGATCGCGGGATCGAACCCCTGTTCTGTTACGCAAGAGAGCACTTCGTGAGGATTCACCTGAAAGTCACAGGGGGCGCCGGAAGGGCTGACAAGGCACTTGAAAATCTAGGCTACGTCCACCACTGCAACAAATGCGGGTTCAGGACGGAGCAGAGAGGAATTCTTCCCGAGAACCTGCAGTGCAGTGAATGCGGCGGAAGGCTTGCAGTCTCCGGCCCGGTCTGGCTCGGTGCCGTCAACAACAAAGAGCTGATCGCAGAGATGCTTGAGAGGCTCCCGCAGGCAGGGCTCGACAATGAAAGAAAGATCGAAAAACTCCTTACCACAATCGCCGAAGAGCTCGATACATCTACATTCTACGACTATCATGTAATGAGCAGGCTGTGGAAGGTATCCCCGGTTTCTATTGACAGCGTGATTGAATCGCTGAGGGAAAAGGGGTACCAGGCATCCAGGGTTCATTACTGTGGAACGGGGTTAAAGACGAATGCGCCTCTCGACGCGATAAAAGAGTCTTTAACCTGATCAATCAGAAGGTCAGAATAGATTTTCAGTGCAGTTATACCACTTCCGGATAAAATAATCGGGGTGGCAGTTGCCTGATTCAGCCTGTTGCCGCCTGGTTTTTAATTTTTAATTTTCATTGCTCTATTTCTATCCGGACAGCGTGGTCTTCATACGCTCTGTTGATATCCCGGACACAGAGGACATAATTATAATAACGCTCTCCGCCTTCACCCAGAGGTCCATCCTTAACTTTTGTGTCAAACCTGACAGCACAGGCACCGTGAAAGTCATCGCCTTCTTTGCCAACCGCAGTTCCGCTGGCTACATACCAGGCATAGTAATATCCGGGGTCATAGTTGGTTGTTCCTGCCGGAAGTTCGGTTACCTCAAAGAAGTCTCTGTCAATGGCAGGGCCTGAGTCTGCTTCATCTGCGGCACTTGGTGAGTGAGTATAATTCAAGTTGAGTATGGTATGAAATAATTTATTGAGTTTCTTTGCCCTGTTTCTAATGTTTAACATGCAAAATATCTATTATGATCTCTGACATACAGAGTAATTATCAGATGCCGGTATCAGATACGGGTATGATATTCCGGAGGTTATACAGATGAATGGCTCATATGTCAGCATACGTGATGATGTTTTAAGAAAACTTGAGCGGGAGCTTCCTTATCTCCAGGATGAGTTTGATATTGAAACAATAGGGATTTTTGGTTCTGTGAGCCGGGGGGAGGATACACCTGACAGCGATATCGATGTCCTTTATACTTTTAAGCACGGTGCTATTGGAATCAGAAAATACCTGGACCTTGTTGACTTTCTGGAAAAATTATTTGAAAGGAAGGTAGATCTCGTATCAGAAAAATATCTAAGCCCTTATATCAGACCTTACGTTGAAGCTGATGTTGTTTTGTATGGTGCAGTTGCGGGTGTTTCATGAAAAGAGATCTTGTCTATTTAGCCCACATATCTGAACAATGTGAAATTATTTTGAGTGTTTCAGAAAAGATAACATCTGAAGAATTTTTGGCAGATAAGATATATCAGAATGCTATAATCAGATCTCTGGAGGTTATTGGAGAGGCTGCAAAACAGGTTTCAGCGGAATTTCGCACTCTCCACCCGGAACTGCCGTGGAGAGAGATGGCAGGTACCAGAGACAGGCTTATTCATGGTTATTTCTCAGTGAATCTTGAAGAAATTCTAATGATGATGCATGATGATATTCCTGCTCTTCATTCACAGGTAAAGTATCTTTTGCTATCTGATAATTAAATGGACAAGTAACGTTTCTTTTATTTCTTATTTTGGCAATCCCTTTTCAATTTGTAGTTTTCACAATTATACCATCAATAATATCTATGCAGGACTGCATTTATGCAAGACATAATGGATCTAATACAATCAGAATACAGGAAAAATAAAACTATAAAGATTTGATAATTCTGTTAATGACTTCATAATATGGAAAAAAAGAGTGACTGCCTAAAAATTTACCGTAATCAGGCTTTCGTTACAACAGTGAGAATGTCTCCATCCTCAAGCACATGCGGAAGGCTGACCCTCTGGGCGTCGTGCTTTACAGAAGGCCCCCATACTTTTGCATACCTGAACTTTCTTACAAAATCACGGTGGAGCTTGTTGCATACATCCTCGACGGTCGCAGGCTTCCTGATGATGAGCGGCTCTTCCATGTCGGGCTTGTCCCCAACCGGCTTCATGTATATCCGTATGAAGCCAAGCTGGTCGTAGATCTCGTCCTTCAGTTTTTCGATATTGAAACCGCTGTATGCCGAGAGCATGATCGGGGGCCTTCCGAACCTCTTGTTCACGTCCTTTATGATATCCTGCCGGGTCTGCTCGTCGACAAGGTCGACCTTGTTGATCGCAAAGAAAGCGGGTACATATACCCTGTTTCCAAACATGGCATCGATGAAATCGTCCTGCGTCACCTCGCCCCTTATCAGGACATCCGCGTTGACGATCTTGTTCTCTGCCAGGATGGCACGGATCTCCTCCAGGTCAAGCCCGGAATAGCCCACGGTGTTGAATCTTATTCCGCCGTTCGATGATTTTTTGATCGTTATATCAGGCTTCTGCCTGTTGATACGGATTCCGGCGTCGTAAAGCTCGTTTATCAGGACGTCTATGTGCTTTTCATTATACACGTCGCCGAGAAGGAGGATCAGGTCTGCACCCCTGACTACCGCGATTACCTCCTTTCCCCTGCCCTTGCCCATCGCCGCCCCGGCGATAAGTCCGGGTATATCGAGTATCTGGATATTGGCACCCTTGTGCTCCATCGCACCGGGAACAACCGTCAGAGTCGTAAACGCATAACTGGCTGTCTCACTTGCCGTCCCGGTGAGCCTGTTTAGGAGTGTCGACTTACCGACAGACGGAAAACCGACCAGAACAACAGTTCCGTCCCCGGATTTCTTGACAGAATAGCCTTCGCCCCCGCCTGCCGAGGCCATAGCTCTTGTTACGGCTTCATCCTTCAGTTTTGCAAGTTTCGCCTTCAGCCTGCCGATGTGATGAGAAGTCGCCTTATTGTATTTTGTATTCTTGATCTCATCTTCGAGTTCCTTAATCGTGTCTTCAACGGAGGCCATCTTTGTTCATATAAGTCGTCCCGGAGATTACTTAATTTTGTGCATCAGGGGAATGAAAACCCGGAAACTGACCGGAGATTTACGCCGTTTTTCAATAAACCGCCATCACGCGGGCAACCGCTTGTACAAAATAGTACAATAATGTATAAATATGTACAAAGAAGAATAATGTTGTGACAAGAGGTGATGCCGGTGGAATGGAAACCGGTTTTAATGCAGAAACAATTCCTGATTATTCAGAGATAGAAAAGATATGTGCGGAAGGGAGATTCCCAATGGAAATTCCCGTCTATACCGTACTTGAAGGAACATTCCCTGTACCAGCCGACGCCTTTGAAAGGCTTCGCTGCGGCAGCGGGTTCATACTGGAATCCCTTGAGGGAGATGAAAAGACAGCAGGATACTCGATACTCGGGTTTGACATCAGGTCGAAAATTACCCTGTCCGGCAGTGAGAACAAGACCGATCCTATTGATCTCGCAAAGCTGCTCATGAGAAAACCGGGTTTTCGCGATACAGGGATACCGGTATTTCCCGGGGGTTATGTGGGCTACTTCTCATATGATATCGTTTACTCGCTCTATCCCGGGCGTTTTGGCAGAAAAAGAGAACCTTCAGGCTTCCCGCTCGCCGAATTCATCCTTCCCGGAGATTACGTTGTATACGATCATTATGAAGGAAGGGTCTATATCGCATCGTTGATCGAAGTCTGCGACGCGAATGAGTTATGCAGGGAATATGAAAAGGCGGTTGCAGGGATCGAACGGATGAAGGGCCTGTTCGAAGCCGGCGACCAGACAATCGATCAAAAAAAGATTTCACCGGAAAAAAGCCCCCGCGAATACTTCTCCCCTACAGGCAGAAAGTGCTACGAGGAGATGGTCACGGCCGCAAGAGACTACATATACTCGGGCGACATCTTCCAGGCAGTAGTCTCAAGGAAGTTCGAATGTGATTTTGGCGGCGACCCGTTTACGGTTTACAGGTCGCTGCGGAGAATGAACCCGAGTCCCTATATGTACTTCATAGACTTCGGGGACAGGCAGGTTATCGGAGCAAGCCCGGAGATGCTTGTCAGGTGCCGCAGGGGAACGGTCTCAACAGTACCGATTGCAGGTACCAGGAAACGCGGAGCCACCCCTGAAGAGGATAAAGCCCTTGAGAAAGAGCTTCTTGGAGATGCAAAGGAATGTTCAGAGCACATCATGCTAGTCGATCTCGCAAGGAACGATATCGGCAGGATATCCAAATACGGGACAGTGAGGGTTCCCAGGTTCATGGAGGTTGAGAAATTCTCGCATGTCCAGCATATCGTATCAACAGTAGAAGGCGACCTGGTGGACGGTCTTGACGGATTCGATGCCCTCAGGTCGTGCTTCCCCGCCGGAACTGTCAGCGGGGCCCCGAAGATCAGGGCGATGGAGATAATCGACGAACTCGAGGACGAGACCAGGGGTCTTTATGCCGGTGCAGTTGGCTACATCTGCCCGGACGGCGACCTCGATTTTGCCATAGCGATAAGGACCATACTTGCAGGGGGCGGAAAACTCACACTCCAGGCAGGAGCGGGCATAGTCGCAGACTCGATCCCGGAGAAGGAATTTTTCGAGACCGAGAGCAAGGCGGCAGGCCTCATAGATGCAATCGACGCATCGGGAGGAGTTTGAGATGGAAGTTCTCGTTATCGACTGCTACGACAGTTTCACCTACAACCTCTGCCAGCAGATAGGAAAGACAGGGTGCAACCTTCATGTCTTCAGGAACGATGCAGACATAAAAGAGGTAATGGCAGGGGAATACGACAGGATTATCCTCTCGCCGGGCCCCGGGAAACCGGAGGATGCCGGGATCTGCACCACGATCCTTGATGAACTCGGGCAAAACACCCCAACACTCGGTGTATGCCTCGGCCACCAGGTGATCTGCAGTTTCTACGGCGGGGACGTGTTAAGGACAAACAGGCCCGTGCACGGCCGGACCTCGGTGATAGAGCACGACTCAAAGAGCATATATTCAGGGCTGCCGTCCCCGCTCAGTGCCACACGCTACCATTCGCTGGCGGTTGACGCTGATACAATCCCAACAGAGCTTATCATTACTGCCAGGAGCTCTGATGACGGAATGATCATGGGCGTCAGGCACAGGCATTACCCTGTTGAAGGAGTCCAGTTTCACCCCGAGAGCGTTCTCACCGGAGAAGGCGATCGCCTGATGAATAATTTCATCCGGACGGGGGTGTGCAGGTGATTAGGGCTGCAATATCGACGGCGGTAAACGGTAGCGAGCTTACAGCGGATGAGGCGTCGTCTGTCATGAGACAGATTATGGCAGGAGAGGCGACCGACTGCCAGATCGCGTCCTTCATCACTGCTATGAGAATGAAAGGCGAGACAAGCCGCGAACTGGCGCAGTTCGCCTCGGAGATCCGTGAATCTGCAATAATGATCCACCCGAAAACCGACGGGAACCTTGTCGATACGTGCGGTACCGGCGGAGACGGAAGAGATACCTTCAATATCAGTACTGCCGCCGCATTTGTCGCTGCAGGAGCTGGAGTCCCGGTTGTAAAGCACGGAAACAGGAGCGTTTCCAGCAGGTGCGGCTCTGCTGACGTGCTTGAGGCGCTCGGTGCCGACATCATGGCATCTCCGGGAACTGTCGAGAGGATGACGGAGGATATCGGGATCGGTTTCCTCTTCGCCCGCAACTACCACCCTGCAATGAAGTATGCCGCAACAGCAAGACAGGAGACCGGCATCCGGAGCATCTTCAACCTGCTCGGCCCACTTGCAAACCCCGCCGGGGCACAGGCCCAGCTTCTCGGAGTCTATGACGGGGATCTTGTAAGAAAGATTGCCGAAGTTCTCCTGCTGCTGGGGACCGACAGGGCTATGGTCGTTCACGGGGACGGGCTCGACGAGATAACGACAACAGGCAGGACATCGGTTGCCGAACTAAAGAACGGCAGGATCAGCGAGTACAGCATTGACTGCAGGGATTTTGGCATTCCGCTCTCCTGTACCGAAGAGCTTAGAGGCGGGTCTCCTGATACCAACGCGTACATCATCCGGGGGATACTTGCAGGAAAGGAAGACCCCTGCAGGGATATCGTCCTTCTCAACGCCGCGGCAGCGATATACACCGGCGGCTATGCACGGGATCTTGAAAAGGGACTCTCTGCAGCGGAGAGATCGATCGACAGCGGCTCGGCAATGCGGAAGCTCGAAGCCCTCACGGCATATACGGCGGCTGATGACAATGCTTGAACAGATTATCAGGGGCGCAGGGCAGAGGATCAAAGCGATCGATCCATGTATGGAGATCGCTGAAAGAAGAAAGATCAGCCTCGAAAAAAGCCTGGCCCGGCGTGATAACAGGAACAATATCATTGCCGAGATCAAGTTCAGGTCGCCTTCCAAAGGGCTGATCCGCAGCTTCGAGAGTCCTGAAAGGATCGCGGCGGGCTATGCAGGCTCGGGCTGTTGCGGGATCTCGGTCCTTACCGAGCCGTTCTTCTTCGGCGGCGATACCGAATTCATACGGATGATCCGGCCTGCAGCCGACCTTCCGGTTCTAAGAAAGGACTTCATAATCGACGAGGTCCAGGTAAGAGAGAGTGCCGCAATCGGGGCCGATGCAATTCTGCTTATCGAATCCGTTCTTGGTGAAAGGCTCGGGGAATTCATCGAATGCACGCAGTCATACGGGATGGAATGCCTTGTCGAAGTGCATGACGAGGCCGGGATGAGGGCTGCACTCTCTGCAGGAGCACGGATAATAGGAATAAACAACAGGAATTTAAAGACGATGGAGACAGATACGGAAACTACCAGAAGGCTCGCACCTCTCGCGGCGGATACGGGAGTATCGATAGTCTGCGAGAGTGGGATAAAAGGGCCGGCGGATATCAGGAAGATGAAAGATTACTGCAACGGTTTTCTTGTCGGAACTTACCTGATGTCGGCGGCCGATCCGGCCAGGGCACTGGAGGAGCTCGTATGCGCATAAAGATCTGCGGTATTACCACCGTAAGGGACGCACTCATCGCCGAGGAGCTCGGGGCCGATGCAATCGGAGTAGTCGTATGTTCGGATTCACCGAGGTCTGTTCCGGTAAAAAGGGCGAAGGAGATATTCGCCGCCCTCCGGCCCGCAACGATGAAGGTCTGCGTGACCGACACCCGTTCCGGGAGCGACCTTGAGGTGATCACTCATATAAGGCCGGATGCAGTCCAGCTTCACAGCGGAATTGCAGTTCCGGACAGGTGCGGGATAATGGTCATCAGGGCAGTCAGGCCGGGAGAAGATCCTGCACCGGGATTCAATATGGTGCTTGTCGACGGGAGCATGGGGAACGGGACGCTTTATGACTGTGATTTCGCCTCAAGAATGGTGAGAGAGTGCTGTGCACCGGTGATACTCGCCGGAGGACTGACTCCCGAGAATGTCGGTGAAGCAATTCGGGCAGTCGGGCCTTCGGCCGTGGACGTCTCCTCTGGTGTCGAGAAGAGCCCGGGGATAAAGGACCCCAAGAGGGTTGCAGAGTTTATACGCCATTGCAGGGAGGTTGAGGCATGCATGTGAAGAGCGGGAGATTCGGAAGGTTCGGGGGGCAGTATGTCCCCGAGACCCTGATGTTCGCACTTAAAGAGCTGGATGATAACTACCGGAGGTTCTCTGCCGACGAGACATTTAAAGCGGAACTTGCAGGGTACCTGAAGAACTATGCAGGACGCGAGACTCCGCTTACTTTCTGCAAAAAAATCTCCGAAGATCTCGGGTGCAGGGTATACCTGAAGAGAGAGGATCTTCTCCACGGGGGTGCACACAAGATCAACAATACCTTAGGACAGGTCCTTCTCGCAAAATACATGGGCAAGGAGCGGATCATTGCCGAGACCGGTGCCGGCCAGCATGGCGTTGCAACTGCAATCGCCGGAGCCCTTCTCGGCATCCCGGTCGAGGTCTACATGGGCGAGAAGGACTGCGAAAGGCAGAAACTCAATGTATTCAGGATGGAGCTCCTGGGAGCAAAGGTCCACCCGGTCTCTTCAGGAACAAAGACCCTCAAGGATGCGACCAACGAGGCGATGCGTGACTGGGTCGCGAGCGTAATGAATACGCACTATGTCATAGGATCTGTCGTCGGCCCGCACCCCTTCCCTGAAATGGTCCGGGATTTCCAGTCGGTAATCGGAACAGAGACTAAGAAGCAGGTCATTAAGGCCGAGGGGAGACTCCCAAATGCGGCCATAGCATGTGTCGGCGGGGGCTCGAATGCAATAGGGATGTTCCACGCATTTATCGGCGACGAAGTCAGGCTTGTGGGTGTTGAGGCAGGAGGAAAAGGTGAAGAGCCCGGACAGCACGGGGCGGCCCTCTGCAAGGGGGAGCCTGGAGTTCTGCACGGGGCTTTCTCGTACCTCCTGCAGGACGAATACGGCCAGATAAGCGAGACCGACAGCATCTCCGCAGGGCTCGACTATCCGGGAGTCGGTCCGGAGCACAGCATGCTGAAAGACTCGGGCCGTGTCGAATACAGGATGGCGGCGGACGAAGACGTCCTGGATGCATTTGAATACCTCTCCAGGATGGAGGGTATTATTCCTGCGCTCGAATCCGCCCACGCGGTATCGTACCTCATGAATAACAGTGATGAGTTCGACAGGGACGAGATCGTTGTCGTATGCCTCTCGGGCAGGGGGGACAAGGACGTTGACAGGATTGCAGAACTCAGGGGGCTGCAGATATGAGTAGAATTAAAAGTGCATTCTCAAAACCGGCTTTCATTGGTTATATGGTGGCAGGCTATCCCGATGATGAAAAGTCGAAGATCGTTGCATCGGCCCTCGTCGAAGGCGGTGCAGATATAATAGAGGTTGGAATCCCGTTCACCGATCCGGTTGCAGACGGCCCTGTGATCCAGGCGGCGGATTCGGTGGCGCTTTTTGCCGGCGCAACTCCACAAACCGCATTCGGGATTACCCGCCATATAAGGAGTATCTCCGGCGTCCCGGTGGTGATCTTCACCTATATAAACCCGGTAATAAAGGCGGGTTTCGACAGGTTCTATTCGGAGGCAAAAGCGAGCGGTGCAGACGGAGTGCTTATAGTGGACATGCCTTTCGAGGAGGCGGAAGAGGCGCTTTCTGCAGCTGAAAAATACGGGCTGGACCAGATCTTCCTCGTCTCCATCACAACAAGTGAAGAGAGGATGAGAGAGATCGCCGCCAGGGCATCCGGTTTCATCTACCTGATCTCGGCCCTGGGAACAACAGGCCAGAGGGATAAAATCCCGGACGAAGCACTCGATCTTGTCTCAAGGGCAAAGGGTATCTTCGATATTCCGGTAGTCGTCGGTTTCGGGATATCCGGCCCAAAGAATGCCGGTATAATTATCGATTCAGGGGCCGGCGGAGTCGTTGTCGGCAGTGCGATTGTATCGGCCGTCGGGGATTCAGGGTCCCCTGGAGAAATACGGGGTTCTGTAAGAACTCTCGTTGCAGAGATCAAATCCGGGATTATACGTCCGGAATAACACCACCTTTTTTTATCCAAAACGATTATCTGCAATGATACTGTAATTGCCTGATAGTGAACGGAGATCTGCCAGAACCCGGAAGACCGTGGCATTCACTTGATGACGGAGAGGTAATGGAGATGCTGTCGACATCTACCGGCGGCCTCGATGCGGACGAGAGGAGCCGGAGACTCGGGCAATACGGTTACAACGAGATAAAGGAAGAAGAGAAAGCATCACCTCTCGCTGTATTTCTGAGGCAGTTCAAAAGCATCCTTATTGGAATCCTTATTGCAGCCGCCCTTATCTCGGCACTGCTCGGCGAGTTCGTCGACACTGCCGCAATCCTTCTTATTGTGATTTTGAATGCCGTAATCGGGTTTATAAACGAGTGGCAGGCTGAAAAAGCAATAGATGCCCTCAAAAAAATGCTCGGCCTGAATGCAACGGTTCTTGTTGACGGGAACCTTGTCGAGACGGACTCAAAGGAGATCGTCCCGGGTGACGTCCTGGTCCTTGAGATGGGGAACAAAGTCCCTGCCGACGCCTATATCATTCATTCCGCAACGCTGCAGGCGGACGAGTCTGCACTGACCGGGGAATCCGTTCCGGAAGAGAAGAGTGTATGCGCACTCGAAGCGGATACGCCGCTTTCTATGCGCAGGAACATGGTCTTCATGGGAACGACCGTCGTCAACGGAAGGGGCAGGGCAATCGTTACTGCGACCGGGATGAATACGGAGTTCGGCGGCATTGCAGGGCTTACCGGGAGCATAAAGGATGAGGAGACACCGCTCTCAAAGAGGCTCGATGTTTTGGGAAAGCAGATCAGCATAATGTCCATCCTCGTTGCGGCACTGATAGTAATCGCCGGACTGCTCCAGAACAGGGAGCTCCAGGAGATGTTCATGACCGCGGTATCGCTTGCGGTTGCGGTCATTCCAGAGGGGCTCCCCGCAGTCGTGACGCTCACCCTCGCAATCGGGATCAGGCACATGTACAGCAAAAAATGCCTGATCAGGCATCTTAGCGCTTCGGAAACCCTTGGAACAGTATCGATCATATGCACGGACAAGACCGGAACGCTCACAAAAAACGAGATGACCTTAAAGGAGATCTATACCCCGGATCACTTCACGGGGGTCGGCGGGGCAGGCTACGAACCCACAGGAGAATTCACGCGGGGCGGGGAGAAGATCGATCCCACCGCCGACCAGGGCATAAGGGCCTTTCTCCGGGCAGGACTGTTCTGCAATCATGCTGTTCTTGTTGAAAAAGAGGGGGAGTGGACCATCTCCGGGATGCCTACAGAAGGAGCGCTTGTGGTCGCGGCACACAAGGCATGGATACCGGAATATTCTCACGATATCCAGGATATAAAAAAGGAGTTCTCGTTCAATTCGTCGAGGAAGAGAATGACGACGGTCCTGGAGACCGAAGGCGTGATGATGGCATTTTCAAAGGGCGCCCCGGAGATCATCCTCGAACTATCCTCCTCGTACCTGGAGGACGGGGAGATAGTCAGGATGAATGACGCCGCCCGGGAAAAATACCACGAAGTCTACGAGTCCATGGCGTCAAAGGGCCTGAGGGTTCTTGCTATCGCAGAGAGAACACTTGGGACCCTGGTTCCTGAGACGGCTGAAGAATGCGAGAAAGATCTTGTATTCCTCGGGTTTGCGGGCATAATCGATCCGCCGAGGGAAGAGGTAAGGGATGCTCTTAAGACATGCGATACTGCCGGAATCGGGGTGATAATGATTACAGGCGATTCTGCTCTTACAGCACTGGCTGTCGCAGAGTCGGTGGGGCTTAAGAGCGAAGGCGTCCTCAGGGCGGCCGACATCGACAGTCTTTCAGACGATGAACTTGCTGACAGGCTCTGGGATACGCGGATACTTGCAAGGGTTACCGCCGAACACAAACTGAGAGTGATCGATATTCTTTCTTCCGCAGGAGCGGTCGTGGCGATGACGGGTGACGGGATCAACGATGCCCCGGCACTGAAAAAGGCTGATGTAGGTATCGCGATGGGCATCAAGGGTACGGATGTCGCAAAGGAGGCGAGCGATATTGTCCTCGTGGACGACAACTTCGGGAGCATCGTCGAGGGCGTTCATGAAGGGCGGAGGGAGTACGACAATATCCAGAAGTTCACGAGGTACCTGCTCTCATCAAACATTGGCGAGATCATCGCAATCGCGGGCGGCCTGATGATGGGGCTTCCGCTCGTCCTTCTTCCGCTCCAGATCCTCTGGATAAATCTTGTCACAGACGGAGTTGCGGCTCTTGCAATCGGTGCAGAACCGGCCGAGAAAGACATTATGATGCATAAACCCCGCGAGATAGACCGGCCTGTCCTCGACAGGAAGGCGATGCTCCTCATATCCGTAATCGGCGGATGGATCGGGCTCCTGACACTCTTTGTATTCCTTCATTCATATGACGAAGGTCTTGAGAAGGCCCGGACGATGGCCTTTACGGGGATCATCATATTCGAGCTCGTGAATGTGCTGAACTTCAGGTCGTTCAGGTGGAACCTGGGAAATATCGGCATTCTCTCGAATCCCTACATCCTCGCTGCGATAATCTTTAGCGTGATAATCCAGGCTGCGGTGCTCTACCTTCCGTGGTTCCAGGTCTTCCTCTACACGATCCCGCTCTCGGCCTGCGACTGGATCTGCCTGACGGCTCTCGGTCTGCCTCTGCTCTTTGCCGGGGAATGGTACAAGTATATCAGGAGGAAAAAGGGTTAATACTGGTGCTGCCTGAAAAATAGGTGAATCTTATCTCAGGCTCATGTAAAGATCGCGAACCGAATCGCGGAAGGGTGTATCCATATCCTTAAGCCCCGTGATATCGGGTTCAAGATCCATTACCCGTTCGTCAAAGGGGATATAATGAACGGATTTGAACCCAGATAAATCCCCGATCAATTTTTCCGCCTTCTGAACGTCGGCATCCGATCTCACCCTGTTTATGACGAGATGGATCTCAGGAACACCAAGCTGTCTGGCAAGTCTGGCAGAGTGAAGGGCCACGGATATCGAGTTGAATGATGGTTCGGTTACAATTACACCATATGAGAAGCCTTCGGACATCGATCTCCCGAAGTGCTCGACACCCGCCTGCGTATCCATTATTATCACCTCGCCGTTTCTTAAGCGGATGTAGCGGACCACACTGCTTAAGAGGGCGTTTTCCGGGCACAGGCAGCCGGTGGCGGCGAGCGAGACGCTCCCCATCACAAGGACGCTTATCCTGTCGGAGACCTTAACCCCGAATCTATCGACAACGTCACCAACATCAGGATTGAGCCTCATAATCCCGCCCCACCCGTCGCCGGGCCGGCAGCCGATCTTCTCCCCGATATAATCTGCGTTCTTCGAGAGCGGGATTATCTCCGGTGCCTTTTCCGGGGGATAGCCGAGCGAGAACGGCAGGTTCTGCTGGGGGTCCTCGTCGACCGCAAGGACGTTCATACCGTCGTCTGCAAACATCGCAGCAAGAAGGGCGGAGATCGTGGTCTTGCCGACTCCGCCTTTTCCCGCAACGAAGATTCTCTTTCCCTCATCAGGTCCGCCGGTCGCAGATCTCCTGAAGTAACCGGCCGCCTTCCGGATGTTGTCCGTATTTTTCGCCAAATTTACACCTGTTCAGATTCCGAGCGCCTTTCTCTTTCCGTCAATGTGCTTTGTGATCAGTTCAGCAGCTGCAACAGGATCCGGTTCCACAGCGAATGATGCATTGACAACGCCGTTAAGCCCTTTTGTCAGGAGATTTACGACATTCTCACTCCCCGCGATCTTCGGCATTACCCCAAGAACGGTGTACACACCCGATGCAACGAAGTACGAACCTATAGAGACCGCTTTCTGCGAGTACCATTCGGGTGCGGCGCCTGCGGCAGGCAGCTGGTCGATTCCGACATCGAGGGTCTTTGCAAGTTCGGCGAGAAGCACGAGTATCCTCGAACAGTCTACGCAGGAGCCCATGTGAAGGACCGGGGGTATACCGAGCTTATTGCATACGCCCTTTAATCCGGGCCCTGCAAGGAATGCCGCATCAGGCATCATCAATCCTGCTTTCCCGCAGGCAACCGCCGCACATCCGGTCTCGACACAGAGGATGTCGTTCTTTATCAGCTCCTTTGCGAGGGTGACATGGCCGAAGTCATGTTTTACCTTCGGGTTGTTGCACCCGACGATGCCGACAGCACCGCGTATATCTCCTGATGCAATCAGGTCGACAAGGGGTTTGAACGTTCCACCGAGCGCCGCCTGTATGGCTTCGACCGAGAATCCGGCCATCAGGTCGACCGGTTTTCCGGGGATCAAAACCCTCTCGGGAATCCTGTTCGGGAAGTTGGCGACAGCCATCCTGACGATAGCCTTTGCAGTGTCGTAGGCATTCTCCGGGTGGAAATCGAAATAATACGAGCCGACGATCTTCGATTTTTCGCTTGTCGAGATGATCTTCGTGTGATAGCAGCTTGCAGTCCTCGGAAGCGACGGGAATATGCACTGGTAATCGACGACCATCGCCTCAAGCGCCCCGGTTGCGATAACGAGCTCCTGGTTGAAGTGGTTTCCGGCCATGGGAATACCTTTTCTCATCAGGAGTTCGTTGCCGGTGCAGCAGAGGCCTACGAGATTGATCCCTTTCGCCCCCATCTTCTCCGCAAGCGCCTTCATCTCCGGGTCGCCTGCCGCCCGGACGATCATCTCGGAGAGCATCGGGTTGTGGCCGTGGAGCGAGATGTTGACATGGTCCTCCTT